>DATLPC010000139.1:0-20806 GCA_035535975.1 Gemmatimonadaceae bacterium | reverse complement strand
CAGTTGGGTCAGCCCGCCGATGAACACCACGACGATGCCGAGCGTGGCGGCGAGCCACCGTCCGCCGATCGTCGTCGTGCGGCGCGTCAGCCATCCGGCGACGAAGGCCGCCGCCGGATACGCGATGAGGTAGCCGCCCGTCGGCCCGAAGAAACGGGCGATGCCCGGCAGCCCGATCGGCGTGAACACCGGCAGTCCCGCGGCCCCGGCGAGCAGGTAGAGGACCATGCTCGTCGCGCCGGCCACCGGCCCGAGCAGCATCCCCGCCAGCACAACCAGCATCGGCTGGAGCGTGAACGGCACGGGAGTGCCGGGAATCGGAATCGCGATCTGCGACGCCGCGGCAACCGCGGCCGCGAATCCGACTACCCCAAAGGCCGTGACAGCCGCCGAACGCCGACGCGGAAGAGCGAGTGTGGTCATGAGAGATTGCTCGTTAGTTGATTCGAGTGACGCTCAGGGCCACGGCATCGCCGCCGCCGAGGCAGAGCGTAGCGAGCCCGCGCTGGAGCCCGCGGTCCTTCAATGCGTAGAGCAGCGTCGTGAGGACACGCGCGCCGCTCGCTCCGATCGGATGCCCGAGAGCGATGGCGCCGCCATTCACGTTGACGCGGGACCAGTCCCACTCCAGACCCTGGCCATCCGCGATCGCCTGCGACGCGAACGCCTCGTTCGCTTCGATGAGGTCGAAGTCGTTGATCGACGCGTTGCTCTTCGCCATCAAATTCTTCACGGCGTGGATCGGCGCAAAAAAGAGATCCTGTGGCTCGGTGGCGCCGGTCGCGTACGCATCGATGCGGGCGAGGATCGGAAGGCTGTTTGCTTTCGCGTAGGCCTCCGATGTGACAACGAGTGCCGCCGCGCCGTCGTTCAGACTCGACGCATTACCGGCCGTGACGGAGAGGTCGTCGTTCGGGCCCTTCTTCGACGGAAACGCCGGACGAAGCTTGCCGAGCGACTCGAGCGTCGTGTCCTTGCGCGGACCTTCGTCGGTATCGACGGTCGTCGGACCCTTGCGTCCGGGCACCTGCACCGGCGCGATCTCGTCCTTGAACTTCCCGGCCTCGATCGCGGCGACCGCCTTGGCGTGCGAACGAACCGCGAACTCATCCTGCATCTCGCGCGTCACGCCGGCTTTCTTCGCCGTGTACTCGGCGTGTCCGCCCATGTGGACGTCGCAGAACGAGCACCACAAGCCGTCTTTGATCATGCCGTCGACGAGCGTCTGGTCGCCCAGCTTCACGCCGCCGCGCATTCCATAGTTGTAGTACGGCGCGTTGGACATCGACTCCTGGCCGCCGGCGACGATGACTTCGCGGTCGCCGGCCTTGATTGCCTGCGCGGCGAGCATCACGGCCTTGAGGCCGGAGCCGCAGACCTTGTTCACGGTCAGCGCCGACACGGTCGCCGGAATTCCTGCTTTGAGCATCGCCTGTCGGCCCGGCGCCTGACCGACGCCGCCCTGGATGACGTTGCCCATGATCACTTCTTCGATGTCGTCGAGCGCGACGCCAGCGCGCTGCACCGCGGCGCGAATCGCCTGCGCGCCGAGCTCGGGAGCGGTGAGCGTCGAAAGACCGCCGAGGAACTTGCCGATCGGGGTGCGCGCGGCGGAAACGATGACCGGAATGCGAGATGAATCAGCCATACCAAAAGTTAAGGGGGGCGGGGATGCAGGAGAACGGAGTGGCTCGGCGACTCGGCGACTCGGCGAAAGGCGCTCGCCACACGCTTCCACTCAGGGGATGAACGTCCAAATTAGCACTTGCGGCATCATCAGATTCGCCATCCCTCCCGAGGACATGATCGTCGCTCCACGCCGGGTGCCGTTGAATTCCGTCGGCCGATTGTGGCGGTAAATCTCGACGCCGATGACGAGGTCTGCCGGATAGTCGCGCAGGAGGTCGTAATCGACCGGCATCCGATCCATGATGAATTCCGCCTGACCATGGATCCCGTATGCACTGAGGATGTCCGCGACGGTCAGCGGCTTTCGGCGTAAGATGTCGGCGCGGTTGACGAACGTTCCGGATCCAGCCGAGCGATAGCGATTCAAGAAGCCGACGCGATCGAGGCGTTCCTTGACGCGATCGTTGGCGACCGCGGTGACTTTCACGGTGGACAGCAGCCGTGAGACGACGTCCATCGTGAGTACCGTCGACAGGACCGTCGAATCGACCGAGAGGACCCCGCTGAGCGGCGCGAAGCCGATGCGGCGCACCTCCATGAGGTAGTGGCCCGCGCGCAGCTGACGCACTGAGAAGTTCCCGACCGAATCGGTCACGCCGATTCTCGATCGCGCGGTATCGACGAACACTTCCAGCGAATCGACGCCGCTTTTCGACGAGACTTTTTTCGCGCTGTCGACAAACATCAGGCGAATGTCCGCCGAGCGGACGCCGCTGCTGTCGAGCGAGCTTCGGATCTTGCCGACGAACCCGGCGCGAGGCGGAACCGAGTCGGCCACCTGACCGCTGGCGCGGCCGGCAGGAGCGAGTGCCGCCAGCGCGAGCGCCGCGGCGACCAATGAGCGCATCGATGATCGACGGTGACGAGGACGACGGACGGACTGTATACAGTCGCGTCGCGTCTCGATCCGCACAAGAGGGTTGACGCCGGCCGACGCATCGGCGATCATATCCACACGCTTCCATACAGACTCTCAATAGAGTCTCTCGGAGAACTCATGACACGCCTCCCCGTCGTCAAAGGCACCCTCGACCTCCTCGTCCTCCGCGCCCTCAGTTGGACGCCGATGCATGGCTTCGAGATCGTCAGCTGGCTGGAGCGCGCCGGCGGGGGGTCGCTCGAGCTCGAGGACTCGGCCCTCTATCAGGCCGTCTACCGGCTCGAGGAGCGCGGGCTGCTGCAAGCCGAGTGGGGCGTGACGGAGAACAATCGGCGCGCCCGCTACTACAAGATCACTCCGGCCGGCCGCACGCACCTCCGCGCCGAGACCAAGAACTGGGTCGAGTACGCGGGCACGGTCACCGGCATCCTGACCGCCGCCAAGTCTTCCCTTCCCGACGGCGACGCGTCGTGATTCGCGCCGGAATTCGACGCGCGCTCTCGCTCGCGCTCCGACGGCGCGACCGCTGGGAGCGCGAAGTCGAAGAAGAGATCAAGCTCCATCTCGCGCTCCGCGCCGAACAGCTCGTCGACCAGGGACGATCCCCTGACGACGCCTACGCCGAAGCGGTCCGCCGCTTCGGAGCACTCACCGAATCCCGCGCTCGGCTCCTCGAGGCCGCGCGACATCGAGAGGCCCGCATGCAACGCACCGAGTATCTGAGCGATCTCCGGCAGGACGTAACGTTCGCGCTCCGCACGCTCCGGCGCGACAAGGGCTGGACGACAGTTACGATCCTGACACTCACCCTCGGCATCGCCGCGGCGACGGCGGTCTTCAGCGCGGTCAGCAGCGTGCTGCTTCATCCGGTCACCTATCCCGGCGCGGATCGCGTCGTGCTCGTGTACCAGCAGCCGGCCAAGGGGAACAATACCGGGATCAACGTGACCATCGCGCCGCCGGCGTCGCTCGTGCGCGCCTGGAAAACCGGCGTGCACGCGTTGGAAGCCATCGAAGCGTTCGCGCAGAGCGACCTGAAGCTGCGCACGACCGGTGATTGGCTCGACGTGCACGCCACGCGCATCGAACCGAGTTTCCCGTCGTTCGCCGGTGTTCGCCCGGTCATCGGTAGAATGTTCACGTCGTCCGAGACTGCGACGAACAAACGGGAAGTGCTCCTCGCCGAAGGGCTATGGCGTTCGCGGTTTGGTGCTGATCCCGGCATCATCGGACGCGCCATCACGCTCGACGACTCGACGTACTCGGTGATCGGAGTCCTGCCGGCGAGCCTTCGCCTGCCGCGTGTCGGTTCGTCGACGCCCGATGTGTGGCTGCCGCTGGACCTGAGCGACGATCGTTACGGAACGTCCGTCGTGGCACGTCTGCGCCCGGGCTTCGACGCGGCTCGCGCTACGGTCGAGTTGGACAGCGTTTTCGCGCGTGTCTCCGCCGCCCACGGAGAGAAGGCGGATTTCCGCGCGCTCGTCGCGCCGCCGGGCCGTCAAGTGAGCTTTCGCGACTCGCTGATGCTGCTCGGCTACGCCGTCGCGCTGGTGCTTCTCGTCGCGTGTGCGAATGTCGCCCACCTGATGTTGGCGCGCTCGGACAGCCGGCGACGGGAGCTCGCGATTCGAACGGCGCTCGGGGCGGGCCAATCGCGCGTCTTCCGACAGCTGCTCACCGAAAGCGTCTTGCTCGCTTTTGCCGGCGGCGCGCTCGGCGTGCTCGCCGGATGGATCGGGTTGCGCGCCATTCTCGCCGCCAGTCCAACCAGCCTTCCCGCACTCACCCTCGCGCACGTCGACTACACGACACTCGGCGCCGCGCTCGCGGTAACGATCGCGACGAGCATCGTGTTCGGCGTGCTCGGCGCGATCCATGCCGGACGCGATTCCACCAACGAAGCGCTCAAGAGCAGCACCCAGCGTTCGACGACCGGCCGCGGACGGGTGCGGCAGATTCTCGTCGTCACGGAGATGGCGCTCTCGGCGATGCTCGTCGTCGGCGCCTCGATGCTCGTGCGCAGCGTGGCCAACCTGCAGCACGCGAATCTCGGGTTCGAGCCAAGTGGACTGTACACGATTCGCCCGAGCGTGCCGCGCGGAACGTTTCGCGACAACGCCGCGCGCGGTGCGTTTCTTCGAGCGCTCGAAACCCGGCTCGCCTCGGTCCCGGGCGTTACGTCGGTGACGATGACCTCGGCGCCACCAGGTTGGTGGACCTTCGTCATCGGACGTCTCGAGATCGAAGGCCGCCCCGCACCGCCGCCGACGTCCACGGAGTTCATTCGCGTCAACAGGATTCAGCACGGCTATTTCGGAGTCATGCGACAAGGCATGGTTGCCGGGAGCGAATTCACCGACACGACCGATGCCGCGGGTCAGGTGATCATCAATGCGGGATTCGCGAAGAAGCAGTGGCGTGGCGAGTCGCCGATCGGGAAGCGCATTCGCGTCGCGCACGAGGGCACGGAGCCGTGGCGGACAATCGTGGGTGTAGCCGCGGAGGCGGCAACCGGCGGGCCAGTCTCACAGGAAGCGACGGCGGCGCTGCTCTACTCCGCGGCGCCCGATTCCGTCACGGCTGCCCTCCTCGTTCGAACACAGGGAACGGCAGACTTGCTGCAGCCCGTTCAGGCGCTTGCTCATGCCATCGATCCGGGCGTCACGGTGAAGGTTCTCAGCGTGGAGACGGGCGTTGCGGACGCGATCGCCGAACCGCGCTTCGTCATGATGTTGCTGACACTCTTCACGGCACTGGCGCTCGCCCTGGCGGCAATCGGCTTGTACGGCGTGCTCGGGTACACCGTGGCGCAGCGAACACGCGAGATCGGGATTCGCGTCGCCCTCGGCGCACCGCGGGCGAGAATCGCGCGCAGTGTGATTGTCGGCGGTATCGCCCTCGCCCTCAGCGGTGCGGCGGTCGGGTTAGGGATCGCTCATTGGGGAACAAAAGTCATCGAGAGCCAGTTGTTCGGCGTGGCCCGCTCCGACAGCGCGTCGTTCTTTGCGGCCGCGATCGTGCTTGTCGTCGCGGCGCTGCTCGCCTGCATCGTGCCGACGCGCCGCGCGCTCGCCGTCGATCCGATGACGGCGATCCGCGCGGACTAAGTCAGGCGTGCGCGGCGAGAACGAGCGACCGCGAACGATTCTCCTCGACGACCCGCTCGACGAATAGGTCGAGCGGAATGGCGTTGGGCTTCTGCTCCTTCCCCGCGCCGCGCACGTTCACCGCGACCGTGCCCTGCTCCGCTTCGCGTTTCCCGACGACGAGCATATACGGCACCTTCATCCGGGCGCCTTCGGCGACGCGGTACTTGAGCGTCTCCGAACGCGAGTCGAGATGCACTCGCACGCCGGCGTCGTGGAGGGCCTTCGTGACTCGCTCGGCATACTCGCGATAATCGTCGGTGATCGGCAGCACGCGCACCTGCTCCGGCGCGAGCCACACCGGGAATGCGCCGGCGAAGTGCTCGATCAGGATCGCGATGAAGCGCTCGAGCGACCCGCTCACCGCGCGGTGAATGACCACCGGCGTGTGCGCCGCGTTGTCCTCCCCGACGTATTCGAGCTTGAAACGCTCGGGGGCGTTGTAGTCGAGCTGGATCGTGCCGAGCTGCCATGGGCGGCCGATCGAGTCCGTGACGTCGAAGTCGACCTTCGGGCCGTAGAACGCGCCGTCGCCGGGCTTGAGCTCGTACTCGTGGCCCGTGCTCTCGAGCGCGGCCTTCAGCGCGGTCTCGGCGCGATCCCATAGCTCGTCGGAGCCGATCCGTGTCTCGGGGCGCGTCGCGAATTTGACCTTCGCCGTGAGGCCAAACGTCTCGTAGTAGCTCAGAATGAACCGCAGAAGAAACGCCACCTCACTCGCGATCTGATCCTCGCGAATGAAGACGTGGCAGTCGTCCTGCTGGAACTGCCGCACGCGCACGAGACCGGAGAGCGCGCCCGTCACCTCGTTGCGGTGCAGCACGTCGAACGTGACGTACCGGAGCGGCAGCTCGCGGTACGAGTGCTTGTGCGATTGATACAGCAGATAGTGCGACGGGCAGTTCATCGGCTTGAGCGAGACGTCGTGCTCGTTCGTCTCGGTGTCGAGGACGAGAAACATGTTCTCGCGGTACTTGCCCCAGTGCCCGGATGTCTCCCACAGCCCTTTGTTGTAGAGCAGCGGAGTCTTGATCTCCTTGAAGTCGTCGCGCTGCCGCTCTCGAATGAAATCGGTGAGCGCGTTGAACAGCGCCGTGCCTCGCTCCGTCCAGAACACGGCGCCGGGCGAGTACGGGTGCATCATGAACAAATCGAGCTGCTTGCCGAGCAGGCGATGGTCCCGCTTCTTCGCCTCCTCGATGCGCAGCAGGTGCGCGTCCAGCTCGTCCTTCTTGAAGAAGGCCGTGCCGTAGATGCGCTGGAGCATCTGCCGTTTGGAGTCGCCGCGCCAATACGCGCCCGCCGTGTGCGTGAGCTTGAAGTGCTTCACGCGCGACGTGTCGGGCACGTGCGGTCCGCGACAAAGATCGACGAACGGACCGTCCGTGTACGTGGAGATGACCTCGTCGTCGCGCAGCTCCGAGAGGCGCTCGAGCTTGAGGGGATCGTCGACAAAGCGTTTTTGTGCCTCGGCGCGATTCACTTCTTCCCGGACGAACGGAAACTTTTCCGCCGACACCTTCCGCATCTCGTTTTCGAACGCGGCGATGTCCTCCGGAGTGAACGGCTCGGCGACCTCGAAGTCGTAATAGAAGCCGTCGTCGATCGCCGGCCCGAAGCCGATTTTGGCGTCGGGACGCAGACGTCTCACGGCCGTCGCGAGGATGTGCGCCGCCGAATGCCGGAGGACGTCGAGCGCCGTCGCGTCGCGTTCCGTGAGGACGCGAAATGACCCGCCCTTCCGCAGCGGCGTGGCCAGATCCTGCACCGCGCCATCGACTTCCACCGCGACCGCCGCCTGCAACAAGCGCTCGCCTATGGACTTCACGACTTCACCTGGGAGCGTCCCGGCGGGCACCGTGCGGTGGGAGCCGTCGGGAAGCGTGAGCGTGAGCGAGTTCGCCGCAGAATCTGCGGCGTCTGAGGGGCGGTCGATCATGTATTTAGGTGGCCGGCTTTTTGCACGCGAGCGAAAGACGCCTCTCGCGCTTTCCAGAAGCGTAACTTATCCTTCTGCAACAACCTCCGCCACAGGGGTTCACTCTCCATGTCACGGTTTCGCCATCGGGATGACGAGTCGTCGTCAACTGCGATCGTCGTCGGCGCTCTTGTCGGTGCCGTGGCAGGTTTCGCCGCCGGAATGCTCGTCGCGCAACGCGTCGGCGGCTTCAGTGGATTGACGTCCAAGATTCGACGCCGGCGCGGCGCCGCTCAAGACGAAGGCCGTATCAGCGCGCACGGCGTCGCCGAAGAAGAAGAGGACGAGTTCGACGACGTCGAAGAGGACGAAGTCGAGGGCGAGAGCTACGACGAGACGCTGGAAGAACGCGTCCTCGAAGCGTTCCGAAATGATCCCGTGCTCTGCGAGCGCGCGATCGACATCGGATCGCTCAACGACGGTGTGATCGAACTCGCCGGCTGGGTCGAGGACGAGAACGAGGCCCGCCATGCGGTGACGATTGCGCGCGGCGTCCCTGGCGTCGACACCGTGGTCAACCGAATCGCCCTCGGCGACGAAGAGCGTCGCTTCGAGGAAGCAGCCCGACGAGTCCGCGAAGGTGATCCCGCGTTGACCGAGGCGCGCTGGGAAGGACGCCAGGTCGGAACGGGTCGCCGTCGCCAGGGTACGTCGACCGAAATGGATCGTCATGCCGATCCGAAGCCGGTGCTCGAAGACCGGTGGCAGGACACGGACGACGCGATTCGCAACGCGGCTGATGACACCGCGGGGTTGGCCGAGCGCCGGACGCGCGCGAAGCGCGCCGTTCGCGGCGACCGGACCGGTGGCTCGGCCGTCGCGCCAACAGGCGTCCCCAAAGCGGACCATGTTGCCAACCCACTCGAGGCAGACCGAAAAGTCGCACGCGTCGAACCAACTGAAGAACCAGGCGGCACCCAGATCGACAGCGGCGACCGGTATTAAAGGTCGCAAAACTGGCGAACTTCACGGGCCGCTTCTTAGCGGCCCGTTTTCATTATGGATGCTTAGTTTTTACTCCTATGTCACTCCCCGATCGTTACGACTTCAGCACGACCGAACCCGAGATCTACCGGGCGTGGATCGAGGCGGGCGTCTTCGAGGCCCGCGCCGGACGCTCGGAGCGCGTCGGCGGTGAGCGCGAGCCGTATACGATCGTTATGCCGCCGCCGAATGTGACGGCGGTCCTGCACGTGGGACACGGTCTCAACAACACGGTGCAGGATGTGATCATCCGCTGGGCAAGGATGGCCGGAACGGAAGCCTTGTGGGTCCCGGGCACCGACCACGCCGGGATCGCGACACAGAACGTCGTCGAGAAGCTGATCGCCGGCGAAGGGATGACGCGCTTCGATCTCGGTCGAGATGCATTCGTCCGGCGTACCGAATCGTTCGTGACCGAGACGGGCGGCGTGATTCTTCAGCAGTTGCGCGCCATCGGCGCGTCGGCGGATTGGCGACGGACGGCGTACACGTTGTCGCCGGAGCTGTCGCGCGCCGTTCGAGAAGCCTTCGTTCGATTGTACGAGCGCGGCCTGGTCTACCGCGGACACCGCGTGATTCACTGGTGCCCGCGCTGCCTCACGTCGCTCAGCGACGAAGAGGCGGAATTCCAGGAAGAGACGGGCGCGCTCTATCACATCGCATACCCGGTGGAGGGCCAAGGGGGTCGCTCGCTCGTCGTTGCGACGACGCGGCCGGAGACCATGCTCGGCGACGTGGCGGTGGCGGTGAATCCGGACGACGAGCGGTATCGTGATCTGGTCGGCAAGTCGGTGCGGTTGCCGGTGGTGAATCGCGACATCCCGGTGATCGCCGACTCCTACGCCGATCCTGCCTTTGGCACCGGCGTGGTGAAGATCACGCCGGCGCACGACGCGAACGACTTCGAGGTCGGACGCCGGCACTCGCTCGCCATGCCCGTGATCATCGACGAGCACGGCGTGGTGCGCGAAGTGATCGACGCCGAGGGCCGTGTGCCGAAAGAGCTCACCGGACTCGATCGCTTCGCGGCGCGCGAGAAGATCGTGGAGATGCTTCGCGCCAGCGGCGCGCTGCAGAAGGTGGAGACGCACCGTCACTCGGTGCGCCATTGCTATCGCTGCGACACAGTGGTCGAGCCGCGGCTGTCCGACCAGTGGTTCGTGAAGATGGAGCCGCTCGCCCGGCCCGCGCTCCAGGCCGTGCGCGACGGCGGCATCCGCATTCTGCCGGAGCGGTGGGAAGCGGTCTACGTCAACTGGCTCACCAACATCCGCGACTGGAACATCTCGCGGCAACTGTGGTGGGGTCACCGCGTGCCCGTGTGGTATTGCGACGAGTGCGATCCACCGCAGAACATCATCGTGAGCCGCGACGACGTCGATGTGTGTCCGCATTGCGGCTGCCCGGCGCGGCAAGACGAGGACGTGCTCGACACCTGGTTCTCGTCGTGGCTCTGGCCGATCTCCACGCTCGGCTGGCCGGATGAAAAGTCGCCGGAGCTGGCCGCCTTCTACCCGACCGACACGCTCGTTACCGCCCCGGAGATTCTCTTCTTCTGGGTGGCGCGCATGATCATGGCGGGGTACGAGTTCATGGGCCGCGCGCCCTTCCACTCGGTGTACCTGCACGGTACGGCGCGCGACACGCAGCATCGGAAGATGTCGAAGTCACTCGGCAACGGCATCGATCCGCTCGACGTCATCGCACTCTACGGAGCGGACGCGCTGCGCTGGACGCTCATCGCCGGCATGGGAATGGGCACCGACGTCATCCTCGATCCGAACGACATCGACAAGTCGTTCGCCACGGGACGCAACTTCGCGACGAAGCTCTGGAACATCGGACGCTTCCTCCTCGATCGCGTCGGGTCGGAGGCGATTCGCTCTGTCGCGTCGATCGATGCGTCGTCGTTGACCGCCGCCGACGAGTGGATCCTCTCCCGCCTCGACGAGGCGATCACCGATTGCGACCGCGCGCTCGGCCCACTGCAGCCGACGCAGCCGCACGATTCGCCGGACGGGCGCGTGTGGCGCGACAACGAGCGTTACGCGGGGCTTCGCCTCAACGAGTACGCCGAGGCGGCACGACGCTTCGTGTGGAACGAGCTGGCCGATTGGTATCTCGAATCGCTCAAGGCCCGCCTCGACACACCGGGCGACGATCGCGAAGTCGCGCGCGCCGTACTCGTGCACGCGTTCGACTCCGCGCTTCGTCTGCTTCACCCGATCGTGCCGTTCGTGACCGAGTCGCTCTGGCAGCGGCTGCCTGGTCGCGGCACCGGAGAATTCCTCGCGCGAGCCGCGTGGCCGTCACGAAGGAGCGACTCGACCTCGCGCGGCGCCGCCGACTTCGAGCTGGTGCGCGAAGCGGTACTCGCCGTGCGGCAGATTCGCGCGGACAACAACGTGCCGCCCGGCAAGGCAGTCGACGTACACATTCGCCCCGCGGCAAGCGACGCAACGGCGCGCGGGGTGTTCGAGCGCGAAGGCGGAACGCTCGGCCGACTTGCGCGCGCCACCGTGAGCGTCGTCAACGGCGCGGCGGTGACCGCCGCGGCCCACGCCGTCATCACCGGCGGCACGGAGATCATCGTGCCGCTCGCCGGCTTGATCGACGTCGAGGCGGAGTGCGCCAAACTTCGCACGGAAGCCGCGGAGCTCGAGAAGCAGATTACCTCGCGACGGGGACGACTCGAGAATCCAAAGTATGTCGAGCGTGCGCCGGCGCAGGTGGTCGCCAACGATCGCGCCATTCTCGAGGAGATGGTGCAGAAGCGGGAGCAACTAGTCGAGAAGGTGCGCGCGCTGTGCGGCGGCTGATCTTCGTCCTTGCCGCGTCGGCGGCGTGTGCGTCGGCCGGCCCGCCGCCGGGTGGCCCGGATGATCACTCGCCGCCGCAAATCATCGCGGTGACGCCCGATTCCGGGCAGATCAACGTGAAGCCGAAGGACGTGCAGTTCCGGTTCGACGAGGTCGTGAGCGACCGGCCCGCCGGCGCCGCTTCGCTCGACCGCATGTTCCTCATTTCGCCGCGGAACGGCGAGCCGCGCGTCGGCTGGCATCGCTCGCGCATCTCCGTCCGCCCGGAGCGCGGCTTCCGCGACAACACGGCCTATCGCATCACGATGCTGCCGGGAATCGCCGACCTGCGCGGAAACGTTCGCACGGACGGCGCGACGCTCGTCTTCTCGACCGGTCCAAGCTTTCCGACACTCGGCATCGTCGGAACCGTGTTCGATTGGTTGGCGCAAGCGATCGCCAAGGGTGCGTATGTCGAAGCGGTCTCGAAACGAGATACGACCGTCGTGTATCTGAGCGCGACCGATACGAGTGGACAGTTCGACCTCGGGCCGCTGCCGGCGGGCGACTACACCGTGCGGGCTCTGATCGATCAGAACGCGAATCGTGTGTTCGACCGAAACGAAAAGTGGGACTCCGTGTCGGTGACGGTCACGACAACGCGCCCGTCGGTGGACTTGAACGCGATCGAGCGAGATTCCGTTCCGCCCGCGATCTCCGACGTGACGGTCAGCGATAGCGTCTCGGTGATGATCATCTTCGACAAACCGCTCGATCCTGCGACTCCACTCCAGCCGGCGCTCGTTGCCCTGAAGCGTGCCGACTCCTCGGGGATCGCGGTCAACCGTGTCGAATGGGCATCGGCATATCAGCGAGCACGTGCCGCCGCCGATTCCGCGCGACGAGCCGACTCCCTGCGAGCGGCCGGCGGGAACCCGCCTCCCGTCGCCGTACCGCCGAGGCCGAGCGGCGTGCGAGCACCGCCGGCACCGCGAAAACCGAAATCGCCCCCTCCTGAGCGCGCGATCGTGGCGACCGTTTCACCGACCACGCCCATACTTCCCGGGCAAACCATTCGCGTCACGACGCGCGGGCTCCGCAACCTCGTCGGCCACGCCAGTGACCTCACTCGCACTGTGACGGTTCCCAAACCGGCGCCGGTCGATTCGACCAAGCGGGTACGCCCCCCGGCAGATACCGCGCGACCACCGCGCAGACCGCCGCCACGCCCGTGAGCGAGCACGCGAACGACGCCCGCCGCCGACTGCCGAGCGTCACTTCGCTGCTCGAGAGCGGCGGGGTGCAAGCCCTGCTCGAGCAAACGCCGCGCGCCGTCGTGGTCGACGCGATTCGCCGAACGATCGACGCCGCCCGGCTCGAGCCGGCGGCCGCGCCGTCGACCGAGCAAGAGTGGGCGCGGGCCGTATCGAACGCCGTGGCCCAAACCGTCGCGCCCTCTCTGCGACGCGTGATCAACGCCACCGGGGTCGTGCTCCACACCAACCTCGGTCGCGCCCCGCTCGCCGCAGCCGCCGTCGACGCGATCGTGCGTGTGGCCCAGGGTTTTTCGAATCTCGAGTACGACTTGGAGTCCGGGGCGCGCGGTTCGCGCTACGTGCACTGCGCCGAATTGCTGCGAGAGTTGACCGGCGCCGAGGACGCGCTCGTCGTCAACAACGGCGCCGCGGCGCTCGTGCTCGTCCTCAACACCATCGCCGAGGGCCGCGACGCAATCGTGTCGCGCGGCGAGCTGGTGGAGATCGGGGGAAGCTTTCGCATCCCCGACGTAATGCGAAAGAGCGGCACGCGCCTCGTCGAGGTCGGGACGACGAATCGAACGCACGCCGACGATTATGAGCGCGCGGTCGGCGCGGAGACGGGCGCGATTCTCAAAGTGCATCGCAGCAACTTCGCGCTCACGGGATTCGTCGCCGAAGCCTCCGTCGCTTCGCTTGCCGCGTTGGGGGCGCCGCGTGGAATACCGGTGATTCACGATCTCGGCAGCGGTTTGCTCATCTCCCTCGCCGAATACGGATTGGCCGGCGAGCCGACGGCGCGCGAGGCGCTGCGGGCCGGTGCGTCGATCGTCACGATGAGCGGCGACAAGCTGCTCGGCGGCCCGCAGGCGGGGATCATTCTCGGCGCCCGCGCCGTGCTCGATCGGGTTCGGAAGAATCCGCTGACCCGCTCGTATCGTGTCGACAAGCTCACGTTGGCCGCGCTGGAGGCGACACTGGCGCTGTATCGCGAGCCCGCGCGCGCGATGCGCACGATTCCGGTGCTCGCGCAGCTCAGCGAGCCGGTCTCCGCGCTCCGCGAGCGGGCGGAGCGGCTGCGCGCGGCGATCGGCGACTCGCGCGTCGAAGTGGTCGAGACCAAGGCGAGCGTCGGCGGCGGAGCCTTTCCGACCGCGGAGATCCTGTCGGCCGGGATCGCGATCGCAGGACGATCTGAGGCCGTGGAGCAGCAGCTTCGCGGCAGCGATCCGCCGATCATCGGACGCATCGCCGACGGACGAGTCATCCTCGATCTCAGAACCGTCGCTCCCAGTGAGGACGTCGAGGTGGCCGCGGCGGTTCGAGCGGCAATCGAGTGAGCGCCTCGAGACAGCCGGCGGCATTTCTCGACCGTGACGGAACGATCATCCGCGATACCGTCTACATCCGCGATCCCGACGACGTCGAGCTTCTGCCTGGTGCAGCGGCCGCGATCAGACGGCTGAATGAGGCGTCCGTGACCGTGGTCGTCGTGACGAACCAATCGGGGATCGGACGGGGACTGTTGAGTCCGGACGAATACGAGGCGGTGCGAGCGCGAATCGACGCCACGCTTGCCTCGCATGGCGCACGGGTCGAAGCCACCTACATGTGCCCGCACAGTCCCGACACGCCAGGCGGTTGTGATTGCCGAAAGCCCGGACTAGGAATGTACCGGCGCGCGATCGCCGACTACGATCTCGACGCGAAGCGTTCGCTGTTCGTCGGGGATCGCTGGCGCGACGTCGCTCCTTCGACGGCATTTGGCGGGTTCGGCGTCCTCCTCGACACGGCGTCCACCCCCGACGACGACTTCGAGCGGGCGTCGCAGGCGGGCGTCGGAATCGCGGCGTCGCTCGCCGACGCCGTGGATCGCTACCTCGACGCGCTTCCCGCGCTGGGACATCGGCAATAGAATCCGCGCTGATGAAATCGCGCATCGCGGTGCTGGCTTCCGGGGGTGGATCGAACCTCCAGGCCATCATCGATCACCTGGACCAGCTCGGCCCGCGCCGAGGCGGGGACGTCGTGCTCGTGGCGAGCAACCGCTCGGACGCGGGCGCGTTGGAGCGGGCGGCGCGTCGGGAGATTCCCGTCGCGGTGTTGGCGTCGGCGAAGGAACCGGAAGGGGCTCACCTCGACGGCCTGCTGGTCGAGCACCAAGTCGACCTCATGGTCCTGGCGGGCTACCTGAAGCTGGTTCCGAGAGATGTGGTCGCGAAGTATCACGGCAGAATCGTGAATGTGCATCCCGCGCTGCTCCCGGCGTTTGGTGGACCGGGCATGTACGGACAGCGCGTTCACCACGCCGTGATCGAGTCGGGGGCGCGTGTCACCGGTGTCACAGCGCACTTTGTCGACGAGCAGTACGATCGGGGGCGGATCATCGCGCAGTGGCCCGTGCCGGTGTTCGGCAGCGACGATGCCGGGACGTTGGCAGCGCGGGTGCTGCGCGTCGAGCATCTTCTCTATCCGCGGGTCGTGGACGCCGTGGCCGCGGGTCGGATGACGCTGGAGAACTGCGGCACGATCGGATCGGCGTTTGTCGACGCCCGCCCCTCTTTCACACTGTTGTCTCATGATGAATCACGCCTTGCTGAAAACATCGAGCTCGCGCTGGGCTGTTAGGCTGGCCGCGCCGCTTGCGATGCTCGTGTCGTCCGCGCCCGCGACGGCGCAGGACACGACGGCGATGCCGCCATTTTCGCGCGCCGTCGCGACCTGGATCTCCCTGATCGCCGCGCCGGGCTACGAGCGCATCGCCACCGATCGCATCATGGGCGCGCAACTCGGCTGGTCGCGCGACTCGATGGGAAATCTCATCAAGCGCGCGGGTGAGCCGGGCGCGCGTCCTCGCCGAGTGGTCGCCTGTGGGCTCGATGAAACGGGATACGTCGTCAGCCAGATTGGCGACGACGGGTACCTTCGGGTGCACGCTATCGGCAACGGCAAGCATCCCGCGCTGTGGGATCAATACCACGAAGGTCAACGGGTGATCGTCACGGCGGTCGATCGCGCGGTTCCGGGGCGCACGCGGTACGTGCCCGGCGTGTTCGCCGTCCGCAGCAATCATTTGTGGCGTCGCCGACAAAACGACAGCACTCCGACGACGATCGAGAATCTCTGGATCGACGTCGGGGCGCGTTCGCGCGCCGAGGCCGAGCGCATGGGGATCGACGTGTTGAACCCTGTGGTTCGCGATTGGCCGGAGTGGGTGTTCAGCGATTACGTCGCCGGGCCCGCGGCGGTCAACCGCGCCGGCTGCGCCGCACTGGCGTCGGCGGCGAACATGAGCCGACTCGTGCTCGACGGCGAAACGATCTTCATCATCGCGGCACAAAAGTCGTTCAGTTGGGCTGGTCTGACCGGCGCGTTGGCGCGGATCGGCCGCGTCGACTCGCTTTTCATCGCCGATGCCGACCTCGGCGCGAGCGATCCGTCGCCGCACGGCATTCGGGCGCCATGGCCGGCGTTGAGCGGGCTCGATGTCGGCGCCACGCTGGCGATTGGATTGCCGAGACACTTCACGGGAACCCTCGCCGAAGTCGTTCACGAGTCGGACATCCGGACGCTACATCAATCGATGGCAAAGGCGGCGGGCCTCGGCGCGCCGACGATGCGACCGTTCATGCTTCCTCATGGATGGGCCGCGGCTCCGCCTCTGGTTACGCGCGACTCGCTATCGCGCTACGCCGATATCCTCGGGAAGCTGACCGACGTCTACGCCCCGTCCGGTCACGAGCAAGCCATGCGCGACGCGGTCCGCGGCATGCTTCCCGCCTGGGCGCACGATGCGGTGCAAGTCGATTCGGCGGGAAATCTCTTGCTCTCGATGGGTCCGAATCGGGACACGAGCGTGTTCGTCGCGCACATGGACGAGATCAGTTTCACCGTGTCATCGATCGCGAAAGACGGCACGGTGTCGTTGCGACCGCGGGGGACCTTCTTCCCCTTCCTTTGGGAAGGACAGCCGGCATTGATGCACCGGGAGAACGACCGCATTCCAGGCCGCGACGGACGCCTGGGATGCGGCGCGATGCGTGACGGCCCACTGCGCGGAGTGTTCATGCCTCGTGACAGCTCTTCGCGGCGCGAACCGACCGCACTCACCGCGTGGTTCGGCCGCGACTCGGCGGAGCTCGTTCGCAGCGGCGTCAACATCGGAACGCCGCTCACCGGGTTCAAATGCTCGGCGCGCGTCGGTGACATGCGCATCGCCGCCCGCTCGATCGACGATCGCGCCGGCGTCACCGCCTTGCTGCTCGCGCTGGAAGAGATTGATCCGACGCGTCTCGATCACAAGGTCATCTTCATGTGGTCGGTGCGCGAGGAAGGCGGGCTCGAAGGCGCGAAGGCGGCCGCGGCGAATTTTGGGAAATCCGTGCATCGCGTGTACGCCATCGACACCTTCGTGTCGTCCGACTCGCCGGTGGAGAGCCAGCGGTTCGCCGACGCTCCCATCGGCCAGGGTGCTGTCCTCCGCGCGCTCGACAACTCGAGTGTCACACCGCCCGAGGAAATCGACCAGGTCGTCAAGATCGCCAAGGCGAACGGCATCCCGCTGCAAGTCGGCGTCACCAACGGCGGAAACGACGGTTCGGAGTTCGCGCGGATGGGCGCGGTGAACGTCGCGATCGCTTGGCCGTTGCGTTACAGTCATTCACCGGCGGAAGTCATGGACCTCCGCGATTTGAGATCTCTCACGCGTATTGTCGCGACGCTGGCAAAGGCTCCGACTCGCGCACTTCGACCATAGACCGACCCTCGCACGCAATGCCCCGCGCACTTCTCTCGGTTTCCGACAAGACGGGTTTGATCGAATTCGCTCGCGGACTCACGGAGCTCAAGTGGGAACTGATCTCCACCGGCGGTACCGCCAAAGCGCTCCGCGACGCCGGTCTCGCGCCGCGCGACGTGAGCGAGGTGACGGGATTCCCGGAGATGATGCATGGCCGCGTGAAGACGCTGCACCCCGCGGTGCACGGCGCGCTCCTCGCGCGCCGGGATGTGCCCGACCACATGCAAGCGCTCGCCGAACATCACATCACGCCGATCGACCTCGTGGCGGTCAACCTCTACCCGTTCCGCGAGACCGTCGCCAGACAAGGCGTCACGCCGGAAGACGCCATCGAGAACATCGACATCGGCGGGCCGAGCATGCTGCGCTCGGCCGCCAAGAACTTCGAGTCTGTGTGGGTGATCGTGGACCCCGACGACTACGCGCGGGTGCTGGCGTCGCTCCGGGCGAATGATCCGGACGAAGACCTCCGCCGCTTGTTGGCGGGGAAAGTCTACGCGCACACCGCGTCGTACGACTCCGCGATTGCCGCGTGGTTCGCGAAAGAGCGCGAGGACAAGTTCCCCGAGACGATCGTCGTTTCGTTCGAGCGGGCGCAGAAGCTTCGCTACGGCGAGAATCCGGGACAAGACGCGGCCTTCTACATGGAAAGGCCGGGTGCGGGTCTCTCGGGGCTCGTCCAGAAGGGTGGAAAGGAGCTCTCGTTCAACAACCTGCTCGACCTCGAGGGCGCGCTGCTCGCGATCGATCCGTATCGCGGCCAAACCGCGTGCGCGATCGTGAAGCACACGTCGCCGTGCGGGCTCGCGATCGGCGACACGGCACTCGAAGCCTATCGCAAGGCTCTCGCCTGCGATCCCGTCTCGGCGTTCGGCTCGGTGATCGCGTTCAACGTCCCCGTCGATGACGCGACGGCCAACGTCGTATCGAGCCTCTTCGTCGAGTGTATCGTGGCGCCCGAGTTTTCCGCCGGCGCGATCGAGATTCTCGGCCGGAAGAAGAATCTGCGTATGCTCGAGGGCCAGGCGCCGCTCGGCAACGACATCAATCTCGACTACAAGCGCGTCCGCGGCGGCGTTCTCGTTCAGGAGCGGGCCGACGTCGTCATCAGCGACGAAGGTTGGACGCCGGTCACGAAGCGAAAACCAACCGACGACGAGTATCGGGATTTGATCTTCGCGTGGCGGGCCGTGGCATCGGTCAAGTCGAACGCCATCGTGCTCGTGCGCGACGGCGCAACGATCGGCATCGGCGCGGGTCAGATGTCGCGCGTCGACGCGGCGTTCCTCGCCGTCCACAAGGCGACGCAGGCGAATCACATCACCGACGGCGCCGTCCTCGGCTCCGACGCCTATTTCCCGTTCCGCGACGGCGTCGACCAAGCCGCCGAAGCCGGCGTGCGGGCGATCGTGCAGCCGGGCGGTTCGGTGCGCGACGCCGAAGTCATCGCCGCCGCCGACGAACATGGGATCGCGATGATCTTCACCGGCAAGCGTCAGTTCCGACACTGATCGAGTCCGCAGCGTGAGCCGGCGACGCGTCGGCGTGATCGGCTCTTTTGTCTGGGACGTGATCCACGGTCGCGACCCGCGCTCGTCGCCCGTCGAAGAGTGGGGCGGCATCGCCTATGGCCTCGGTGGCCTCGACGCTGCCTTGTCCGACGACTGGGAGATCGTGCCGATCATCAAGGTCGGCGAGGACCTCGCGGCGCGGGCGGCGACCTTCTTGTCGACGCTCAATCGAATTGCGCCCGACGCACGCGCCATCGAGGTCCCCTATCCCAACAGCCGCGTCGAGCTGCGCTACTTCACCGACGAACGGCGCAGCGAGATCCTCACCGGCGGCGTTCCGGGCTGGAACTGGCTCGGCCTCAAACCCGTCCTCGAGGCGGCGCGGCTCGACGCGTTGTACATCAACTTCTTGACCGGCTGGGAGCTCGACCTCGAGACCACGCAGCTGATTCGCGCGTACTTCAAGGGCCCGATCTACTGCGACCTGCACATGCTCGCCTGGGCCGTTCAGCCCTCGGGGCTACGAACCCTTCGTCCAATGACCGACGCGCGCGAATGGTGTGGGTGTTTCGACTTTCTCCAGCTCAACGAAGACGAGCTGACGACGATGGCGCCCGACCCGATGACCCTCGCCGCGACCGCGCTCCACGCCGGCGTTCGCTGCCTGGCGGTCACGCTTGGACGCCGAGGCGCCGTGTACTTCGCCGCGCCCGACTTCGACCGAATCGACGACATGAATCGGCCACGGGCCCTTGGAAGCTCGGTCGGTCCGGTGCGGACCGCCCTCGTGGCGACGGAGCACGTCGTCGAAGGCGGCGATCCAACCGGATGTGGCGACGTTTGGGGCTCGACCTATTTCTCCAGACTGCTCGCCGGTGATAACTTGAGCGTCGCCATCCTCGCCGCGAATCGTGCGGCGGCTCGAAACGTCGAGCACCGTGGGGCCTCCGGCCTCTCCAACCATCTCAGGGGAAGAATCAGCCTCACGTGACTCACGTCATCTCTGTTCCGCCCTCGCTCGACGATCACTCCTTCGAACAAGTGCTGGAGCAGGTGGCGCCCCTCCCTGACGACGCGAAGCTCGTAGTGGACGCTCGCCACGTGCGCTGGGCCTCGCCGTACGGGCTTACGGCGCTCCTGACCTTCGCCCAAACACGCAAAGTCATGCCTACGCTCGCCGTGCCCGAGCTGGACGACACGGCTTCATATTGGGCACGCGCCGCATTCTTTCAGCACGCGGAAGAGCTGTACGAGCTGCGCGGCAGCTATCCCAAGCGCCGCGAGGCCGGCGAGTCGAGCGTGCTCCTCGAGATCACGCCAATCGCGAAGAGCGACGACGTTCACGACGTCGTCGGCCGCGTGCAGGAGCGGGCGCAGCGGATCATCAAGTCGGAGCTCAAGCTCGAGTCGAAAGCGATCATCGGCTTCGCGATGACGCTGTCCGAGGTTTGCCAGAACATCATCGAGCACGCCGGCCAGGGCGGCTGGGTCGCCGTGCAGAGTTACAACTGGGCACGGCGGCTTGGAAGACGCGTCGTCGTCATCGCCGTGTGCGACGCCGGCCTCGGCTTCCGGAAATCACTGGAGTCCACACCCGGCCATGTACCTACAGACCGGTGGGACGACGCCGCCGCCCTCGAGGCCGCGGTGATTCGCGGGGTCAGCCGGTTCCGCGATCGCGGTCGCGGACAAGGTTTGGCCGGCACACGGAGTTATGTTGGACGGTGGAAGGGAAAGCTGTCGGTTCGGAGCGGCACGGCACG
>DATLPC010000138.1:0-4911 GCA_035535975.1 Gemmatimonadaceae bacterium | reverse complement strand
GGCCATCATCGACGCCCTCCAGGCCGAGGACTGACCGCAGCTCACCGACCACGCCGTCTCCGTGCCTTTCAGCGACATCCGTGCATTTTTTCCGCGTCGAAAGCAGTTGACGGACCTCGCGTGTTCTCGGCGGCCCTGTGCTTACAACGTTTCGTGCCGTGGGATAGACTAGACGCTCTCGCGACAAACCCGACAACCGATCAGTTCATGCGTCTCCACAAACTCGAGTCCAACGCCGGCGGAAAGGCCGCCGCTAAACGCGCCAGCCGGCCCACTCCAAAACCTGCTCGCCAAACGCCCACCCGCCGCGTGACGTTCGGTGTCCTCGTCGGGAATCGCGGATTTTTCCCCGGACACCTCGCTCGCACCGGCCGCGACGAAATCCTGCGCGCGCTGTCCGAGGAAGGCTACGACGCCGTGATCCTCGGCGCCGACGACACCAACTACGGCGCGGTCGAAAGCCGCGACGAAGCGAAAGCCTGCGCCGCGCTCTTCCGCGCGAATCGTGAGAACATCGACGGGATCATCGTCACCCTGCCGAACTTCGGCGACGAACGCGGCGTGGCCGAGACACTGCGACTTGCCGGACTCAATGTACCCGTCCTCGTGCACGCGACGGCCGACGATCCGGCGAAGATGGGCATCGATTTCCGGCGCGACGCGTTCTGCGGCAAGATGTCCGTCTGCAACGTGCTGTCGCAGTACGGCATTCCGTACACGCTCACGTCGCAACACACACAGCGTCCCGAAAGCAAATCGTTCCGCGCCGATCTGCGGTCGTTCGCGGCGGTCTGTCGCGTCGCGCGCGGACTGCGCACGGCGCGCATCGGGGCGATCGGCGCGCGGCCGGGCGCGTTCAAGACGGTGCGCTACAGCGAGAAGATCCTCGAGGCGAGCGGCATCGCCGTCGAGCCGGTGGACCTGTTCGACATCATGGGCCGCGTGCAGAAGCTCGCCGACAAGGACGCCGACGTGCGTCGCAAGCTCGACGAGATCCAGAGCTACGTGTCCACCGACGGTATTCCCAACGACGCGTTGGTGAAGATGGCGAAGCTGGGGCTCGTCATCGACCGTTGGATGCGCGAAGTGGACGTCACGGTCAGCGCCGTGCAGTGCTGGACGGCGATGGAAGAATTCTTCGGCGTCGTACCGTGCACGCTGATGAGCATCATGAGCAACGCCAACATGCCGAGCGCCTGCGAGGTGGATGTCTGCGGCACGATCAGCATGTACGCGCTGACGCTGGCGTCGGAAACGCCGAGCGCGCTGCTCGATTGGAACAACAATTACGGCGACGATCCGGACAAAGCGGTCTGCTTCCACTGCAGCAACCTGCCGAAAGCGTTCTTCGACGACGCGGAAATGGACTACCAGGCGATCATCGCCGGCACCGTCGGTCGCGAGAACACCTACGGGACGATCGTCGGCAAGGTGAAGCCGGGGCCGATGACCTTCGCCCGTTTCTCGACCGACGACCGCACCGGCCGCATTCGCGGCTACGTGGGTCAGGGAGAGTTCACGAAGGATCCGCTGAAGACGTTCGGCGGTGCGGGCGTCGTTCGCATCGCGCAGCTCCAATCGATGCTGCGGCACATCTGCGCGAATGGATTCGAGCACCATGTTGCCGGCACCTTCTCACACGTCGCCGACCCGATTCACGAAGCGGTCACGAAGTATTTGGGTTGGGACGTCTACCGTCATGCCGACGCGCGGTAAGGCATCGCCGTGAGCGATGTCGTCGCCGGGGTAGACTTCGGCACGCAGAGCGTCCGCGTGTCGATCGTGGACAGCGAGCGCGGGCCAATCGGCGCCGGCGTCGCCGAATACCCGGTCAAGCGCGACAAGCGCGATCCTGATTTCGCGACGCAGTCGCACGCCTCACACATGAAGGCGCTCGCCGAGGCGACGCGCGCCGCGTTGAAGGACGCGGCCGTCGACGGCGACGCCGTTCGCGCGATAGCGCTCGACACGACCGGCTCGACGGTCATTCCCGTCGACGATCGGCTCGAGCCGCTCGACGACTACTACCTCTGGTGCGACCACCGCGCCAAGGATGAAGCCGAGGAGATCACGGCCGCGGCACGCGCGAGCAATCTGCCGGCGATCGACTGGTGCGGCGGCGTGTACTCATCCGAGTGGGGCTTCGCCAAGCTGCTCCACTGGCTGCGCCACAATCCCGACAGGCGCGAACGATTCGCCACGGCGCTCGAACACTGCGACATGGTCGCGGCCGCGCTGAGTGGAATCAGCGATCCGTCGAGCGTTTCGCGAAGCGTCTGCGCGATGGGCCACAAGTGGCTATGGAGCGAACAGCTCGGCGGGCTGCCATCGGAAGAGTTCTTGACGAAGGTTGACCCGTTGTTCGCCGGAGTTCGCACGAAGCTTGATGGCAACTATCGGACGTCCGACCATGTTGCCGGCCGCCTCGATCCCGTGTGGGCGGAGCGCCTCGGACTTCGCGCCGGCATTCCGATTCCGGTCGGCGCGTTCGACGCGCACTGGGACGCGATCGGCGCGGGCGTTACCGAAGGCGCCGTCGTGAACGTGATCGGAACGTCCACCTGCATGATCGCGATCTCGAAGAGCGCCGACTGTGTGCCAGGCGTCTGCGGTGTCGTGCCCGGCTCGGTGCATCCGGACTTCGTCGGCGTCGAAGCGGGGCTCTCGGCCGTCGGCGACATCTTCGAGGCAATCGCCTCGCGCGCGAACACCTCGGTGGCGGAGCTCTCGTCGCGAGCAGCACGGCACCGTGCGGGACAAACCGGACTGCTCCGCATGGCGTGGGACAATGGCGATCGCACGGTCCTGGTGAACGCCAGCCTCGGCGGCGTCACCTTCGGCTGGAACTTGAGTCACACCGCCGAGGACGAGTTATTCGCCGCGATCGAGGGAACGGCGCTGCACACGCGCATCATTCTCGATCGTATGCGCGACCACGGCGTCCCGATCGAGCGTGTCATTCACGGGGGCGGCATTCCGCAGAAGAACGAGCTGCTGAACCAGGTCTACGCGAACGTGCTCGACATGCCGGTGCTCGTACCCGAGCGGTCGATCACGAGCCTCGGCTCGGCGATCTTTGCCTTCCTCGCGGCCGGCACCTTCGCGACGATCGAAGAGGCGCAGCGAGCGCTCTGCCCTTCATACCGCGTCGTCGAACCGCGCGCCGACGAATCCGAGACGTATGAGCTGATCTATCCACTGTACCGGGATCTGTACTTCAGTCTCGGCCAGCGGGATTCCTCGCCCGTTTCGATCGGCAATGTCCTGCCGGCGCTGCGAAAGATCGCGGCGGATGTTCGAGGAAACCTCGGGTAAACTGCGAAACAGCTTTTGAGCACGGAGGACACGGAGGACACGGAGGACATAGAGGGCACAGAGGACTGCCTAAACCCGAGCGGCCTCTCCCCGGGAATGACCGTCTCCCTCATTTGAGCACGGACCGGGCTCTGCTCGTACCGAGTGCTGTCCTCCGTGTCCTCTATGTCCTCCGTGTCCTCTGTGATTCAATCTTTTCATTGTACCGAACCGCAAAGCCGGTCGCGGGCGGTATCATTGAACAGTGAGATCGCCGCGCAGCCGAATGTCTTTTGACGACGCGCCGATAAGGACCCTGAACGTGCCCGGTTCGACGATCCAGCGCATCCCCGCGTCGAGCATGCGCAGCTGATCCCGTCCAAGAGTGAAGCTCAACTCGCGCTCCTCGCCCGGAGCGAGGTGCACGCGCTGAAAGCCTTCGAGTTGAATCACGGGGCGCGCGACGCTGGCGAGAAGATCGCGAACATATAGTTGAACGACTTCATCGCCGGCCAGCCGTCCGCTATTGCGCACGCGGAATCGGACCGTCGCCTGGCCACTCGGCGACATTACGCCGGGCGTGATCGAAAGATTAGAGTATTCGAACGTCGTGTAGCTCAGACCGAACCCGAACGGAAAGAGCGCTTGACCGGTGAGGTCGAGATAATCGTCGCCGCGCCCTGTCGGCTTGTGGTTGTACACGAGCGGCAACTGACCTTCGGACACCGGGAACGTGATCGGAAGACGGCCCGCCGGGTTGTAATCGCCCCACAGGACGTCGGCGACGGCGGCGCCACCTTCCTGCCCCGGATACCAGACGTCGAGCACCGCGTTGACGCGTGACAGCCAGGGCATCGTGATCGCGCTGCCACCGACCAGGACGACGACAACCGGTTTGCCCGTCGCCGCAACACGCTCGATGAGCTCTTCCTGGTGTCCGGGGAGCCCGAGCTTCGCGCGATCGCGGAACTCACCCTCTTCGATGCCGGCGACGACGATCGCCGCGTCGGACGAACGGGCGAGCGCTACGGCGCTATCGATCGACGAGCGCCACGCGGCGTCGACCCCAGCATCCCACACCAACTTGATGCGTGCGTTGCCCGCGCTCTCGAAGAACTCGAGACGGAGCTGGTGAACGGAGCCCGGCGCGAGGTCGACATTCGCCAGGTTGGCGCCGTAGCCACGCTTCATCCAGTCGTCGACAACGAGCTTACCGTCGAGGTAAAGACGGTAGCCGTCATTCCCTTCGACGCCGAGTCGGCGCACACCACTCGCGGGCGCGGTGATCGTCCCCGTCCAGCGCACGGAGTACCAATCGAAAGGAATTCCCCGCCCTGGCGAGTTGAGCGTCCAGCCAAAGTCTACCCGCGGGTCGACGCGGACGAGTCGGGGCGTACCGGTGAGCGTCGGGTTGTCGAAGTATTCGGCGCGGAGACCACGCGTGGTTCGCCCGCTGTCGATTGCGGAGAGCTGTGCGCCCGGGACGACGACGTATTCCGCCGCAAATCGGCCGGGGCCGGGCGCGAAACGCGCGCGAGCGCCGCCGAGTTTGGCGCGAATGCCGTCGAGGATCGTCGACGGGTTCGCGACCGCAGAGCTATAGCCGCCGAGCCGACC
>DATLPC010000137.1:0-16031 GCA_035535975.1 Gemmatimonadaceae bacterium | reverse complement strand
CATCGACGTGTCGTTGGCGTCGGCCCGCTTCACCTGCCGCTGCGTCTGCTGAACGAGATTGAAGTCGCGAACGATGTCAGGCGTTGGCCTGCCGAGGATCGAATAGCGCGCAACGAGCTGTGTGGTTTTGCCGTCGTCGATTCGATCGGGGTGAAGCTGGAGGTCGATCCACTTGTCGATTCCCATGGATCGGACCTTCTCGGCATCGCCTGGGCGCGCGCCGAAGGTCAATCGGTTGAGCACCTGTTGTATTTGCTCGTCGGGAAGCAGATCGCCTGGCATTTGCGACCGCGGTCCGGCGACGGTCTGCGGGGTTTGGGCGCCGCACGCCGACAGCGCGATCGCGGCGGACGAAACAGCGAAAAAAAGACGCATGAGGACGTCCGTTACGAGATAGTGACTGAACAGTAGACGCGCCGGGTTTAGCATCGTTAAGGGGGCCAACGATTTTGAGCTTGCGCGCGTGATACGGCGTTCCTACGGTTCGGGGATCGTGCAGCATTCCCGCCCACACGTCCAGATCGTGCCGAGGCTCGACGAACTTGCGGCACAGGCCCGGCCACTCGTCGCGGCCGCCAGTGCGGCGAATCCGGTTGCCGTCATCGTGGTCGAAATCGACGCCCGGTCGCTGACGGACCCTGAATTCGAGACAGGGCCGTCTGCCGCGGCGCTCGGCGGTCTGATCGAACACGTGCTTCGGCTGGATGATCTTGCCGCGCGCGTAGACGGCCGATTTGTGATCGTAGCGCCAAGCGCGTCTTCCGACGATGGGCGAGC
This sequence comes from Gemmatimonadaceae bacterium, assembly GCA_035535975.1. Classification (GTDB taxonomy): domain Bacteria; phylum Gemmatimonadota; class Gemmatimonadetes; order Gemmatimonadales; family Gemmatimonadaceae; genus JAQBQB01. The sequence goes on along the minus strand of DATLPC010000137.1, from coordinate 15,254 downwards.
GCTCGCCGATCGACTGTGCGCCGCGATTCGTGTGCATCCAACGACCCGTGGGCGGCGCGTCACCATATCGGCCGGGGCCGCGGCGTCGCCGGACCACGGCACCACCTTCGACGCGCTATTCGAGTCGGCGAGCGAGGCGCTCGCCGGAATCCAGGCGCAGGGGGGGGACGGATCGGCGACAGCCGCCCCGATCAACGATTCGCAGCCGCGCCCGCTGTCGATCGATCGGTTCGCCGGAAGGACTCGCGAGCTCGATTCGCTGGTGCAGTGGCTGGACGAAGCAGCGACCGGACAACCACGGATCGTGTCCGTCTACGGTCGAACGGGCGTGGGGACATCGACGCTCATGCGCCAGCTCGAAACCGAGACACGGCTACGCGGCGGATTGTTCGTCATGGCGTCGTCGCCCGAGCATGCCGACTACAAGCCGTATGGCATTTGGCAGGCGTTTCTGCGATCGACGAACATCGTCGCGCACGCCGGCCGGCGCCGATGGGCGGAGCTGCAGAATCTCGAGCCGGCACTCGGCACCCACCACACACCGGCCATACAGGGTCACACCGGCAGCCAGTACCGGCTCCTCAGCGAGCTGTCCGAGTACGTGCGGGCGATCACCGGACAACGTCTCCTCGTACTGGTGCTCGACGATATGCATCGCGCCGACGCCACGTCGTGGGACGCGCTCGAGCACTTGGTCGGACAGTTGGACGCCGACCACATCATGATTTGCGTCGTCCAAGGACTCGATCCCCGGCACGACACCGGTTCACATCGCCAGTTGCCGCTCGCGGAAGGTTTTTCGCGCGAGCTGGTGGTCTCGAATCTCACGCGCGACGAGGTGAAACAGTGGCTCGAGGGAGCGTTTCACCGACAACAAATCGAGCGGGAGCTGCTCGCGTTTCTGTATCGGCACACCGAGGGAAATCCTCTCTTTCTCGCGCAGATGCTGCGGGCCATCTCGGAGGACGGTGACATCTGGCACGGAGGAAGCCGTTGGGAATGGACCCCCGTCTCCGAGCTCCGGCTTCCGCCCGGGCGGCGTGCGCTCGTCGCCAGACGACTAAATCGCTTCTCGTCGAGCACACAAGCCGTCCTGGCAGCCGCGGCGATCGTTGGACGCGAGTTCGACATCGGCACCCTGTCCGGCGCCGGTGCGGGAAGTGAAGCAGCCGTCCGACTCGCCATCAGCGAAGCCATCGCGGCCGGACTCATTCTTCCGACGCGTGAGCGACGGCAGGGCAGCTACGCATTCGTTCACGAGGAAGTTGCCGACGTTCTGCTCGGAACGTTGCCGCGCGACCAACTGGCGCAGGTGCACCTCCGGTTGGCTCGCTGGATGGAAAAGCGGCGCCCGGAACGAGCGAGCGACATCGCTCTTCACTACGACGCGGCCGGCTCGGCGCAGCCGGCCTACCGCTGGTCGCAGACGGCGGCCAAGGCCGCGGAGCGAGTGTACGCTTATCCGATCGCCGGCGCCCTGCTGCAAATCGCCGCGCGCAACGCGACGAGCCCCGCCGAACTCGCCGACGTCCGCGTCGCGCTCGCCCACATCTCGGAGACCGGCGGCCGATTCGACGAGGTCGAGGAGCTCTGCGACCTGGCGATCGAATGGTTCGCCGGCCAGGGCGACGACAAGCGGGCGCTCACGCTCCGACGAATGCGAGAGCGCGCGCGCATGGAGCTTGGCCAACCCGCGCGAGTCACGCTCGACGCCCTGACGCATCTGGACGACGAGGCGGTTCGGCTTCGCTTCGACCGCGAGCGCGTCGCCATCCTGCTTTTGATCTCGCTCACGCATGCACGGCTCGGCGACAAACCCACCTCGGAGCGGATTGCGGCGGAGGGGGTGAAGATGGCCGAAGGCATCGGCGACACGATGCTCCTCGCCGACGCCGTGACGCGCCATGGGAATTCCATGTTGAGCGACGCGCCGACGCGAGCGCATCCCATCCTCAGGCGGGCGCTCGAGCTCTACGAGTCGGCCGGGGACGTACGCGGGCAGGCGCGTTCCTACATGAATATGGGTATCGCGGCGCAGTTCGAGTCGCGTCTCGAGGAGGCGAGCCAAGCGTACGCTCGTGCATTGACGGTCGCGCGCGCCGGTGGGATGCCCGACGTCTGGGGCCTCGCTGCGTTGAACCTGGGCGTGCTGTCCCAAAAGCGCGGCGACTACGATCACGCGCGGGAACTGTTTGCCGAGGCGCTTGGGTTATTCGCAGCGGTGAAGCACAGCGAGTATCAACTCGCCGCGTTGTTCAACATGGCCGAGGCGGACCGGGAGACCGGCTCGTGGGAGTCGGCGGCCCAGCTCTACGACGCGACGATTCCACTCGCTCAGCGAATCGGCCAGGCGGACATCGAGATCGGGGCGATGGCGGGTGCCGGATTGTGCGCCCTCGAACTGGGTCGCCTCGGGGAGGCGAGGGCCGCGTCGTCGGCGGTTGCGGATCGTGTTCGGAACCGCCCTGAGTGGTTCCAGGGTCGCGAAATGGTGGAGGCGCTGTCGATTCGGATGGAGGTCCAAGCGGGCAACTACGGCGCGGCCATCGAGCGACTCTCGGCGGCGGTGGCGATCGCCGAGACGGCCGACGTCTATACGGCGGCGTGGATCATCGCCGCCGTCGCGGGTGGGTTCCCAAACAGCGACGGCGAGGTCCTCGCCGGTTTCGTAAATCGGTATGCGGATCGTGTAAAAAAACTTGGCTATGCTGAAATGACCCGCCGCTTCGATACGCTGCTCCGCCGGTGACGAGGGTCACGGACGCATCATTTTACTGGCACAAGCTTTAATCGTCTCCTATCTTCGAGCACGGATTCTCGGTCCGGCAGAAGCCGGGACAGAACGGCGGGTGAACTCATGAAGACAGTGATGGCAGGACTTACGACACGCATTGCCGCCGCGGGGGCAGTTGTCGCGGCACTCTTGGTCGGCGGATGCTCGGAGTCCACCGCCCCGACCACGCTGCCGCGCGGCATCTCCGTCGGCCAGGACGGCCGTCCGGATTTGAGACCAGTCGGTCTGTTCGGCGGCCCCCGAACGACGACCTTTACGATCACGGCGGCCGGCGGCTCGTTCGACGCTGGTGTATTCACGGTGAATTTTCCGGCGAACTCGGTCTGCGATCCTACGTCCAGCACGTACGGTCCGGGGACATGGGATTCGCCCTGCGCCACGCTCGGCGACGGCCAGTCCGTGACGGTGACTGCGACGTACGGCTTCACGTTCGGGGGCGGGCCGGTCGTGGACTTCTCGCCGGCGCTGCGCTTCAACCCGAAAACGACGGTGACCATCTCGACCGACCTTTACGCTCCGGTGCTGACGTACTTCCGGAGCTATTGGCTATCGAACCCGGACGCCCTGCGCTTCTTCGGCATGTACTACACGCCGGACTTTGGCACGACCGGGTTCACCGATGCAGGGCGCGACGCCAGTCTCGCGACGCACGTGAATCTCACGACCGGTATCGTGTGGCGCCGCGTCAAGCACTTCAGCGGCTATAACGTGAGCAGCGGCCTGCCCTGCGATCCCTCGCCGGACGATCCCGACTGCATCGACACCGGTGGGCCGACGATCGATCAGTAAGGCTCAGCGGCGAGAGGAACGAGAAGGCGGCGCACTGCCGCCTTCTTTTTTTCTGTCCGCTCTGGGTCGAGCGGTGGACGTCGCCGGAGCGCGGAGCACGTACCCGACACCTCGCACCGTGTGCAGCATCGGTTCTTCGCCCTGCGCATCGAGCTTTTTTCGCAGGTAGTTGACGTAGACGTCCACGATGTTGGTCGTCTCACTGGATGCGGGCGGCCCGCCCCAGACCTCTTCAGCGATCGCGCGCCGGGTGAGCTCCTTTCCGGCCTTCCGCATGAAGAGCTCGAGCAGCGCGAACTCGCGTTGTGTGAGCGCCAGCTTCCGCTTGCCGCGTTGGACCTCACCCGTCGTCGGGTCCAGCGCCAGGTTGCCGACGAGGAGGCGCGGATTGCCCTGTCGCCCGTGCGCTCGACGCAGCAATGCCCGGATTCGGGCAATCAGCTCGTCGACCTCGAAGGGCTTTCCCAAATAGTCGTCAGCGCCGGCATCCAATCCGGCGACCCGATCCCCGACGTCGTTGCGGCCCGTCAGCATCAGCGCCGGCGCGGCGATGCCGCGCGCGCGTAGCTCCTGAATCAGCTCGATACCGTCGTTCGGGCGACGCAGCCCGATGTCGAGGATGAAAACGTCGGGCTCTTTGGCGAGGGCGCTGGCGAGCGCGGATTCGCGGTCCCGCTCCGAGCGGACCGCGAATCCATGTTCCCGTAGCGCACGTTCAAGGAGGGCGACGAGGCGGGCGTTGTCTTCGACGACGAGGACGCTGCTTGCGCGTTCAACAATACGCATTAGAAAGAAGATATTGTTCGACGAAAGCGCGGCAACGGGTGAACGCGCGATTATTGTGTCTCGACTGCGTACAACGCTGGACACCGCAATTTCAAGGACTTGAGTCCGTTCAATAACGCCGCTTGTTTTGGGGCGTGTCCTCCCGGGCAACCGCGGGGCCGGTTTCGACCGGTGTAATTGTCGGCGGCGTCGCGGCAGCAGCCACTACGGGCGCGCTCATCGCGATGGGGCATCGCATAGGCAGTGCTGCCCTTCCGTTCGCGTCGATCAGCGCCGCGCTCTTTCGTGGAACGGCGGCCAGCGGAGCGGTGGGCCTCGTATTCACCGGAATTGTGCTCCACGTCACCGCGATCTTCGTGTGGTCGGTCGTGTTCGTGTGGCTCGTCCAACGCCTCCGTTGGTCGTCGATCGTTGCCGGGGCGTTCATCGGAGTTGCGCACTTCTCGCTGTCGTGGCTGGTCGCTTGGGGCACCGGTGCCGGGTTGGCCTCCATTCTTCCGCTCGGCGATCGAATCGTTTTCGCGCTGATCCTGTTTGCGTCTCTCGTAGTGGGCATGCGCTTTGCCTTTTTGCCATTGCGAAATGCATGAGATTCCGAGCGAGCGATGACTCCGCGACGGTGATGTGACGCGCGCTGGTACACGACGGTTGTACCGGATGAAGGCGTAGGAACATTGCGCGCGTTGGAGGGGTTGGACTAAGTGACGCCCGCGGTGTTGCCGGGGAAATGAAACTCCGGTGCCTCACGGATCGTCGAGGTAAGCAGTGATGGCAGAGCAGTACCATTTTCAGGAGGGGGGAATGGACATCCTCGTCATGCTCGAGGAGAACCCCGATCACTCGCCGGTGCTGGCGCATGTGAACTCCGTCCCGTCGCCGTTGCACTCGTCCGAGCGGCCGTCGCGAGACATCGTGACGTTGTACGGGGAGCCTAACCCGGAGTCGGTAGCCTTGGCTCTGGCGGCTGCAGTGGAGTCGCACCGGTCAGGTGATGGCCGAGTCGATTCGATTCGCCATCTCGGGATCTGGCCGGAACGCGGCGCCGTAGGCGACGCGGCATGGCGAGATGCGTCGGGGCAGTTGGTGACAAGCGATCTCGAGATCCCGCTCGAGACGCTGCATTCGACGGCGACCCAGTTGCTGGTCGAGTGCAAGCAGCTGATTCTGCGGTTGGTCGCGGGCTTGTCGATGCCCGACTGGCCGGAAGGCGCGCGGCGGGCGATCAGTATCTCGATCGGACCGATTGTGGGCCTGACAGGACCGGTGTTCGCTCCGCTCGAGTCGGTCATCGAGCGGCTTCGTGAGGCGGACGGACTGGCGTTCGAAACGGAAGGAGACTGAACGGGAATCTTTTTTCGTCAGAATGGAAGGAACGGGAAGGGGCGGCCCAAGTGGACGCCCCTTTCCTGTTTCCCGGGGGAACGACTAAACGGCGCAACGTCGCTGTTGGCGATGGTCGGCGGGGGCGGCTAACGGCTGGCCTGCGGCTGTTGGCGGTGCCATCAGCTGCCGGCTTGTTGGCTGCCGGCGGTGGCTGACGGCGGTGGCTGACGGCGGTGGCTGACGGTCGGGTAGCGGCCGTCTGCCGCCAGCGGCGAGTCGTCTCGCGCGCGGAGTACCTGCAACAGCCGAGGGCACCAGCTAACAGCCCGCCGATCGCCGAGGCCGCCGACCATGCCCAGCGGCGACAGTGCCGTTTGCTGCCGCCGTTCGCCAACAGCGCCGTTCGCGCCGTTTCGCCTCCGTGTTCCCCTCTTGACTCCCCCCCAATCTCGCCCCAGTCTCCCAAGGACCAGGGCCCCTCATCGCATGCCCAATTTGTCCGGCGGGAGCGCCACACCAAGCTCGCAGTCGACCGTCCGCGAATTCGTCGATAGGTCGGGGAAACTGTGGAGCGCCGTCCTTCAAGACGGCGCCCTCATTTTCACCGCCATCGACGCCACACGCGGCGGGACGCGAGCTATCACGGTGGACCTCATTGCCCTCGACGACTCGGTCAGCGACGACGCCCTACGCGCGTGGCTCACCGACGCCCCGCGCATCGGCACTCTGTCGTAGGCCTTCCGAGCTGAAAGGAGTCGACGCTATGAGGGAGTACAAAGGATCCGAAATCCGCAACATCGCGGTAGTGGGACACGGGGCGAGCGGTAAGACCAGTTTGGTCGATGCGCTCGCCTTCGTGTCAGGAAGCTCCAAGCGACATGGCTCGGTCAAGGACGGTACCGCCCTCACCGACCACGCCCAGGAAGAGATCGAACGCGGTTATTCGATCAGTCTCGGCCCCGCCTACGCCGAGTGGCAGGACACCAAGATCAACCTCATCGACACGCCAGGGTATCTCGACTTCCAGGGCGATGCGGTCGCCGGTCTCGCGGCAGCGGACGGCGCGCTCGTCGTCGTGCCTGCGACGTCCGGCGTCGAGGTCGGCACCGAGCGGATGTTCCGCGAAGCCGTCGCCCGCCGCGATCCCGTGCTGTTCGTCGTCTCGATGATGGACAAGGAGCACGCCGACTTCGATCGCATCTATCAGCAGATCAAGACCCGGCTCTCCAACAAAGTGATTCCGGTCGAGATCCCGGTCGGCCAGGGCGCCGATTTCCACGGCGTCGTGAATCTTTTCACGAAGAAGGCACACGAGTTCAAGCGCGGCGTGAAGACCGGTGAGTACCAGGAAACGGAGATCCCGGACGAAGCCAAGCCCCAATTCGACAAATACTACAACGAGCTCATCGAAGCCATCTCGGCGACCGACGACACACTGCTCGAGCACTACCTCGAGGGCGGCGAGATCTCGCGCGACGAAGCAATCAGCGGGATGAAAGAAGCCATGAAGCGCATGGAGCTCTTCCCCCTGTTTTGCATCTCGAGCGAGCTCAATTATGGAATGCAGGCGGTGCTCAGCACGATCGTCGAGGTCATGCCGAACGCCTATGAAATGGAAGAGCTGCACGCGTTCAAGGGCGCCGAGGGCGACGCGACTGTCGAGATCCACGCCAAGGATGACGGCCCCTGCGTCGCCCACGTATTCAAGACGATGTCCGAGCCGCACGTCGGCGACGTCACGTTCTTCCGACTCTTCTCCGGAACGATCACGAACGGCGACGAGCTGTACAACGTCACCCGCAGCGGCGTCGAGAAGCTGAACCATCTCTCGATCGCGCAGGGCAAAGAACGCATCGAGATTCCCAAGCTCCACGCCGGCGACATCGGGTGCGTCGCCAAGCTCCGCAATACGCACACGAACGACACTCTGTCGTCCCGTCAGCATCCCGTGCGCTTGCCGTTGATCTCGTTCCCCGAAGGAACGATCCAGATGGCTGTGCACGCGTCGAACCGCGCCGACGAAGAAAAGCTCCAGGCCGGACTCCATCGGCTCCACGACGAAGACCCGACGTTCGAGGTGCACTACAACGCCGAGACGCACGAGACGATCGTCTCCGGACTCGGCGAGCGACACCTCGAGGTGGCGATGGCGAAGCTCAAGCGGAAATTCAGCGTCACCGCCGAGTTGTCGAAGCCCAAGATCGCCTACCGCGAAACACTCAAAGGAAAGGGAGAAGGGCAGGGACGCCACAAGAAGCAGTCCGGCGGCCGTGGTCAGTTCGGCGACTGCTGGGTGCGTTTCGCGCCGCTCCCTCGCGGTTCAGGCTACCAATTCGTCGACGAGATCGTCGGCGGCGCGATTCCGCGACAATACATCCCCGCGGTGGACAGGGGGATTCAGGAAGCCTCCGTGCGCGGCATCATCGCCGGCTACCCGCTGGTGGACTTCAAGGCAGAGGTCTTCGACGGCTCTTATCACACCGTCGACTCGAACGAAATGTCGTTCAAGATGGCGGGCATTCTGGCGTTCAAGGCTGTGGCGCCGAAGTGCAAGCCGGTGCTCCTCGAACCGCTCGACGAGATCGAAGTCACGACGCCCGATGACTACATGGGCGACGTCCTCGGCGACCTCTCATCTCGGCGCGGCCACATCCAGGGCACCGAGCCGTCGGACAATGGCACCGTCATTCGCGCCATCGTTCCGCAGGCGGAGCTGCACGGTTACGCCAGCTCGATCTCCTCGATGACTCAGGGCCGCGCGACGTTCAAGCGGCGGTTCAAAGGCTACGAGGAGGCGCCGCACGAAGTGGCGCAAAAGGTGATCGAGGAGCATGCGAAGGAGAAGGAAGAGGAATTGGTCGCGGCGCACTAGCTGTCTGAGTGCGTTGTCTTCCTGAGCGAAGCGAAGGACCTACTGTCCCGAGTTAGTGACAGTAGGTCCTTCGTCGCTGCGCCCCTCAGGATGACAACTGCCCTACCACTGCGGGTCAAACCCCGCCGTCGGCCGCGCCGCCATCAGCCGCCTGATATCGAACGACGCCCGCAGCAACGGCGGAAACTCATTGATCTGTTCCGGTGTGAAGATCTCCCGCGCCTGACGCATTCCGTCGACCACCACATCAAACAGTTGGTTCATCATCACCAGCACGCGCGACAATACCTCCGTCTCGTTGTAGCTCGTCGGCAAGCTCGCCAGCCACTCCGCGGCCGGTGTGATGATCGAGTCTTCCTTCGCCGTCACACGACGGTCCAGCGCGGTAAGGGCCTTGAGCTGCTCGTTGGTCAGGATGCTCAGCGAGTCCTTCGCCTGAAGAAGCCCGCGAACCGGATTGTAGACGGCGCCGTTCAGGCGTTGCTTGAGTTGTGCGACGGTGAGCTTGTCTCCCGGCTTCGAGCGCCCCGGCGCCATCGTCTGTTCGATCGCCTGACGCGTGAAGTCGCGTCCGAGCTGCACGCGCGCCTCGAGCGTGATCAGGAATGGATTCCGAACGCCGGTGCGCGCGACGCGCGTGTCGCCGAAGCGCGGGTTTACGTCGTACTGATATCGGTTCGTCAGGGGATCGAAGCCGCGAACGAGGAGCAGCGTCGGGTCCGACGCCGACGACTGTCCCCAGCCTTGAAGCTTCGACGTACCATGGAGCAAGGCGTCGAGACCTGCCGGCACGTTGGTCAGCGAGAGCGACAGCTGCGTGCGGTTCTGCATTCCGAGCCGCTCAGGGTTGAGCGTGAGCAGCGCGTTCATCGTCGCCGTCCAAGGCCCGTCGCAGCTATTCCGCCGCGCGATGTGATCGAGCTGCCGCTGGAGGCAATCGCGTACCCGTGACGACGCGCCACTCAATAACGATCTCACCTGCCCGGCGACGGCGGCGTCCGCTGCGCTCGACGACGGACCAAAGACGAACGCGCGGTCGTTCGGCAAACCGTCGCCGTTGATGTCGGCGTTCACGATCGGTGTGAACGGCGTTCCCGACGCCACGCGAGCCGTTGTGCTCACCGAGAACAACGAACCGACACGCGTCGAGAACGACAGCGTTACCTGATGCCGTGTATCGAGCGCTCCTCGGCTCGTCTCGACATCCAACGGATTGCCGCCCGTCGTACCACCGAACCCGCGCGACTGTTCGTCGATCTTTGTAAGCGCGTACGCCGCCTGCCATTGCGTGAACCGGCCGAGCGCGTCGCCGGGCGCGGGGAAGACGGTAAAGACCAGCTGACGCGTATTCGAGTGCAGATCGGTATTGAGCGCCGTCACCGATCCGTATGCCGCATCGACGCGCGAGTCGCGGTTCGTGAGCGCCCCGCTTACCGGGACGATGCTCGACGGCAGCGCGAACACCGGGCGATTCCCCTCGTTCGCCAGCGCGAATCGGGTGTTCGGCGCGAAGTTGAGGTCGGTCACTGCCTGCTGATGGAGGTTGAGCGAGTAAACGCCCTCCACCGTGAAGCGAATGAGCTTCGGAACCAGGAACGCGTTGAGCGCGAGGTTCGTTCGCCAGCTCTGCTGCGCGGCGAAATGACGGTCGATCATCCACACGTTCGGCCGCGTCGCAATGAATGGCGACGCGGCCGACGTGTCGGCGCACCGAGTAGGAATTGCCGACGGATCGTTGAGGAACACCGACCAATCCGGAATCGGCACCGCGGCCCCAATGCACCCGATCTGTTGGACGCCCCCCGGCAGTCCCGTTGCCAACATCGCTGGCGCGACGAGCGTTTGCGCCACGTCATTGCGGAACAATCCGACACCGCCGCGAACGTTGCCCCACGGCGCACCGAAGCCTGGAATCCCCGTCGACCCGTTCGTGCCAAAGGCACGGAAGAATCCGATGCGCGGACTGACGTCGATCAGACGAGGCACGAAGTCCGTGCGTCCGCCAAAACGCGACTCGACGGCCGCGTTGTACGCGGGCCTGTCCAGAAAGTCGTTCGCGTCGATGCGCACGCCGTACAGCAGCTGCGAACGCTGGCCCGGACGCCAATCGTCCCCGAATGACAGACTTCCCGTCAGCGCATTTGCCGACGCCCGCTGGCCCGACAACACTCGGCTGAACGTTGCCGGCCGATTTGATTCGACGTCGGCAATCGAGTTGAAGGTGTAAATGCCGCGCCGGTTGGGATACTGCTCCTGCGAGAAGCCGTCGGCGCGGAGGTCGGCGGTGAGGCGGAACCGGTGCAAACGATCGAGCGTGAACCAGGAGAGCATGTCGTACACCTCGACGCCCCTCGTCCGCGCGACACGTGGCAGCGCCGCGTTGCCCCCGAATTGCAAGGTCGAGTTGCCTGTCGTGCTGTCGGCGAACTGGGAGCTCACCAGCACGCGAATGTCGGGCAGCCCCACATACGGGTCGCCATTCGTCGAATTCACATGGGCGCCGACGCGAAGGTCGTTCAAATAATTGTTGGGGAGATACGCCGAGAACGTTCCGGTGACGTCACCGCCGTTCGTGCGAAGGTCGCCCCCATGTCCCGGCACCGCCGTCGCGCCGAGGAAGGACGCACGGGCCACGTTGTGCCTCACGGAGCCGACGACATTCCCGACCATCGTCGGTGACGGCGTCCAGTCGAGACGCCCGAGCAATGAAACGTTGTCGGTCAGACGGTCGGTCGGAACGGTGTTGGTAGAGAAAGGCACGCCGCGGCTGCCCAGTACGTTGAGGAGGCGCGTCACGGAATCGCGCGATACGCCGACTCGCTGAAGCGCGAACGCGTCGCTGGTCACGAGCGACTGGAGATCGCTGCTCCGCCGTCCTATCTGAGCCGCGATGTTGTAGAACACCTTGTCGAACACGATCGGGCCGGATGCCGCGCCGCTGATCTGCGTGTTGCTGTACGGTGCGCCGAGCTCTCGGCCGACCGCGTCGGTGGCCTGAAGCGAGCGCGAATCGAGCGTGACGTGCGCCAGTCGCTGCGAGAAGTTGCCGCCGGAGTTCGCCGAGATCGACAACTGGCCGCCGCTGAATCCGCCGCGCGAGACGTCGTATGACGTGGACGCGACACGCGTGATGACCATTGCGTCTCGCGGAATGTCGCCGCCGCCGAACGACATGCCGTTGAGCGTCACGCGATTCTGGTCCGCCGAGAGACCCAACACCGAGAATCCGGGAATTCCGCCGCCGGCGTCCGGTACGAGCGTTACCCCAGGCACCGACGAGGCCATCGCCGCGAGGTTGCCCTGGTCACCCACGGCGATCGCGCCTGGGAAGCCATCGACGACGCGGTCCGAGCCAACGCGCTCCGGCGCCCCTTCGGCGCGCGGTGGTCGCTGCCGCCGCTGCTCGACGACGCGGACGGGTCCGAGCTCGACGACCGCTTGTTCCATCTTCACGTCGACGATGATCGGTTTTCGAGGCTCGCTGCGCTTTACCGTGACCGACTTCGGCACCATGCCGATCGCCGTGACGCGCACGACGTAGTCGCCCAGACCTTCCTGGACAGCGACCAGCCAACGCCCTTCAGCGTCAGTTCGAGCCGTTTGCGCGAAGGTGCCCGGCGGAGCATTCGCCGCGAGCACGCTGACCGTCGCGCCGGGGATCGGACCATTCGGCCCGGAAATGTGGCCGGCGAGCACGTCGCGCTGCGTCGCTTGCGCGCGGGCGCGAGTCGCGATCGGCAAGGCGAGAAGAGCGGCGGTGATCGTCCGGATTGAAATCGCTTTTAATAGTAGCATAGTGCACCTTATTCAGGCCGCTGCCAGGGCCGAGGGTAGAGAAATGGCCGCGTTACGGGCTCTTCGGAGCCGTCGGGCGCAAGCGGATCGTCGTCGCTCCGATGCGGAGCGTCGTCGTTCCGCTGGAATCGGTCGCCGAAATCACCGGCACGTCGCTGTCGATTTCTATCGCAGTCGTGCCGACACGCGCGCTGAAGTGCGGCTGTCGATCGAGGAAAAGCTGGCCTCCCCGCCCCAAGCCGCCGCCCATCCGACCAAGCAGGAGCGTCGCGTTGTACGACTTTCCGTTACGCTCGAGCGTGAGGGAAGCGGTATCACCGGCGCGAAGCGCGCTGAACGCCTGGGCGCCTGCGTCCGAGGTGAGCGATAAGCCTCCAACGTCGAGCAGGAGATCACCCTGCCGGATCCCCGCGCGGGCTGCCGGACTGCCTTCGACGACCGCCGCGATTCGGGGGAACTCGTCGTAGCGCCAGACGGCCATCGGACCAGCGCCGAATCCGCCGCGGCGATTCGTCGCGGAACACTTCACACACTCGAGTGCGAAGCCGAACAACAATGGACGCGGGCCCCCCGCTTGGCCCGTGAAGCCGTTGAACGCGATCGTTCCGCGGCCGAGTCGCTCCGCCGTGTCGGCGGCTGTCCCTGGCCGGGGGCGAAAGCCGCGACCGACTTGTGCGTCTGCGCTGATCGCCCCGACCGCGAACAACACAGTCGCGATCGACGCGCGTGTCGCCGTCAGAACCATATGACGTGCCTTCCCCCGACAGACGCCGGCGCTTGCGTCGCCGGGCTGTCGAGCCTCGCGACCTCGCGCGCCGGACCGCCGCCGGCGGTCGTCACTGAGTCGCGGCGAATCTCTGTCTGGTGCCGGAGGCCAACACCGTATCCGGCGAGCAAACCGGCCGTGAACACGACGACCGCCGCGGCTGCGAGCGCAAAGAAGAATCGGCCCGGCATTCGGCCCGAGCCTCCGGCGCCGAGCAGGCCGCGCTCACGCAGAGCGTCTGTCGTGCGATCCCTCAGCTCCGCCCGCGGCGAGCGATGCTGGCCGACCTCGGCCAAACGCTCGCGCTCCTCCGAGCTCCATTCATCGAACGATTGCTCCGTCATAGGAGTCTCCTCTCCATTCTCGGAGCGAGTCGCGCGCGAACGGCGCGCCTCGCTTTGAACAGCTGTCCCTTCGATGTCCCCGGCGTGATGCCCAATCGCGCGCCGATCTCCTCGTGCGTGAACCCCTCGATGTCGTGCAGCACGAGGACGGCGCGGTACCCAGGGGCGAGCGACAGAATCGCCGCCTCCATGTCCATCCACTCAACGGGCGACTCCTCGCACACCAGATCGGCGTCCGCGTCGAGCACGAACCTGACCTGCCTGCGGACGACGTCGATCGCGACATGCGCGGCGATACCGCGGAACCAGGCGCCGAAATCAGACTCTCCCGACCACCGATCGAGCGACGCCACGGCACGAAGCCACGCTTCCTGGACGACGTCCTCCGCCTCATGCGGATTGCCACCGACGATCCGCCACGCCGTCTGGAAGCCGCGCGGCGTGTGCCGGTCGTAGAGCAGCGCGAACGCCGCCTCCGACCGGTGGCGTCGAATGGCGGACACCAGCGTTTCATCGGTCGCCGATGCGTCGATCGCGTCGATCATCCGCACATTCAGTCGCACGGGAGGCATGAAAGGTTTGCCGTCCTCAGGGCTTTCGCGTGATCGTCCAGCCTTGCCCGAGGTGGACGCCGCCGATGATCTCGCCCTTGCTGCCCAACGCCGCCTTGAGCTGGGCTCCCTGCATCGCGAATGACACCGAGTCCTTGTGAAAGCGAGTGACGGTGAGCTGGGTCGTGTCGCCCACGCCGAGCCGGATTGCCGTGTAGACGGCCGACTTCCCCACGTCGAGGTGCGACGCCTGGACGATCTGCTCGCAGAGCGCGAAGGAGACGACGAGGATCGGGATCGCCCGACGTGACGGAAACTCGAACTGCTCGGTCTGCCCCGCCGCGGACATCTGAGCTTTCACCGTGCTGTCGAGGAAGAAGATGCTGATACCGATCGACTGGTTGTTCTGCGTCACTCTCGTAAACTCGACGTGCGAGATGGAGCTGTCCGGCTTGAGGTCCATCGTGTATTGCGTGCGTGGCCCATTCGTTTGATAGATCTCACTGGTCAGAGCGTTGCCGTCGCGGCTAAAGAGCTCAACGGCGACGGTGTCGTTGCCCTTTGTGATCACGAACTGGGAACGCTTGGCCTGTTGTTGTTGGGCGACCAATGGAACCGCCGCGACGAGCAAGACGAGCAGGCGCGGCACGGGCTTCAAGAGGTTTGGCATAGGATCGAGTGAGGTTGGATCGATCCTATGAGAGTCGTTCGAGGCGGCCAAAAGGTTTGCGGCGAATGGCAGCAAACCAGCGACGAAAGGGGCGCTATTCGATGAGCGCTTGGACGACCGCGCGATAGGTTCGGCCCGACCGCAGCTTGGTGCCGTCGTTCAGGATCAGGACGTAGTCGCCCTTGAACCAGGGCTGAACCTCGCGAATGCGCTCGGTGTTGACCACGATCGATCGGTGGACACGCACGAATCGCTCGGCCGGCAGCCTGGAAGTGACCTCGGCGATCGTGTCGCGAACCACGTGCGTCGCCTTGCCGGCGTGGATCCGAACGTAGTCGCCGTCCGCCTCGAGCCAGTCGATCTCGTCGGCCCGCACGAACGTGACGCTGCCGTCCCGCCTGATTGGTAACCGCGGGGCCGACGCGGGAACGGGCTGAGAGAGACGATCGAGAAGACGCGCCAGCTCTCGACTCGTGTCGCGCGTACCCGCGCCACGGATTCGTTCGACGGCGCGACGAACGGCGTCCCTCAACCGCGGTTCGACGACGGGTTTGAGGACATAGT
>DATLPC010000136.1:0-5413 GCA_035535975.1 Gemmatimonadaceae bacterium | reverse complement strand
GGCGCGCCGGCAGCACGCCGAACACCAGACCGATCCCGATCGAGACGGCGAGCGCGACGAGCGTGAGGTCGAGCGGCGTGGCGCCGCGCACGTTCATCAGCGAGCCCGCGACGCGGCCGAGAGCGAGTCCGATTATCACGCCAATCGCCCCGCCAGCGCCGGTGAGCGTCGCGGCCTCGATGAGAAACTGCTGGAGAATGTCCCGCCGCGTGGCCCCGACGGCCTTGCGGATGCCGATCTCACGCGTGCGATCGGTGACGCTGATCATCATCACCGCCATCACTCCGATGCCGCCGACGAGCAGGGCGACCGACGAAAGCGCGATCATCACCAGAAAGAACACACCGGTGATCTTGTTGAACGTGTCCAGGATTTGATCCTGGGTGATCATGTCGAAGTTGTTGTGATCCGCCGGATGCAAGCGCCGCGATTCGCGCAGCGCGATCGTGACCGCTTCCTGGGCGGCGGATACGGTGACATTCGCTCGCGGCTTTACCGGGATGAACAGCGCGTTCGTCTTGTCGATGAAGAACTGGTGGTCCATCGCGCGATACGGGATGATGTCGTGGGTCGACTGGCCGGGCGGCTGAAAGATGTTGGCCGCCTCCTGATAGATGCCGATCACACGGAACGGCCGGCCACCGATCCGCACGAACTTGTCGACCGGCTGAATGTTCCCGAACAGCTTGTTCGCCACGTCCGCGGAGATCACCGCGACCGACGCACCGCTCTGCAGCTCGGAGTGCGTGAACCACCGACCCTCGGTGAGCTCGCCTCCGTAGATCTCGGGATAACCGTCGTCGGCCCCGATGACCACGCCGAGATTGGTGCGAACTCCCGCGTACTCGGTACGGTTCTGTATCTGGCCCCAGATCGCGGCGTACTTGATCTCGGGCAGCTTGGCGATCAGCTCGGCGTCGTCGGTCGAGAGATCGGGGCGGATGCGCACCCACGCCGGAAGATCTTGCGGGTTGATCGGCGTCTGCGACCAGACCTTCATCACGTAGAAGGTCGACGGGCCGGCGATCTGGATCGTGTCGACGATCTGATCGCGAATGCCGGAGACGATCGTCGCCATCGCCATCACCGTCGACACGCCGATGACGACGCCGAGGATCGTCAGCCCCGACCGCCCCTTGGCCGCGGCGAGAGAGCTCATCGCGGACGAAACATTCTCGCGGAGCTGCGCGCCGAGTCGTTCCAGCGAAAAGCGCGACGCGATCATTCGGCCCTCATGGCGACAACGGGATCGAGGCGGGCGGCCCGCGATGCCGGGTAGACGCCGAACAGGACGCCGACGCCGGCGCCGAGGGTGAGTGCCACGGCAATCGACCAGGCCGTGACGCGCGCGGGAAGCGGCGATGCCGCCGCGATCACCGCCGCGAAGCCCCAGCCAGCGCCGGCGCCCAGTGCGCCGCCGATCACCGCCAACATCACCGACTCGGCGAGAAACTGCCGGAGGATATCGCTGCGCCGCGCGCCGACGCTCTTCCGCAGCCCGATTTCGTGCGTGCGCTCGCGCACCGACATCAGCATGATGTTCATGATGACGATGCCGCCGACCACGATGCCGATCGCGACCATCGCCGGCACCACCGTGAAGAGCACCTTGGTGAGCTGCTTCCAGAAGTTGACGAGCGCGTCGGCCGTCTCGATGGCGAAGTTGTCGGAATCGCCCGGTCGGAGACGGTGCGCGACGCGCATCGCTTCTTCGGCACGCGCCATTGCCGGCGCGACCTCGGCGGCTTCGGCCATCTTGACCGAGATCGTGGTCGTTTGGCGGCGACCGTACATCGACTCGAAGGTCGTGATCGGCAGCATCACGAAACCATCAAACGATTGCCCGAGCACGCGGCCCTTGGCCGCGATGGTGCCGACGATCGTGACGGGGACTCCGTGGACGTGGATCGTTTGCCCGACCGGGTTCCGGCCGTCGAAGAGCTTGTCGGTGATGTCGGCGCCGACCACGGCGACGAAGCGTCGCTCGCGCACGTCGATCTCCGTCAGCGGGTCGCCGAACGCGAACTTGTAGTCCTGAATGGTCTGGTACTCGGGCGTGACGCCGTAGATCTGTACGGAGCCGAGGGTGCGATCGCCGAACACGACGTCGCTGCGCGGCGTAGGGAAGCCGGACTGCACGGAGATCGCGACGGCATCGGGCAGCGCACCGCGCACGACGTCGGCGTCGATCGACGTGATTTTGGGCCGGCGCTGCATGCGCAGCCAATCGTCGTCCTCGATCAGGCCCAGATTGATCGGCAGTCGCCGAATCTGGAACGTGTTCGATCCAATGAGAGCGTCGGCGACGCTCTCCTTGACATACGCGTTCATCCCTTGGATCACGGCGACGACCGCGACGAGAAACGCCACGCTCACGATGATGCCGAGCAGCGTGAAGAACGAGCGCAGCTTGTTCGCGCGGATCTGGGTGAGCGCGGTGGTGAGAACGTCGCTGAATTGCATGGGAGCGTGGCGGGGACGGCCGATGGGTCAAATCCTCACGCGACTTCCGAGTCGCGCAAGAGCACGGGTCACCAGGGCTCATTCGCATACGCGGGTTCGTCCAGACCGCGATCGCTCCGCAGCCAGAGCCTGTCGAGATGCCGTTGTGCGGATGACCTCCCGCGGCAACGTACCGTGCTGCATTCTTCCGGCATGCGCATTCACTCTTTGCATCGTGGCGCGCTCCGACTCGGAGCACTGATCGTTCTTGGCCATCCAGTAGCGCTCGCCGCCCAGCAGCACGTCGACCTGGTGCTCCGCAACGGCACCGTCGTGGACGGCACGGGCGCGCCCGGCCGCCGCGCGGATGTCGGCATCACCGGCGATCGCATCGCGTTCGTGGGAGACGCGGCGGCGAGTCACGTGACCGCGACCAAGACAATCGACGCATCCGGCCTCATCATCGCTCCCGGCTTCATAGACCCGCACACCCATACCGCCGGCGACCTGTCCAACCCCGGTCGCAAAGCCAACCTCGCGTACCTGATGCAAGGCGTGACCACCGTCGTCACCAACAACGACGGCGGCGGGTCGATTCAGATCGGCAAGCTGCTCGACGGCTGGACGACGAACGGCATCGGCACCAATGCCGCGGTGTTCATCGGCCAGGGTTCGGTGCGTGGCGCCGTGATGGGGATGTCCGACGCCAAGCCGACGCCCAGGCAACTCGACTCGATGCGTACACTCGTGGCCCGTGGCATGGACGAGGGCGCGATCGGCATGTCCACGGGCCTGTACTACGCGCCCGGTAGCTACTCGTCCACCGACGAGGTGATCGAGCTCGCCAAGGTGGCCGCGGCCAAAGGCGGCATCTACGACTCCCACATTCGCGACGAGAGCTCGTACACGGTGGGCTTGATCGCGTCCGTCAACGAGGTGGTTCGCATCGGGCGCGAAGCCCACATGCCCGTGCACATCTCGCACATCAAGGCGCTCGGCGCCGACGTGTGGGGACTGAGTGACAGCGTGATCGCGGTCATGAAGCGGGCCCGCGCCGACGGCGTCGAGATCGCGGCGTGCCAGTACCCGTATACGGCGTCCGGGACGAGCGTTGGCGCATCGCTCCTCCCGCGTTGGGCCGAAGTCGGCGGCCGCGATTCGCTGGCGTGGCGCATCAGAGATCCGGCGACGCATCGTCGCCTCGTGAGCGAGATGACCGAGAACATGCGCCGGCGCGGTGGACCCAATACGCTCCTCATCGTCGGCGGTCGAGACAGCACGGTTCGCGGAAAGCGGCTGGACCAAGTCGCGCGTGCGTGGAACACGACGCCCATCGAGGCGGCGATGCGGATCATCCTCGCCGGAGATGCCGGAGTGGCGTCGTTCAACATGGACGAGAAGGACATTCAGAACTTCATGAAGCAGGACTTCATCGTCACGTGCTCCGACGGCAGCGACGGCCATCCGCGCAAGTACGGAACATTCCCCAAGCTCTTCCATGAGTACGTGCAGCAAAAGCACGTACTCACGCTCGAGCGCGCCGTCGAGCGCAGCAGCGCCGAAACGGCGAAGATCCTGCGATTGAAGGATCGGGGCGTGCTCGCACCCGGCGACTACGCCGATGTCGTCGCGTTCGATCCGGCGACGTTCGCCGACCGCTCGACCTACGAGCAACCGACGCTGCCGGCCGTGGGTGTCCGCTATCTCCTCGTCAACGGCGTGCTGACGATCGACGGCGGCACGTATACGGGCGCAACGGGTGGCCGCGCGCTCCGGCGGGAGCGGTGAGTTGCCGGCTACATTTGAGCTCATGACCGATGCGACGTTCGGGACGTTCTTCGTCCCGGGGCCCACCGAAGTGCGGCCGGAGATTCTCGAGCACATGACGCGGCCGATGATGGGCCACCGCGGGCGCGCGTTCGAAGCGATGTTCGCGCGCATCGAAGCCGGGTTGCGCGACGTGCTGCTCACGGCTCGCCCCGTCTACGTGGGCGCCTGCTCGGCCACGGGCTTCATGGAAATGGCGATCCGGAATGCACCCGACGGACCGATTCTCTGTCTCGTCAACGGTGCATTCTCCGAGCGCTTCGCGCAGGTCGCCGAATCGTGCAGCCGCCGCGTCGAGCGACTCGTCGTGCCGTGGGGCACGACCTTCGACATGAACCTGGTCGAGAGCGCGCTCGATGCGATGCACTTCTCCGCTGTCACCGTTGCCCACTCGGAGACCTCCACCGGCGTAATCACCGACGTGCGATCCGTCGCCGAGCTCGCGCATCGGCACGACACGATGGCGCTGGTCGACAGCGTGTCCGGCGCGGGCGGCGCCGAGATCATCGTCGATGGCTGGGGTCTCGACTTCGTGTTCACCGGCTCGCAGAAAGCCCTGGCGCTTCCCGCCGGACTCGCGTTCGCCGTCGCATCGTCGGAATACGTCGCGCGCGCGCGCGCGGTGCGCGATCGCGGGTTCTACTTCGACGTGTTGCAGTACGACGCATACGCGGAAAAGAATCAGACGCCGAGCACGCCGGCCACGTCGCTGCTCTACGCACTCGAGGCGCAGATGGGCGACATTGGCCGTGAGGGCATCGAGCGCCGCTGGGAGCGTCACATTGCGATGCGCGATGCGACGATCGCCTGGGTGGACGCGGTCGCGACGAGACGTGGCATCGATCTTGACGTCCTCGCCCCCGAAGGTGCGCGGTCGCCGACTGTCACCGTCATCTCGCTTCCGCCCGGCATCAAGGGCGCCGACGTGACCGAAGCCGTGAAGGTTCGGGGGTTCACGATCGGAAGCGGCTATGGCCAGCTCAGGGATACGACCGTGCGCATCGGTCACATGGGTGACCACTCCGTCGAAGGTCTCCGGCGCTGTCTTCATGCGTGCGAGACCGCGATTGCAGAACTGGCCGAACGACGGAGACTGGTGCGGGTGTGAGGGGTGGGAGGGGGAGGGGGAGGGGGTGGCATGGTC
>DATLPC010000135.1:0-23085 GCA_035535975.1 Gemmatimonadaceae bacterium | reverse complement strand
GCAGCGCCGTAGAGCTCCAGACCTTGATGCCAATCGACGGCGTTGTCCGCGGTGCCGTGGAGAATCAGGAACGGCGTCTTGATGTCGCGCACGTGATAGACCGCCGACTGCTCCTCGAACAGCTGGTGGTTGTCCCACGGGTTCGTGCCCATGCGCACCTGTCCGACCTCGACGATGCCCTGCTGGAGCGTGCCCGTGCCGGGATACGTCTCGTCGTAGAAGCTCACGAGGTTGGTCGGCGGTGCGCCGGTGACGACGGCCGCGAACATGTCCGTCTGTGTGAGGATGTACGACGTCTCGTATCCGCCCCAGCTGTGTCCCTGGATGCCGATGTGCTTCGGGTCGGCGTAGCCCATCTCGATCACCTTCTTCACGCCGCTCGTCACGCAGTCGAGCGCGGAGCTGCCGGGCTTTCCGATCTCGTAGACGATGTCCGGCTCGAAGACGAGATAGCCGTCGCTCGCATACTCGGCGAAGTGCGGGCGGTCGTCGTAGACGGGCGTGGCGAACTGGTTGTGCGTGTTCGACAGCAGTTCATAGAAGTAGACGAGCATCGGATACTTCTTGCCCGGCTCGTAGTTCGCCGGCAGCGTCAGCGTGCCCTGGAGCTTCTGCCCCTTCCCATTCTTGAAATCGACGAGGACGCGTTTGCCCCACGCGTATTCGTCGATGAACGGATTGGCGTCCGTCACCTTCGCCGGAGACGCGAAGCTGGCGTTCGATGTCCAGTAGTCGGGGAACTGCGTGAACGACTGCTTCGTGAAGATCACGCGATCGGCCTTTTCGGCTTTCTGGATCTGGCCGACCGACGCGTCCTCGAAGATCAACGGCGTCGGCTTGCCGCCCGGCGCGACGGTGTAGTAGCCGGACTTCTTCGTCCACTCGCCGTACGCGGAAAAGAGGAGTGGCTTGGAGAGATCGATTCCCTCGTCCGGTTCGGCTTGGGCCGCGGCGCCAAAACCACCACCGCCACGACCGCCGCGTCCACCGCCACCGGGGCGATCGAGGCGCACGATGCGGAACTGGATCTGCTGCGCGTCGCCCACGCCGGCCGTGAGGCTCGTCGCCTTCCCGCCGTCGAGCGGCACGGAGTACACGTCGAAGCGATGGTTGAGGATGACCGACTTCCCGTCACGCGACCAGCCGGCCACGCCGTACACCGGAAGCTCATACGGATGGTCGTCGGTTGCGTCGATGAAGCTGATCTTCTCTCCGCCGGCGAGCTGGGTCGACTTTCCGCTCTCGGTGTTGTACGCAAACAGCTTCTTTTCCTTCAGGTATAGGAACCATTTGCCATCGGGAGAGCTCCCCATCGTGCGCGTCAGTCCCTTGTCGATCAGCGCGCGGTCGCCCGTCTCGGTGTTCACACGGTAGTAGTCCGACTTCGATCCGCCCCACTGCACTTCCGTGCGATAGGTCGTGTCGACGCGACCAATCGCCCAGCGCGGGTCGGACGTCGGCGTCACGTTGCGCATCACATCGTCTGAAACGCGTACGAGCTTGGCCGAGGAGACGTGGAACACCGCGGGAAGCGTCGCGCGACGCTCCTGGGCGAGACGGATCATCTGCACCGACTGCACCTCGGCATCCTTCCAGTGCCACACGTCCACGTTCGCCTGCGGATCAGTGGTCGTCGGCCGTTCGGCTTCCTGTTCTTTGAGCCCGACGTAAATGCGCGAGCCATCACGCGTCCACCGCGGCGGCGTGAGCTCGCTCAGCACCATCGTCTTCGGGAAGCCGGCGTCCTTCGTTGGATCGTACTCGGCCGCGCGCGCGCTCGGATTCGACGCATCCGTCCAAACGAGAAGGACGTTGTCACGTTGCACATTCTCCTTCTTCTTGTCGCCGCGCAGCACGGCGAGGCCAGTGCCCTTGTCGCTCCACGAGAGCTGGTCGTAGTCGGCCGTCGCCGAATTCAGGACGCGTGAACGGCTCGTCGCGAGATCGACGACATAGACGCCATTCCCGCTTCGCTCGGCCGCGTCGATCGTGTAGGCGAGGAGGTGACCGGCGTCGTCGAAATCGTAGGTGCCGACGTTGCCGATGTTCTGCGACACGCCGGCCGTCAAGTCGCGAAGGACGAGATCGGTGCCGTTGTGCTTTGCCGTCGCGTTGGCCTTGGTGGCTTTGACAGCGAGATACTTGGAGCCCTTCGAGAACTTGAATGACGCGCCGTCGGGGACCTGATACTTCTCGCCGGAGGCGAGATCGAGCAGCTCGAATCGCCGCGCCGGGGTCGGAGTAGCGGCCGCGCCGGGTTGCGCGCCCCGTCCGCCGCCGCCGCGCCCTCCCCGTCCACCGCGACCCTCGGGCGGGCTCACGAAATAGCCGACGAAGCGGGCGTCGTCGGAAAACTGTGGCTCGCCGCCGAGCGGAATCGTGTAGGTCTTACCCGTCGGCAGCTGTTTGACGAAGAGTGTGTCGTCGCCCTCGTTCGGCTGGTAGATGAACGTCATCCACGAGCCATCGCTGGAGAGGGCGGCGTTATTGATCCGCTTCCAGCGAGCGATGTCGGCGAGGCCGAGCACCTTTTTGCCCCGCGGATCGGTCTTCGCGGCGGTTGTCGCGGACGCCGGTGAGCCGGCGAGGGTCTGCGCCTGGACGGCGCTGGCCAGCGCCAAGGCGGCAGGCACCAGGAAGCGGGCGGGAGCATGAAATCGCATTGTTTCTCCGGCGGGGACAACGAGGTGGGTTGCCGAATATACGCGCCGGGCGTGGTTGTGTTGGACGCGACGTCCGCTTCTTTATTGGCGGGTTCGCAATGCCCGGAAGCGCTCGGCGCGCGCCGCCGAATCGAGCGCCAAGGCGGCGTCCCAAGCCTTGGGGTACGGGCCCCGACGGGCACGTTCGACCAGCACCTGGGCGTCGGCGAAGGCGCGTCCCCAGAGCGCGACCCAAGTGTCATAGAGCCATAGAAACAACACTTCGTGTTCGTCCTCGCCGGGGCGGGCTACCCCGACCTGTAAGCGATGCCCGAGCTCGTGAACGAGCGTTGCCTTTTTCGTATCCGACAGATAACTGGCGCGGAGGTGCATTGGATCGTCGCGGAAGCCGGAGTTGCTCACGCCTTCGAAGATGACGGCGACGATCGACGTGTCGGCATAGGGCGGCGAGTCGAAGCGGAGGCCGGAGATGCGCTCCATCATGGCGACGATGCGGCTACCTTCGGCACGCCAGATCGCGTCGTACTCATCGCGGGCCGGGCCGAAGCTGTCCGACTGGGCACGGAACGCGACCCGCACCGGCGACGGCATCGTCGGCGGTCCGGACAGAGTCGGGTGCGTCGCCTTGGCACACGCCATTGAGAGCAGCGCCAAGAAGAGCCAGCTTGCAGTCGAGCGGTCCACGATGAATTTGAAGAGGATTCTTTCATTGGACGCCGTCGTGTCGCCAACCGTTCGATCGCGCTCCGTTTTTCCGCGTTGTTGCATCAGTTCAGTCTGCGCGCTAGCGCTACTTTTAGCGCCGAGAACCAGCGTGGCGCAATCGAGCGCCGAACCCTCGGCCCGCGCTACGGTCGACACCTTCTTTGCGTTGGTGGCACGCGAGAAGTGGGACTCCGCGGCGGCGATGCTCGATCTCGCGCGATTCGAGCCCTACTTCAAGGGCGTCCTGCGAAACATGCGGAGTGCGATTCCACCGCGACCGATGACCGCCGAGGATCTGATGGCGAACGACTCGACGATGCCAAGAGCCGTCGCCGAGTGGCAGATCGGTCGAATGAAAACCGAGGAAGGACACGATCCGTTCGATTACGTGACCTACGAGTTTGGCGGAATTGCCTCGTCGCGGGACCTGTTCACGATGACGGTCCCCACCGCCGCGGCACGGTGGCTCGAGGGACAAGACGGTCGAACGATGATGCGCACGGCTTGGCGGAAGCAGGGATGCTCCCTGTCGGACGTCCCCGATTTTCCGGCGCCCAGGCGTAAGGCGCTCGCGATCGCCACAACGGATGACTCGACCGCGTATGTCATTCACACCGACGATCGGTTTGGGGACTTGGACCCGGGCAATCTTTTCTTCGGTGAGCGCGTGATGAGGCTGCATCGGATTGCCGGACATTGGCGAATCGAGCCACGCCGGGATCTCCTCAATCCGGGCAATACAGGGTTTAGCGTCGGGTTCGACTGTCCCAAATCAAAACGGCCATGAGAAGACTTCGACTCGCCCGCGCGCTCGGCGCGCTCGGCGTCGTTCTCGGCGCCCGCCCGTCTGTGCACGCCCAGGAGTTGCGCGGGGCAGTGCGCGACGCCGCGAGCCGCCAGCCCATTCCGGGCGCCGTCATCACTCTCCTCGACGTTCGCGGCACGGCCCTTGGCCGAAACATCACGGACGAGCAGGGACGCTACCGCATCGTCGTTCCATCCGATGCAGTCACGCTGCGATTCGTTCGCATCGGCTTCCGCCCCTTCACGGCGCGACTGCCGCGATCCGGTGCGGCGATCGATACGCTCGATATCGCGATGGCGTCGCTGCCGACGATGCTCGACCCGGTGAGCGTGCGAGCGAACGCCTGCCCCATCCGATCCGATGCCGGCCCCGCGCTCGGATTACTCGAGCAGGCACGCGCCGGATTGCTCAATACGGTCGTGGCGCGGAAGGCGAACCCCGCGGCGGTTGTCCTCATTCGCTTCCAGCGCATGATGGACGGAACGAGCGACCGAATCGCCAGTCAAACCGTGACGCTCGACTCCACGCCGCGATCGACTTCGTCCTTCTACGCCGCGCGCTCGGGGAGCGAGTTTGTGCAGGCGGGATTCGTCAGCGACGCCGACAACGGCGCCACGTTCTACGCGCCTGATGCCGAGGCGCTGCTCGACGACGCGTTCATCGCGGGGTATTGCGTCCGCCTGGTGAACGCGGACAAGTCGCGACCGTCGGAGGTCGGGCTCGGCTTCGCGACGCCGAGTCGCGCGCGGAACCGCGTCGACATCGACGGCGTGCTCTGGGTCGATACGGCCAGTCGGAGGCTGCAGAGTCTCGAGTTCCGCTATGTCGGCCTCGATCGCCGGCTCGACGACGCGCGGCCGGGTGGCTGGGTGTCGTTCCGCGAAATGCCGAACGGCGTAGTGATCATCGACCGGTGGTCGCTGCGACTGCCCGTCGTTCGCAAGGATTCGGTGTTCAATCGATCGACTCGGGAATACGTCCCGCGCGACGTCGTGGACGCACAGGAGACCGGCGGCGAGGTGGCGCAGATCCATTGGCCGCCGTCACTGCGTTGGGACGCGCCGCTCGGCACCCTTCAGGTTCGTGCCATGAACCGCGCCAAAGCGCCCGTCGTCGGCGCTCGCGTGCAGCTCGAAAACACGACGTACTCCGCGCGGGCGGATTCCAACGGATCGATCACCATCACGCGGTTGTTGCCGGGCCCGTACAAGCTGGTAACGATCGACAGTCAACTCGACGCGATCGGCGTGAGCCTCTCGACGTCGATCCACTTCACCGCGGTGCGCGACTCGGTGCACCGCACGGACCTCGTCGTGCCGACGGCCAACGACTACGTGGCCGAACGGTGCATCCACGACGGTAAATGGTCTGGTGCGATGTCGCAGCCGCGCGGCCGCACTGTTTGGATCATCGGACGCGTCGTGGACGCTGAGAACGTTCCGATCCGCGGCGTGAGCGCCAGCGCCTACAAGGGGGGACGAGCCGATATCGCGACCGCCGGAACGGATCCGGTCGGGATCAGCAGCACGAGAACCGGAACCGACGGAATCTTCACGATGTGCTCAGGCTTTTTCTCCGTCGGCGACAGTGCGCTGTTTCGCATCGACCGGAAGGGACTGCCGCCGATCGAGCGCACGTACCGCCTCGGCGACACGCTTACGGTTCTGCCGCTGATTCGCGACGGGCGGCGCCCCTAGTTCGGGCTCAGCGGCATTCTTCGGTAGGATGGAGATAGGACGGCCGCTCCATCAGGAAATCCGAGCGCACGAGCTGGTAAGAAACGGTGTCGAGAAACATCGAGCCGCGAACGTCGGGCTCGCGCAGTGTCTTGATCGGCTCGAAGTCCACCTGGATGCGGCGAACGCCGTCGACCTTCGAGACACCGGCGTACTTGAAGCAATGGTTGTCGGTGAACACGTCGTCGGCGAAATCGACGAGCTGCGGCACGATCATCTTCTCGGACGCTTCGGGGCCCTCGTCGGGCTCCGTACGTACGACGAGTTTTCCGGGTTCGTAGCGCCATTCGTGCTCGGCCGCGAACTGCACCGTATCGATGCGCGTAAAGTGGATCCGCTGATTGCCACCCAACGAGACGAGTCCTTCCGGTGCGCCAATCGCCCGCTCCATGCGGCTCACGAATGGCGACTCGTGCGCCAGCAGCTTGTTTCGCTCGGCGTTGTCCCACAGTTGGCGGAGAATGGCGAGGGTCGCCGTGTCGCCGCGTTCGACGCCGCGCGAAGGACACACCTCGTCGGACACGCGGACCCGCTCCAACTGGATCGCGAGTCGGTCCAGCGCAACGCGCACTGTGTCCTCGCGTCCCTCGACGAGCACGAGATGCAATGTGACCGGCGTGAATCCCAGGCGGCGGACACGAAGGTTGACCGGGCCCGGCGGGATGCCGCGCAAGCGAAACACCCCGTTGCTCTGGGCGAATGTTCCTATCGCGATGTCTTCAATCGTCGCGTCGGCGAAACCGAGTGGTTCGCCGCTCTGCCGCCCCGTCACGAACCCGACGATCGATGCAGACGCTCTCGCCGGAGCGCCCTGGGCGCCGGCCGCCGCGACGACGAGCGGGCAGAGTAGCAAGGCGGCCAGTCGGGAGCTCCGGAACATGGGCCAACGCTCGCGGCCGGCATCCCGTTCGTCAAGCGCGCCACTGATTTGCTTGAATCAGAGCGGGGTTTCTACGTTAAAGGCGTCACCATCGAGCGATTCTCGGATGCATCTCGTGATTCACCGTCGGATAGTTGTTGCGCTGCTCCTCGTTGCAACCGCGGCCAAGCTCGGCGCGCAGCCCTCAGCGATCATCCTCGTCCGCCACGCCGAAAAGGCGGCGACGCCGGCGAGTGATCCGGGACTGACGCCCGTCGGCTTGCAACGCGCGGCAGACCTCGCGGCGGCGCTCGGCGATGCGCACGTCAACGCGATCGTCACAACGCAGCTCGAGCGGGCCAAGGCGACGGCAAAGCCACTCGCCGACGCCGCGAAGATCGTCCCGACCATCGTTCCGACATCGAGCGATCTCACCGCTCATGTGAATGCCGTCGTCGCGGCCGTCGCCGCCGGCAAGCCGGGCGACGTGGTTCTCGTCGTCGGCCATAGCAACACGATTCCCGCGATCATCGCCGCGCTCGGTGGTCCGCGCATGCCCGAGCTGTGCGATGCGCAGTACAGCGGCCTCTTCGCGCTGTACCTCCGGCCCAACGGTCCCCCAAGCTTCGTGCGGGGCAAATTCGGCGCGGCCGACCCGCCGGACGCCGACGGCTGCGCGCGGACTATGAAGACGCCGTAGTCAGCGGACGCCCGCTTGTCTTTCCGGCCTCGGGCGGCAAATGTTCGAGTCCCTCACCAACCGAGTGGAGTGGTGCCAATGGCGTCGGAGAACGACTGGCGACGCATCGTCGCTTCTGCGTTGGACTGGGAGCAGGCGCACGCCGACTTTCAGAAATCGATCGCCGGGCTGGACCCGGCGCTGCGCGGTAAGCGGCACAACGATTTCCCCCATTCCGTGTGGGAGTTGGTCGAGCACATTCGATTCACGCAGCGCGACCTGCTCGACTTCTGCGTGAACCCGAAGTACACAGAACCGAAGTGGCCTGACGACTATTGGCCGAAGACCCCCGGCCCGGCGAGCGAGGCGGCCTGGAACGAAACCGTGGGCGCGATCAAGCGCGACACCGCGGCGTTCGCCGAATTCGCCGCCAACGATCCGCGCGATCTCACGGCACGCATTCCGCACGGAACTGGTCAGACATATCTCCGCACGGTCCTCGTCGCGGTGGATCACACGTCGTATCACGTCGGGCAGATCATCGCCGTCCGCCGATTGCTCGGCGCTTGGAATCCTTAGCCCTCCGCGAGGACAGACATGCCGCAGACCGATTCAGCCAAGGCTCGTTTTCTCCGCAATTACGAACGCGAGACCGCGACCACGTTGCGAGTGATCCACGCCTTCCCCGCGGACAAGACCGATTTTCGGCCGCACGAGCGCTCGAACAATGCGCTCCATCTCGGATGGACGTTCGTCGTCGAGCAGTCGATGTTGCTCAGGGCGTTGCGCGGCGAGGACATGTTCGGCAGCGGATATGGAAAGCCGCCCGAGAGTTGGCCGGGCATCGTCGAGGCGTTCAAGCAAGTGCGCGGCGAAGTGGTCTCGGAGCTCAAGAAGACCGAGAATCAGGAGCTCAACGGCTCGGTCCTCTTCATGGTCGCGCCGAGAGAGAAAGGCAACGTTCCTCTGGCCGACTTTGCCGACTTCATGCTCGGCGACCAGATCCATCACCGCGGCCAGCTCTCCGTCTATCTGCGGATGGCGGGCGGCAAAGTGCCGTCGATCTACGGGCCGTCGGCCGACGAGCCCTGGATGTAGCGATCAGTGCGGAAGCGGACAGTCGGCGAGCGCGATCGGCGCTCGCTGGCCCTCTGTCGTGAAGATGAATCGGCCCCGGTTGTCCGCCCAAGTCACGCCTTCGCCTTGTACCTCGTTTACGTTGAGCAGGTTGCAGACGGCCGCGGCAACGGCGTGGTCCACGCGGCCGCTCGCCGAATCGGTGGAGAAGACGTACAGCTGCATGTAGGTGCGCACCGCGAGGTGCTTGGCGTCCGGCGACAGCGTGGCGTCGGTAATGACGCGAAAGGGTGCGCTGCCCGGCACAACCGGTAAGCTGTCGACGAGCTCCGCGACGATACGTCCCTTCTCATTCCAAGCCGTCGCCGGAATGCGGTAGACGAGCGCGGGAAGCGGTTTACGCGCGGCATCGAGTCGTGGACGCTTGGCGATGAGAAAGACGTCCGCGTTGCGCGCGACGTACATCGCTTCGACATCCTGCGGACCGTTCGGGTACTCGAATGTCAATCGCGCGGCGTCGAGCGAGTCCCGACGCGCCGTTCGTGGCTCCTTGGCCATCGGCTCAACCACCCGATAGATCCTCCTCGAGCGATGATGCGCTTCGTTGTCACCGACGTCGCCGATGTACACGCACCACGCCGGCGCTCCCGCGGTACAGGGCCCGATGGAAGCAGCTTCCCAATCCACGTTGTCCGCGTTGGCCACCCGCCAAACGCCGCGGTCACGCCCCGCGGTGTCGAGCGCAAAGAGCAGCGGGTCGTTGCCCGAGTCGTTGATCGTGAAGAAGATTCCCGGCTGCGTCATACTCATCGCCGCCGCGGAGTTCTCGACGAGATCGGATGGAGCCGCGCCGGCGACGATCGATAGATTGGCCGGCGTCGCGCCCATCGAGTCCGTCGCCGAGTAGTAGCGCGAGACGAGCCGACGGTCCGAATCGCCGCCCGCGGCACAGCCGACAATGGTGAGGGCGACGAACAGCGCGGCGACGCGACTGAGCACGCGCGATAAATTCACGACCATGCGAACTTCACCAAGATCTCTCCCGTTCGTCGTCGTCGCCTGCCTCTCTCTCCTCGGCGTCCGCCCCGCTCACGCCCAATCGACGCTGACCGCGAGCGAGCGGGCGATCGTGCGCGCCGTCGATACGCACAACGCCGAGGCGTTGGCACTCCTCGAGCGAATCGTGAACATAAACAGCGGCACGATGAACTTTGCGGGGGTGCGCAAGGTCGGCGACGTCCTCCGCGCGGAGCTCGACGCCCTCGGCTTCAAGACGCAGTGGGTGGAGGGCGCCGGATTTCGGCGCGCCGGCCACCTCGTCGCCGAGCATCCGGGACCTGGTCCGAAGCTCTTGCTGATCGGCCACCTGGACACGGTGTTCGAGCCAAGTAGCCCGTTTCAAAAGTTCGAACGGCTCGACGACTCCACGGCTCGCGGCCCGGGAATCATCGACATGAAGGGCGGCGACGTCATCATGCTCTACGCATTGCGCGCGCTGAAGGACGCCGGCCTGCTCGATCGCGTGAACGTGACAGCGGTGTTCGACGGAGACGAAGAGGACTCGGGTACGCCAAAAGAGGCAGCGCGCAAGGCGCTCGTCGACGCGGCGACAGGCGCGCACGCGGCGCTGGGCTTCGAGGACGGAGCAGCGGATCCCAAGACGGCCGTCATCTCTCGACGAAGCGCGGGATCGTGGACGCTGCGCACGACCGGCGAGCCGGCGCATTCGTCGCAGATCTTCAAGCCGCAGGTCGGAGCAGGCGCCGTGTACGAGGCATCGCGGATTCTGCACGAGTTCTACACCACGTTGTCGAAGGAAGCGTACCTCACGTTCAATCCCGGACTGGCGATCGGGGGAACGCAGGTGAAAGTCGACACGACCGGCACCGAAGGTTCCGGCGCGGGCAAGCGCAACGTCGTCGCCGAGCACATGGAGGTCACGGGTGACCTGCGCACCCTGTCGCCGGAGCAGCATGCGAAGGCGAAGAAGACGATGCAGCAAATCGTCGCCCGCCATCTCCCCAAGACGAACGCGACGATCGAGTTCGACGACGGCTACCCACCAATGGCGCCGACGGCCGGCAATCGGCGGCTGCTCGCGCTCTACGATCAGGCGAGTCGCGACCTCGGGTTCGGTGCTGTCGTTGCGGTCGATCCGTCGCGCGCCGGCGCAGCGGACGTCTCGTTCGTCGCGTCGAAGGTGCCGATGATCATCGACGGCATCGGCCTCTCGGGCCATGACGATCACACCGAGAAAGAGACCGCCGACCTCCGCATGCTCGCGCCGCTGACGAAACGAGCCGCGCTGGTAATGCTCCGGCTGACGCAGAGCTCGATCAGGCCTTAGTCCCCGGGGGCCGACAAACCTGGCGGCGGGGCGGCCGGGAAGCCAGAATCAACGGTCGGACACAACGCGGAAAGCCTTTCTCGCGTTAGTGTTATGACGAAAGCGACCGATTCTCGATCCCGCCCCTCGTTTGAGGCTCCTCATGCCTGAGATGCATCGCGCTTTTCCCCATCGCTCGCTCGCGGCGAGCGTTGCCCTGATCGCCGCCGCCACGCCGCTCATCGCGCAGAACCGCGCACCTGCCGAGAAGCCGGCGGTCACGCAGGCGTCGAAGGCGACGTCGGCCAAAGCCGCCGCGGCGAAGACCGCCTCGGGCTACACGATCGATCAATTCCTGTCACCTCCGTCTCCGCTGGAGATGGGCGTCGCCCGCAAGGCCGACCGCATCGCCTACGTCGTCTATGAGAAGGGCATGCGCAACGTCTACACGGCAGCGGCGCCGGACTTCAAACCGGTTCGTATTACCAAGTTCCTCGACGACGACGGCGTCGACGTCGGCTCGGTGCGACTGAGTGACGACGGCTCGACGGCGATCTTCATCCGCGGACACGGACAGAATCGCGTCGGGTGGATCGCCAACCCGGCGCACGACCCGAATGGTCCCGATCGCGCGGTGTGGGCGGCGAAGACGGACGGCACGGGCGCCTGGCGGCTGGCGTCGATCGCCAACACCGAAGTTGCACCTGGCGGTGGTCGCGGCGGCGGAAGCCCGGAGCTCTCGCCGGACGGCAAGCACGTCGTGTTCGCGCGCGACGGCCAGATCTATCACGCGCGCGTCGTCCGCGGCGCGACCGCCGCGATCGATACGGCCGGTGTTCCGTTCATCAAGGAGTGGGGTCGCCAGAGCAATCCGGTTTGGTCACCCGACGGCTCGAAGCTCGCCTTCGTTAGCACGCGCGACAATCACTCGTTCATCGGCGTGTACGATATGAAATCGCGAAAGGTGGATTTCCTTTCGCCAAGCGTCGATTTCGACAACGCGCCGACCTGGTCGCCGGACAGCAAGCGGGTCGCGTTCATTCGCCGCCCGGGTACGCCCTTCGGCGCGCAGAACCAGCAGGGCACCGGCGGCATCGGCAATCCGGCCGGTCCGGCGGCGGGCCGCGGAGCGGCGCAGGCGGGGGCAGAAGCAGGGCGCGGCGCTGGACGTGGCGCGCGGGGCGGGGGCGGGGGCGGCGGACGCGGCGGCTTCGGCAACGACACCACGCCACCCCGTATCGACGGTCTCTATCGCGCTGCCTTCCCCGGCGGCTACACCCTGGCGTTCATGGTCGCCGACGTGGCGACGGGCAAGGGCCACGAGTTCTGGCACAACAAGCCGGCCGATCGCGTGTTCACCAACGTCGCGAACATTTCTTGGGCCGGCGAGCACGTCGTCTTCACCTCGCAGCGGCCGAACGACGAGTGGGATCGCTTCTTCTCGGTGAGCATCGACAATCCGCAAGCAGAACCTACCCTACTCACGACGACAGACGGCCTGATCAACGACGGCGTCGCCGATCGCACCTTCGCCACGAACGCCGTATCGCGCGACGGCAAGACGTTCTACTACGCGACCAACGCCAACGACATCGAGAAGCGGCACATCTGGGCGGTGCCGGTGGCCGGCGGGACACCGAAGCAGATCTCCACCGACGACGGCGTCGAGGTGTCGCCAACGCCGCTGCCGAACGGCAAGCAGATCGCCGTACTCTACTTCGGCGCGACGCAGCCGGCCTCGATCGGCATCGTCCCGGCGGACGGCGGCGAGACGAAGATCGTCTTCCCGACGGCGATGAAGGATTTCCCGAAGGACGCCCACGTCACGCCGCAGATCGTTCTCACCAAGGCGGCCGACGGATTAGAGATCCATAATCAGCTCTTCTTGCCCAAGGACCTCAAGCAGGGCGAGAAGCGTCCGGCGATCGTGTTCGTGCACGGCGGTCCGGCGCGCCAGATGCTGCCGGCGTACCACTACATGCAGTTCTACCACTGGTCGTACGCCTACAACCAGTGGCTCGCGTCGCAGGGTTACGTCGTCCTGTCGATCAACTATCGCAGCGGCATCGGCTACGGTCGGTCGTTCCGCCAGGCGCCGAACACTGAAGGACGTGGCAACTCCGAGTATCAGGACGTCGTCGCCGGGGCGAAGTACCTTCAGAGCCGGCCCGATGTCGATCCGGCGCGCGTCGGCATCTGGGGTCTGTCATACGGTGGTCTGCTCACGGCGCAGGCCCTCGCTCGCAACTCGGACATCTTCGTCGCCGGCGTCGATCTCGCCGGCGTTCACCTCTACGGCAGCTCGCTCGACTCGACCAATCTCGCGTATCAGTCGTCCGCGGCGGCGCACGTCGATACCTGGAAGTCGCCCGTCTTCCTCGTGCAGGGCGACGACGATCGCAACGTCGATTTCGCGCAGATGGTCGGCCTGGTCGCCCTCCTCCGGAACCGCGGCGTCTACTACGACCTCACCGTGATCCCGGACGACGTTCACGAATCGCTGCTGCACAAGCGGTGGATCGACATCTTCAGCCGGAGCAGCGACTTCTTGCACCGCTTCGTGTGGGACAAGCAGACGCCACCGGCGATGACGACGAACGGGACAAGGTGACGCGCGACGGTCTGCTACCGCCGGCGAAGGTTTGGCCGCTGTACATCGCGTTGTTCGCGATCACGGCCGTCGTCGTGCTGCAGAAGACCAAGCACGCGTTGCTGCCCGCGACACAAACGAGGGTGCTGTTTCTCGCCGAGGGCGCCGCGATCTGCGGCGCCCTCGTGCTTCGCTCGGGTTGGTTCCGCGACAACGAATGGCGTCGCGAGCAGCTTCGATTGGGCACGATCGCCAACAACTACTACGAGCCGCGCCGCGAATCCCTCGTCAACGGGTTCGCCGTCGGCGTCGGTGTCTTGTTAGCATTGTGGTGGGGCCTCGCGACGTGGAGTGTCGTGCTGTTCGGCGTGCGGCGAGGCGTCGTTACGCGAGGATTGCTCGATTTCGAGGTCGCGACCATCCTCGGCGCGTTGACCGGTGCGATTGTCGGCGCCGTGGCGGGACTGGTCGTGGGCCATGTGTGGGAATCGCGCCACCGACGGAGGCGCGAGCTGCGGAAGGCCGCTCATGCCTGATCTGACGATTCGCATCAAGAAGAAAACCGACGGCTCCGCGGCGCTGAGTTGCACGCGCGCCGACGGTTCGGTTACGTGGCAACGACAGGAGGGACACCTCGGCGGCTTCTTTCCGCTCCACGACCTGACTCACTATTGTGTGGAAAGTGTGCTCGGCTTCGACCGCGGCTTCTACGGTTTGCTCGCCGAAGGCTGGGACATCAGCGATTTCGGGAAACCCGAAAACAGGGGACAGGATTTTTCACAGGCGGGACTCGTCGAAGTGGTCGTTGGCATATTCGACCTCGAGCGAATGTCCGGAGAACGTGGGGACGCGGACGACTTGGCGGCGAAGATCACCTCGTATTACGAGTCGCGCGACTTGCCGCGTCCCGACATCGTCGTCACGCAAACGCAGATCGACGACGTCCGCGCTCTTCGCGCCAGCTTGTTCGACCGTTGGCGCGAGCTCCCCGCCGGCGAGGCGATGGAGTTGGAGTTCAACCGTCAATCCGTTCGGCGCGCGGACACAAAGCGTCGCGTGCGGGCGTAGGAACAGACATGGACGACGAATTCATTCCGCCCACCCAGCCGTTCGGCGCACTCGTTCCGCCGCCGAAGATCCCGGGCACCGCGATCGCCGCCGCGACGCCGGCGCCGGTCCCCCGACGCCCATCGCGCGAACGATTGCTCCGCCGCGGGGGACTGTGGCGGCTCTTCGAACGGACGCTCGACGCCGTCGACGAGGTCGCGGACCAAATCGCCCTCGGCCTCGGGTTACGCCACCGGTGACGAGCCGCGCCGGCGTCAGCGCCGGAATGCTTCTCTTTCGTCGCCCCCAGGGTGCCGACGGACCGCAGATTTTCCTTGCGCACCCCGGCGGCCCGTTCTGGTCGAACCGTGACGTCGGAGCCTGGACGATTCCGAAGGGCACCGTCGAAGACGGCGAAGAACTGATCGACGCGGCACGCCGCGAGTTCCGCGAGGAAACCGGCATCGAACCCGTTCCTCCATTCATCCCGCTCGGCGCGATCAAGCAGAAAGCCGGCAAGACCGTTCACGCGTGGGGTTGGGAGGGCGACGCTGATCCGCGAACGATCACCAGCAACACGATGCGCACGGAGTGGCCGCGCGGATCGGGAAAGTGGCTCACCTTTCCCGAGGTCGATCGCTGCGCCTGGTTCGATACCTCGACCGCACGAGCGAAAATCAATCCGGCTCAGGCAGAGCTGATCGATCGGCTGGTTGAGCTAATCGACACGGAACATTAGACGCGAAGACAGTAGATCCTTCGCTTCGCTCAGGGTGACAAAACCCTCGGGTCCTCCGCGGTCATCGACCGCCGAGCGTCAAAACGAGTCCGAGCTGAACCTGCGCGTTCGTCAGCGCCACGTACTGAAATCCAAAGTTCACCGCGACGCTGCTCGATCGGTTGTAAAGACCGAGCCCTCCACCGATCATGAAGTGCGCGCCGCTCTCGTTCGGCAAGTTGACGTCGGAGTCAGGATTGAAGTTGCCGAACGCAAAGGCCGGTGTGAGAAACGGAACGACCTGCATCTCCTGCTTCGGCCGATTCGGCCGAAAGATCGACAACGGGAGACCGACCGATCCGGCAAACAGAGCCGATTCGCGCGGCTTCGCGTAACCGAATTCGCCGTTCAATCCGATTCGCAGATGCGGCGCGCTCCGCCCCTGGTTGAACGGGAGGTCGGTGAGGCGGGTATCGCCGCCGACGTCGAGCACCAGCGCGTCGGATCCGTCGCGTGACGGCGACGAGATCCCGCCCGTAATCGAGACCGTCGAAGCGTTCCCGACCGGGAGGACCGCCGTCAGCCCAAAGTTGTTGAAGCTCGAGAAGCCCGTTCCGGTCGGGATGTAGCCGTACCGAATCGCCAGCGCGACGCCGCTCTGCAGGTCGGCGAGCAAGGTGCTCGTCTCTACCGGAGGCAGGCCGGCCACCGCGGTTCGAATCAGAGCGAGGTAGGTCGCCGACTGATTAAATGTTTGCGCGACAAGAGGCGCGCTCAGCGATAAGCTGAGCACACCCGCCAACCAGGTTTTTCTCATGCGGATTTCCTCTAGGACCGCATGCCTGGTTTGCAAAATCCGCGCGCTCGTCCATTTGAGCGGTCATTTCACCGCGACTCAGCTTTCTAGACGCTGACGCCAGTAGCCGTCGTCCGCGATGAGCACATCCAGCTCGGGTGCGTTGCTCGTGTCCGACTGGCCGTCGTAATCCGCGATGTGGATTGTCGTCGTGCGAATGGGCCTACCGGACGCATCCTCGAGCCTCAAATCGAGCGCGTCGCGCGCCGCATAGTACCGCTCGAGCTTCACTTCGTCGCGCGACGCTCCGCCGCGCGGCGCGGCTTCGGCGAAGAGCGCGAAAACCGGCTGCACGAGATCGTAGCCGAGCCCGGGTCGAAAGGAGCCCCAAGCGCGCCCCGTACCGGGCTCGATGTTTTCGAGCTCCGAGTGTCCAACGATCACGCCTTTCAGTCGAACCGTGTGCTTCATGGCTTGCGCGGCTTGGCCGGGGCCGTGTCGGCGTCCGTAATCTTGAAGCTGAACTGCTGCTCGACGAGCTGACGCACCTTCGTCTTTCCGATCTTAGCCGGCTCGAATCGCATGTACGGAAGAACGTCTTTCACGGCTTGGATGAACTCCGGACGAGGGGT
The DNA here is from genome assembly GCA_035535975.1 of Gemmatimonadaceae bacterium. Classification (GTDB taxonomy): domain Bacteria; phylum Gemmatimonadota; class Gemmatimonadetes; order Gemmatimonadales; family Gemmatimonadaceae; genus JAQBQB01. The sequence continues at coordinate 6,452 of DATLPC010000135.1, read as the reverse complement.
GTTGAGAACCTGGAAGGAAGTCGTATCGGCAAAGCCGGTGGTATCGACGATGTATTGCGCCGCGACCGATCCACTGATGTGTTGTTGCAGCATCTTGAGCGGGTAGGCGGGAGCGGCGCTGTTCGCCGCGCGAACGGCGGCGATGTCTACCTCGAGGACCGAATACACCGAGTCCTCACCCTTCGACTCGGGGACGGGCGGCGCGGTCACCGTGTCCTTCGCCCGGTCGCCGACGATTTCGTCGGGGACCGCGGGCGGCCTCGCGTCGCCCATCACTCGCGGTCCCTCGCCCATCCCTGGGCCCTCCGCCGGCGCGAGCTTCACGTAGCGCACCGCCTCACGCGAACCGCCTTGCGATGGCGCGCGATCCGGTGGCGGCAGATAGATCGGCTCGCGGCGGACGCTGTCGAACGGCATGCTGGCGCTTGGCAACGTTCCCAACACCCACGCACTGATGATCGCAGCGTGTGTGATCACGCTGAGCGAGGCGCTCGAGACGACCGGCGCCTTTCTCGAATAGCTGTCCAACAATAGGCGCATCATGGTGCGTGCCCCCCTTGCACTCGCGCCCGGAGACGAATCATCCCGAGGCGGACTACGATAGGTGGTACCGCTCGCGGAACAGACCGACGTGATGTCGCTCGTGTCCGGCGATGATGTAAAACAACGCGCGGACGGAAAGCGCATTTCCGTTCGCCACGCCACGCCGCGCCAGCTCGTCGGCGTTGAGACTTTTCGCAAGTCGCAATGTGCCCTGTCGCACCACGTCATACTCGTCGACGAGATCAGCGAGTCGGCGACGGCCAAAGCCGGCGTTCGCGACCCACGCGTTCTCATCGAAGCTCGCGAGCTCGGTCGGATCGTTGCGCGCGAAGCGCAGCGCACGATAGGCGAACACGCGCTCGCAGTCCGACAGATGGCCGACCACTTCTTTCACCGTCCACTTCCCCTCGGCGTACGCGAAATCCTCGCGGTCTCGCGGCACGCGTCGAAGGAGCGCCAGCGTCTCGGCGAATTGCGTCTCCAGCAATGCGATCAGATCGCCTTCCGGTACGCGATCGATGTACCGGCTGAAATACGGCGAATGCTCATCGGCTTTCGGACGTTCAATGGCAAGTGTCGTCATCAGTCCTCGTCTCGGCGTTCTGCTACAATAGAAACGATCTCCTACCGCGCTTTCGTCACGTCGCGACTGGAACAGCCGCTGACAATTCCTTTACCACCGGCTGTTCGCCGGCCAACTGGGCTTGTCGTCTTCCGAGCCACAGGCCGAGTCCCAGCCAGATCATCGACAGCGGCACCGCGACGGACGAGATCCCGACCAATCCGAGACCGAGCCCGGTCAGTCCTTTGTACGCCCAGGCACCGATCTGGTCGCCGCCGCGATAGACGAACGTCTCGATCACGTTCTTCGCCTTGTACTTGTCCTCGCGCCGCACGACGGTGAACAGCACCTCCATCGCCGGATTGGTGATCGCGAAGTTGCCGCCTCGTCGAAGCACGGTGAACACCGCGATCGTTCCAAACGCGGGCACGAGCGCCAGCCCACCAAATCCCAGAATGCTGATGATCGGCAGCAGCGCCAGCGCCAAGCCCAATCCCAACCAGCGGATGATGCGGCCCGTGAAGAAAATCTGCGTAATGACCGTCAGCGTTTGAACCGACAACTCCAACTTCGCCAGAACGGCGGTCCGCGAGGCCTTATCGGCGAACTCGCGGCCCACGAGGTCGCTCTGGGCGAAATACAAGAAAGTGGATCCGACGGTGAACAGGACCATGAATCCACAGATGCCGAGGAGGTACGGCGAGCGTACGACATGCGTGAAGCCGGCCCACACGCTGCCGCCGATCAGCTCGCGGTCTTGGTCTCGCTTCGAGCGCACGCGCTCGTCCGGCGCGATCACGGCACGTCGCGGAAAGCGCATCACGACCAGCACGCCGATTTCCAGCAGCACCGCCGACACGATCAGCAGGTTCATCGTTCCGACGCGCTGCGCCAGCGCGGCCGTCGCCGCGGAGCCCGCGATCGAGCCGAGCGTCCCGCCGACACCGATGAAACCAAAGAGCCGCTTCGCTTCGTCGCTCCGAAACGTGTCGGCCATCAGGCACCAGAAGATCGACGTATTGAACAGCGCAAACACCGTCGTCCAGATGAAGAAGGCGCGTCCGGCCCACACGTCCACCGACGATCCCTCCGCCGCCGACATGTAGCGCAGCACGGCGTAGAAGATCAGCATGTTCGCGACGAAGAACTGGTACGAGATCGGGATGAACTTCCGCACCGGGAATCGAACGACGAGCGCCGAGAACATCGGGTTGAACACGAGCGTCCCGGCGAGCGTCGCGGCGAACAACCAGGTGAGGCCGTTGACTCCCGACGACGCGGCGACTTCGTCGCGCATCGGCCGCAGGACGAAATAGCTGCTCAGCAGAAAGAAGAAGAGCGTGAACGACGCGAGCAGCGCGCGAAGCTCGCCTGCGCGCACGTCGACAACGCGTCGCAGCAATCGAACTGCGGGACCTTTTGCTTCTCCGTCGATATCGCCCGTCACTTCGTCGCCTGCTTCGCCTTCCACGCCGCGAGCACGTCGGCCTCACGCTGCGCCGAGATTCCCGCGATCTTTCCCTCCGAAAGCGCCTGCAGCTCGTCGGCCGGACGCGTCTTGTTCCAGTCGATCGTTTCCTTCGCCGTGACGGCCAGCGGACGGAACGTCAGGCCGGCCGCCAACGCTTTGTCGATCTTGCGACGCGAGAACGCGACGTTGTCCGGCCGGTCCGGCACCCACACCGGCATGTTCGACCAGCCGCGAATCTTCTGCTCGGTGAGGAATTCGGCCGGCACCCAGGTGAACTGCGCGCCGCTCGTCGTCACCGCTTTGATGCCGTACAGCATCTCGGCCATCGTCAGCGGCTTTATGGGTCCCGTGGCGTTGAACACGCCAAGCGTGCGGTTCTCGGCGACGCGGATCGTCCACTCGGCCAAGTCGCGCGAGTCGATGATCTGCACGGGGTCGTTTCCGGTACCCGGAGCGAGCACCTCGCCGCCCTTGTCGATACGGTACGGCCAATAGGTGAAGCGATCCGACCGATCGAGCGGCCCGACAATCAAGCCCGGGCGAATTATCGTGCTCATCCCGGCGTACCTGCGCTGCACTTCCTTTTCCGAGAACGCCTTGAGCGGGCCGTAGTAGCTGCCGCGCTGGTTGGCAGGAAGCGTCGTTATGTCGACGAACGGATCGAGCCCCGGCGGCAGCTCGTGCGTCGGATCGCTTTCGTCGGCCCACACGGTCTTGTCGTTGGCGTACGCCGAGATTGTCGAGATGAAGATGTAGTGGTTGGTATTGCCGACGAGATACTGCGCCGCGTTGCGCACCCAGGCCGGAGCGGTCGTCGGATTGTCGATCACGACGTCGAATTTTCGCCCCTTGAGCGCGCTCATATCGCCGTTCAAGTCGCCGATGAGCTGCTCGACGCGCCCCTTGAAGAAGTCCGGCCGCGTCCTGTTCCGATTGATCAGCGTGACCGAGTGACCGCGGGCGATGGCGTATTCCACCTGCTCGGGTCCAGTGAAGCCCGTGCCGCCGAGTATGAGGATGTTGAGCGGCTTTCGCGCGTGTTTGACCGGGCGCGACGGTTCCGCCCCCGGCACGGTGCCGAGTGCGACGCGCGGCAGGCCATCGATGCTCAACGCGCCGGCAACGGCGGCAGAGGCTTTAAGGAAGGTTCGGCGGTTTGTCGGCACGGGCGGCTCTCCTGAGTGGGGAGGGCGGGGCTGGTTCGGGAGGTTTTCGTCGTTCAAGAATGACCTTCCGCTCATCGATTCGACAGTCCGCCCCCCTGGCCGCCGTGTACGGAAACTGTGTCGCCGGACGCTGGCAACTCGAATCTCCAGGAATAGGTTAGTAACGATGGGGTCAAACCCCCAATGGAATGGGACGAGACGTTCTTTTTCGATCCGAGAGACCGCCCCTATGATGCTCCACCGCTTCTCCGCCCTGGTCGCCATCGCCGGTTTCGCCGCACCCGCGCTCCTCGCGCAAGAGCCCGGCGCCCCGGTCACTTCGACGACTGGAATGGTCGTCACCACCTCCGCTCCGGCTTCGGACGTCGGCGCCGCGATCCTCAAGAAGGGCGGCAACGCGATCGACGCCGCCGTCGCGACGGCCTTCGCGCTCGCGGTGACCCATCCGAGCGCCGGCAACATCGGTGGCGGCGGCTTCATGGTCATTCGGCCGGCCAAGGGCGCGCCGATCACGATCGACTACCGCGAGCGGGCGCCGCTCAAATCCACGAAAACGATGTACCTCGACTCCACCGGGAAGATCGTTCGCGAGCGCACCGCGACCGGCTATCTCGCCCCTGGAGTTCCAGGCACCGTTCGTGGACTCGCCATGGCGCACGCGAAGTTCGGGAAGCTTCCCTGGAAGGACCTCGTCGCGCCGGCGGTCGAGTTGGCCGACAAGGGATTCCTTCTCTCACCGGACCTGGCGCGTTCACTCAACCGCGAGGTCTCGGGACGGATGGCGCCCTATCCGTCGTCGGTCGCGGCCTACGGAAAACCCGGCGGCGGACAGTGGGCCGCCGGAGACACCATCGTCCTTCATGACCTCGCGCGTTCGCTACGCGCGATCGCCAGCAAAGGGCCCGACGCCTTCTACACCGGCTGGATCGCCGACAGCATCGCCGCAACGATGGCGCGCAACGGCGGTCTCATATCGAAGAAGGACCTGGCCGCGTACCGCGCCAAGGCCCGCACACCGATTCGTGGCAGCTACCGCGGCTATGATCTCATCACGATGCCGCCGCCGAGCAGCGGCGGCGTGACGATGGTCGAGATGCTCAACATTTTAGAGCAGTTCGATCTTCCGAAGATGGAGTCGCAGTCGGCGGACGCCTTGCACCTGGAGATCGAGGCGATGCGACGCGGATATCTCGACCGCGCCCGCTACCTCGGCGATCCGGATTTCGTGTCGATGCCGGTCGCGCGGCTCACGTCCAAGACGTACGCGAAAGGTCTCGCGAAGACGGTCGATCCGAAGCACGCGTCGAGCAGCGTCGAGTTGGGAAAGGACATCGTCACGCAGATCGCGTCCGACGAGCACGACGAGACGACCCACTTTTCGGTCGTCGACAAGTATGGCAACGCGGTCTCGAACACATACACGCTCGAAGGAGGATTCGGCTCGCACGTCGTCGTACCGGGCGCCGGGTTCATCCTCAACAACGAGATGGGCGACTTCAACAAGAAGCCCGGCGAGACGAATCCGACGGGCGACATCGGGACGCCGGCGAATCAGATCGCGCCGGGCAAGCGCATGCTCAGCTCCATGAGCCCAATGATCGTCACGAAGAACGGCAAGCTGTTCATGGTGACTGGCTCACCGGGTGGCCGCACGATCATCAACACGGTGATGGAGATCGTACTTGGCGCGCTCGATCACGGGTTGGATGCGCGACAGGCGGTGGACGCGCCGCGCTTCCACCATCAGTGGCTGCCGGACGAAGTCACGTTCGAGCGGAACGCGATTCCGGATTCCACCGCGCAGGCGCTCCGCGCGATGGGCCACACGATCCGTTTTGGCTCAGTACAGGGCGACGGACACACCATCATCGTACGGGATGGTGTGGCCTACGGGGCGAACGATCATCGCAGCCCCGACTCCAAGGTCGGCGTGCCCTGAACGACCGCCGGTGGGCGACGGGTGACGGGCGCTAACTAACTAGAACTCGCGCTTCTTCATGATGTCGAAAAGATCCTTGGCCTCGCTGTCCTTTTCCTCTTGATCGGGACGGCGCGTCACGTCGAGCGTCGAGTCATAGGTTTTTCGAACCGGACCTTTCGGCTTGGACGCTTTGGCCTGGGTCTTTTTCACCAACTTGGCGAGTTGCTTCTCGTCCATTTGGACTCCGGCAAGTAGTCGGGGATCACACTGTACACACTCGTACACCTTGAAGCTATTGGCGCGCACCGCTTGACGACAGACGGACTGGCGCGTCCTCATGTTACGGAGTGTATAGTTAGGGCGGCATCACCGCGGAGAGCAGAGCGACATGGTCCCTTCCCGACAGCCGCGTCGACGGAAACCGGCGCGGAAGAAACACGCCCCGAGGACGTCTGACTACTTCACACAGCCCGGCAAACGCGGCGCTGTCGTAGTTCTTCGGAAGCCGATCGGCAACCGGGCAACGGCCAAAGTCTGCGGCATCATGCCTTCGCGCGTCCACGCAAAGATGCTGATCAACCAGCTCGAGCGCGCTGAGTCCGTCGTCAAGGACCTCTTCATGGAAGCGACGGACGACGGGATCGAGGCTCTGGAGGCCGTGCTGGCGGCGTGCTGCAAAGAGGTGATGGAGAAGGGCCCGAAAGTCCGCGAGGGGTTTCCAGAAGCTGAGGCGGCGGAAGTCGATTAGAGCCGGTCTGGAGCTCGATTTCGGCTTGGCTGCGTTGCGCT
>DATLPC010000134.1:0-3031 GCA_035535975.1 Gemmatimonadaceae bacterium | reverse complement strand
GTGCTCCTCATCGCGCAGAAACCGCCGGAGACAGGCGGCGGCAACTGGCGTACGACCACGTTCGGCTCGGCGGTCGACGACCCCGGCTCGTTCTTGAGGGTTTTCCTCGACTCGATCACGTTCGCCGGCGCCCTGTTCATTGTCGCGAGCGGGTTCGCGCTGATCTTCGGGCTCATGCGTGTCGTGAACATGGCCCACGGCGCGTTCTACCTTCTGGGGGGTTACATCGCCTACGAGATCCAGCAGGCGATGACCGGTCAGGGCTTCGCGATCCCGACGTCCCAGGTGAACACGTGGGAGTGGGTCGTCCCGCTCCTCGTCGCGGCACCCTGCATCGCTTTCGTCGGCCTCGTCACGCAGCAGGGACTCCTGCGCTGGAACCAGGGTCAGGAGCTTCGTCAAGCGCTGATCACGATCGCGATCTCGGTGATCGTCGCCGACCAGATCATCGCTCACTTCCCGCGTGCGACTTCCACGGTGGCGCAGAAGTTCGGCGGCAACGCCGTCAGCCTCAGCTGGCCCGGTTGGACCGACCGGTTCGTCAACCTCCACGTCGCGGGCGTCCAGTACTCGCTCGCCCGGCTCGTCATGCTCGGGCTCGGAATCGCGGTCGGTCTCGCCCTGTGGCTTTGGCTCTACCGGACGAAGACGGGCATGGTCATCCGCGCCGGCGTCGACGACCAGAAGATGACATCGGCGCTCGGGATCAACATCCAGCGCACTTTCGCGATCGCCTTCGTGCTCGGCTCGGCACTCGCTGCGTTCGGCGCCGTCGTCTGGGCGTCCCAGGCGAACATCGCGGCGGGACAGGACGGACAGTGGCTGCTCAACTCGCTCGTCGTTGTGATCGTCGGCGGGATGGGCTCGATCTTCGGCGCCGCCGCCGGAGCGATCCTCTACGCGTTCGTCCTGAACTTCAGTGCGACGTACCTCCCCACGGCGGGCACTAACTGCTGCACGCAGTACTCGATCGTCGTCACTTTCGCGCTGATCGCGCTCGTCCTCGCGTTCCGCCCGCAGGGCTTGTTCGGGAGGCCCGGATGAGGTGGGACGTACTCAGGTCGTCGCCGAAGACGACGATCGAACGCGCCATCGGCGCCACCGCGCTCGTGCTCGCCGCGCTCGGGCCGCTCGTTTTCAACCAGTACTGGGCGCACCAGATCCTGATCGAGACGTTTCTGTTCGGCATCGCCGCAGCGAGCCTGATCTTCCTCTCCGCGTACGGCGGCATGGTCTCGCTCGCCCAGACCGCCCTGTTCGGGATCGCGGGCGTAATTCTCGGCAACCTTGCCACCCAAGGCGGTCCGGGCGGGACCTCCAAGGGTCTCCACCTGGGCTGGGACCCGACGGTGGCGCTCGTTGTCGCGATCGCGATGACGACGGCCATCGGACTGATTTTCGGGGCGATCGCGGCGCGGAGCGTCGGCATTTACTTTCTGATGATCACCCTCACCTACTCCGTGATCACGACGTACTTCCTCGGCCAGGTGACGCTCGTTTCGGGTTTCTCGGGCATTGGCGGGATCAACCGGTACACCCCCGGCTGGATCGGCGACGTGATCGGGCATCCGAACCGCCTCTACTACATCTCGCTGGTCGCCGCCGTGTTCACGTACGTGCTGATCCGGTACGTGGTGCGCACGCCCTTCGGGATCACGCTCCAGGGGGTCCGCGACGAGCCGGTTCGGATGAGCTCGCTGGGCTACAACGTGCCTCTCCACCGGACGCTCGCGTTCGGGTTCGCGGCGTTCCTGGCCTCGCTGAGCGGCGTCCTGTACGTCTGGTGGAGCGGGCAGATCGCGCCCGGCAACGTCGACCTCCCCGAGACGATCAACTTGCTCGTGATCGCCGTGATCGGCGGGCTGGCGCGGATCGAAGGCGCGTGGCTCGGCGCGTTCGCCTTCATCATCATCCAGAACTACGTTCGGGGCTTCACCTTCCCCTTCCTCGGGTTCGGCGGGACGCTCTTCGGCGGCTCGTTCAACACCGTGATCGGGATCATCTTCCTGCTGATCGTGCTCATCTCGCCGGACGGGCTGATGGGGATTTGGGACCGAGCGCTTGCCGCTCGCTCGCGCGTCGGCCGCGCCGGGCCGAGCGTGGAAGCGCCTGCCAGAACCGGCGGGTGAGAGAAAGGAGGGTCTTCACGGGCAGCCGAAGGGGTTGAGTTGGGGGAGGCAGCTGGACAAGAATGGAGTAACCGGCAACGAAACGGAGGGCACCAGATGAGGAGATCGGGATTGCGAAGCTGGCACGCCGCCGCGCTCGCCGCAGTAGGGATCGCGGTCGGCGTCGCGCTGATCGGCGGCATCTCGACATCGTCCGCAGCGTCCCAGGCGAAGACCGTCCGGGTCGCGATCATGACCGACTGCAAGGGCGCGTTCGGCTTCGGCTACGAACCGGACATCGGCGGGGCCGAGGCGGCACTCGCGCGTTACGCCCACGGCAAAGCGACGAACAAGAAGAAGCCGTCTGCGGGCATGACCGGAATAACCGCCGGCGGGGCGAACATCAAGATCGTCGGCTACGGCTGTGGGAACGACACGGTCCCGCTCGCCGTCACCGAGACGAAACGCCTGATGGAGCAGGCGAAGGCCGACGTGATGATCGGCCCGTTGTCGGGCGACGAGGCGGTGTCGGTCGCGAACTACGCGAAGTCGCACCCGAAGAAGACGTTCATCATCGGGACGGCCGGCTCGCAGGATCCGACGCTGCAAATCGCGCCGAAGAACGTGTTCCGCTACCACGGGGACGGCGCCCAGTGGAACGCCGGCACGGGCGAGATCGCCTACCGGAAGCTGCATTGGCGGAAGGCGGCCATCATCATGGACGACTACAGCTTCGGCTGGACGTCCGCAGCCGGCCTGATCGCCGACTACTGCGCGATGGGCGGCAAGATCACGAAGCGGGTCTTCCCGCCGCTGAACACGACCGACTACGCCCCCTACATCCGGCAGTTGCCGCCGCCGAACTCGGTTGACGGCTACTTCTGGGTCGTCGGTGGAACCGGGACCGGAGCGTCGCTCAAGGC
>DATLPC010000133.1:0-76105 GCA_035535975.1 Gemmatimonadaceae bacterium | reverse complement strand
CCTACCGCCCGTCGCCTACCAACGATCAGAACTATCACTTCTCGACCGGTCCGTCTGACTACAACGCCTGGGCCCCGCTACAAAATTTGGCGGTCGGTGCCTCGCAGTGCGGGTACATGGGCAACAGCGTCTCCAATGTCTCGACGTCGTGGCTTGTGAGTTTTCATAAGGGTAAGGAGGATACCGCTGATAGCCCGACCTCGTTCGCCGTGTTCACACGCGTTTCCGCAACCGTTTGGACCGCTCAGCCAACGGGGTCGTGCTCGGCTAGCAGCAACGTCGCTTCGTTGCGGGATGCCGCAACGGGAACACTGTACGGGTATTACTCCTTGCCCTTCCACTTTACGCTGACGGCGAGGTAGCGACACGCGCGGGATGCAAAAAAGAACGGGCCGCGTCATCACGCGGCCCGCTCTCTTCTTCAGCGATTGTCTGACGCGCCTCCTACTTGCCGCTCGTCGTCGTGACCGCGTTCGTCCCTTTCGTCCCGTACTTCTCGAACCAGCTCCGCAAGTAGAGTTGCGTCCTCAGGAAGTTCGACGGCGTACTCGACGTCCCGTGATACTCGTTGTTCACCCGAATCAACGCCGTCGGAATGCCACGCAGTTTCAGCGCCCGATAGAACTCCTCCGACTGCGGCATCGGCGTCCGAAGATCCAACACGCCCGTCATGAGCAGCGTCGGCGTCTTCACATGCCCGACGTACATGATCGGTGAGCGCTTGAGGTGCTCGCTCGGATCCTCCCAGAACGGCTTGTCGAAGTTCATGTACCAGCTGGCGCCGTCCGTCTCACCGACGAAGCTCAGCCAGTTGATCACCGGGCAGAGCGACGCCGCCGCGGCGAAACGATCGGTGTGGCCGACCGTCCATGCCGTGAGCACGCCACCACCCGAGCAGCCGTAGACGAACATGTTCTTCGTGTCGACGTAGCCGCGGCCGACCACCGTGTCGACGCCCGCCATCAAATCATCGAAGTCCTTATCCGGATACGCGTTCTTGATCATGTTCGTGAACTTCTCGCCGTACCCCGTGCTGCCGCGCGGATTCGTGTACAGCAACACATAGTTATTCGCCGCGTGGTCCTGGCGCGAGAAGTTGAACGCCACGTTGTACATCGACTGCGGGCCGCCGTGGATCTCGAGAATCAGCGGATACTTCTTCGTCGCGTCGAAACCCGGCGGCTTCACGATCCAACCCTGGATCTTCAGACCGTCCTTCGACGTGTACCAGATCTCCTCGGTCGTCGCGAGCTGCTTCCCGGCCAGTACGTCCTCGTTCACGTTCGTGAGCTGCGTGAAGCTCGACACCGTTCCCGTCTTCGGAACCGTGAAGGTGACGACGTCGTTCGGCAGCACCGGCGTGGAGCGAACGCCGACCGCCATGCCGGCCTTCGTCACCGCCGACACCGTGAGCACCTGCTTGCCCGACGTGACCGGGTGGAACTGTCCGCCGACGGTCGCGAAATACAGGTTGCGCGAGCCTTCGTTGTCGACGTTGAGATACAGACCGGTGTTATCCTCGGCCCATGTCACACCCGAGATCGGACGATCCAGGTTGCCCGACACCAGGTGCGCGTTGCTTCCGTCCGCGTTCATTACATAGAGCTTGGTCTCAGCCCACGCCGAGTGGTCGACGGAGTCCGCGGACATGAAGGCGATCATCTTGCCGTCGGGCGAGTACTGCGGGCCGCTGTTCGTGCCGGCGCGCTTCGAAAGCTGCTTGATCTCGCCGGTCGCGAGATTGGCGACGTAGATCTGCGACTTGCGGAAGGCGTGCTCGGCGTCCGGCTCGCGCAGCGACGAGAACGCCAGGAATTTGCTGTCGGCCGAGAACGACCCGCCCGAGTGATTCCAGTCGCCGTTTGTGATTTGCCGTGCCGTGCCGCCATCGGCGGGAATCACGAAAATGTGCCGGTACGATTCGTCGGTGAAGCCGACGCGATCCGAGCGCCAGTTGAGCCGGGTGATGACCTTCGGCGCTTCCGTCCACTTCGCGCCCTTGGGCGGCGTGGGCATGTTGATCCGCCAGGTGTCCTTCACCGGCACGTTCATCGAGAACGCGATCGTCTTTCCGTCCGGCGACCACTCGAGTCCCGAGGGCGATTCGGTCAAATGCGAGATTTGGGTCGTCGCGCCTTCCGCATCCATATATCGGACGAAGATCTGCGACCCGCTCGGCTCACCCTTCGCGATATACGCGATGCGCTTGCCGTCGGGCGACCACTGCACGTCCGATCCTTGCACGAGCGCGCGCGGCTGCGAGCCGTCGGCGTTCATCATCCAGATCGACGTCTCCCACTTGTCGTTCATCTTGTCGACCCAGCGGCGACCGAAGATGATCTTCGTCCCGTCAGGCGACGGCTGCGGGTTCTGGACCTCCTCCCAATCGAGATACTGCTCCAGCGCGATGCGGTTCTGCGGACGCTGCTGGGCGACGATCGGTGTGGTCGCGACGACAGCGAAGGACAACGTTGCGCGAGCGACTCTCCAAGCGCGCACTTGCATTAGGGCCTCCAGCGGGGGCGAAGTACGTGTATTCTGTGGCGGTGCCAGCCGGACGGGAAGGGGACGGGGAACGAGCTCCGGGTCTCCAGCGCGACACGTTTTTCTGACGAGTCTGCTGTTTGGAGTGCGGGCCTACCGCTTGCCACATTCGCGGTTGATCACCGCGGAATGGAGAGCAGCAGCAATGACTGAACGTCGCAAGACTCACAACGGTCGAGATGTCGACGGACGATTTCGCGTTCGTCAGGCGGATGTCGACGACCTCCTCGAGGATCCCTCCGGCATCGATGTCGTACGCGACGACGTCCGGCTCGGCGGCGCGGTAGCGGACATAGGGCCGCAGGCCGGAAGTCACGCGCAACACATCGGTGAGCTGATCAACGACAACCGGAAGGACGTCGGACGAGCTACGGGGCGAACACAGAGTGAGCGTGGCCGCGGGAAGCGCCGGCGCTGATCGTATGGCTGAGCCGGCGAGCGACGACGCAGTCGCGCACAGCCGGCGCGCGCTGACCGCGCTGTTCGGTCCACCGGCGCAACGACAATTCGATGTGCGATATTGGAACGGCACGGTCGAGCGATGCTCGACCGTGCCGTCGTCGTTTACCCTCGTGATCGCTCGTCCGGGTGCCTTGCGACGAATGCTGTTGCCACCGAGCGAGTTGTCGATCGTCGAGGCCTACATCTCCGGGGACGTCGACGTCGAAGGCGATCTCACGAAGACGATGACGATCGCCGACGCGATCAACTTGCGCTTGCGGAGACCGTCGGTGCTCGCGTCACTCGCCCGCGATCTGCTCGCCCTTCCGCGCGACGACGGCGACCGGGCCGACGTTCGCGAACGACGCGCCGACGAGCAGGTCGAAGCACAGGGGAAACCACACGAAGCGGCGCGCGACCGCGCGGCGATTCAGTACCACTACGACGTCGGCAACGATTTCTATCGCCTGTGGCTCGACGACCGGATGGTGTATTCCTGTGCGTATTTCGAGCGCGCGGACAATACGCTCGACGACGCGCAGGAAGCCAAGCTCGATCTCGTCTGCCGCAAGCTTCGCCTCCGCGAAGGCGAGCGATTCCTCGACGTCGGCTGCGGGTGGGGCGCACTCATCATGCACGCGGCGCGATACTATGGAGCGCAGGCGGTGGGGATCACGCTCAGCGAGCAGCAACGATCGTTGGCCTCCGAACGGATCGCCGGCGCGGGCCTCGACGGTCGCTGTCACGTCGAGATCCGCGATTACCGCGACGCATCACGTCTGGGGTCGTTCGACAAGATCGCGAGCGTCGGCATGGTCGAGCACGTCGGCGTCGAGCGACTCGGCGAGTACTTCGCGTCGGTGGCGCGCGCACTCACGCCGGGCGGACTCTTTCTCAATCACGGAATCGTGCGCGTCGGCGGTGCGCACGAACGCGGATGGCGCGAACGCCTCGAGCGTCGCCTCTGGCGGCGCGATGCGTTCATCGAAAAGTACGTATTCCCCGACGGGCGGCTTGGCCCCTACTACTCGCTCGTCTCCGCCGCCGAGAACGCCGGCTTCGAGACCCGCGACGTGGAGAGCCTCCGCGAGCACTACGCACTGACGCTCCGCCACTGGACCGGACGTCTCGAGCGTTGTCGCAAGGAAGCCGTCGAGCTCGTGGGCGACGCGACCTACCGGGTCTGGCGGCTTTATATGACCGCGTCGATGCATGGCTTCGCGACCGGACGGCTGAACGTCTTACAGACGCTCCTCGCCAAGCCGGACAACGGCCGCGCCAATCTGCCGCTCACGCGTCAGGATCTCTATCGCGACGAGGTCTTCCGCTCTGCGACCAGGTCGGCATCCGGGACTGTGGACGGTTGAAACACTCAGATACGGACAACCAAACGGAAGGAAGGGAAGGAACGGACCTGCCTCGCACAGACGGGGTCTGGGCCTGGGGTCATTCTTTGTCTTGAAACGCACTCTCGAACAGGACGCGCCGTCCGGGTGCGAATAAATCCGTTCGCGCTAGGCAGGTCCGTTCACTCCCTCTCTTCCGTTCAGTTGTCCGTATCAAACCGTACCAAACCTCCACGGTCCCAAATGCCGGCGTGTTCGCGATCTACGCGGCCCGGTGCGAACTGGCCGTGGCCGTCCCAACCCGGGAACTACCGCATCGAGCCCTGGATTCGTCCAGATTCCCCCTCTTGCCCATAGGCGACCAGATGCGAAACCGATCCATCCTGTTCCTCGCGCCGGCGATCTTTGCCATCATCTCCTGTGGCGGTGGCGGCGATTCGAGTACGGGCCCGAGCAACACCCCAACGACGCCGACCACGCCGACCACACCGACGACCCCAACGACGCCCCAGGCTACCGATAAAGTGACCGTCGGGAACAATGTGTTTAGTCCAGCCGACATTCAGGTTTCGCCAGGCACGACAGTCACCTGGACGTGGGCGCAGGATGCCTCCGATCACAACGTGACGTTCAATGATGGCGTCGCCTCGGCTACCAAGTCGTCGGGCACCTACACGCGAACTTTCAGTAGCGGGGGAACATTCCCCTATTCTTGCACGTTACATCCTGGGATGAATGGGACCGTCACGGTGAAGTAGGTCGGAGTCGACCCGCCGCGCCGGTCACAACCAGTCGGTGGTGAGGGGGGGCAATGCGTGGCGTGGTGCTCCGAATTCTGATGGTGGCGGTGAGTCTTCCCGCCGCCCTGGGTGCGCAAACGCGCATCGGTGGGATGGGCCCGGATGGGCAAAAGGGGAAGTCCGGCCGCTTGGCGCGGGACATGGGCATCACGATCCCCAAGATCGTGAACCCGGTGAACCTGCTGATCGAGCACCGGCTCGAGGTCGGGCTTACCGACACGCAGTTCACCAAGATCGTCGCCATCAAGCGCGTCCTCGACTCGACGAACGCGCCGTCGACCCGACGGCTCGATTCCCTCCAACGGCTGTTTAAACCGCGACCGATTTTCTCCAGCATCAGCCAGCAGCGCCGGGATTCGATCGCCGAGGCGCATCCAGTGGTCCTGGAGCTTGTCGCGACTATCCAGGAGAACATCTCCAACGCCAAGGACAGCGCCTATACCCTCCTCTCGGCTCGCCAGCTGAGCACGGCCATGGGGCTGGAATCGGTGGCCGAGCAGGCCAACAGCGGCGCGGAGTTGCCCAAGCGGGCCCCGGGTCCCCCGCCGAACATACCGGTCAAACCCCCAGAGTAGTCCCTGGCGCGTCCGCCGCCGGAGGGTGATTTTAGCGTCATCTCCCTCCGGACGGCTGCACATGGCGACGGCGTCCAATGGATCCGCCGCGGCGCCCGAATTCAAGGTCATCGTCAGGGTCTTCATTTACTACGCGATCCTCATCGCCGTGGGGTGGATCGCGTGGCGCTATTTGCCGCGCTCGCAAGTGCTCGCCACGACCTCGCTCGATACTCTGTTCGGCCAAAGCTCGGAGGTTGTAAAGGGCGCCGGCAAGAACGCGGTGTACGAGCCGGTGGGGCAGGACACGCTGGCCGCCACCGTCGCGCTCGCGATGCTCGCGTCGGCATTATTGGCACTGCCGATCGCCTGGGTGTACACGCTCACTCGTTCACGACGGGGCTACCAACAGTCCGTCGTGCAACTACTCATCATCCTGCCGGTCGCGGTCACCGGGATCGTCGTGCTCGTGAAGTACAGCCTCCCGTTGGCATTCGCCCTCGGCGGCATCGCGGCGGCCGTGCGCTTCCGGAACACGCTCGACGACAGCAAGGACGCGGTTTACATCTTCCTCATGACCGGATTGGGGATCGCGTGTGCGGTCGATCTTCCTGTCGCGACGATCATTTCCATCCTCTTCAACGTCCTCATCCTCGCCCTTTGGTTCACCGATTTCGGCCGAACGCCGGTGGCGTTGGAAGGGAAAGTCGCCGAGCGCCGGCTTCAGCGCGCGCGTGACCTCGCGCGCACGGGGACATTCGTCGCCCGCATGGACGACGAAGTTCTTCAGAAGATGACCGCCGAGCAGCTCGAGGGACTTGCCCAGCGTGCCTGGCGTCGCGCTCGCGAGAACGATCCAGAGGGCGAAGAGCGGAATGACAAGAACGAAAGCCGGATCCGGATTCGCATTCGCAACGCGATCCTCACTCGTCCGGTGCTCGAGGCGAGGCTCGACGATCAAGCGAAGAAGTGGAGTGTGGAAGCCGAATCGGTGGGCGAGGATGGCACGACGCTCATCGATTATCTGATCATGCCGAAGAAGAAAAGCGGGCCAAACGAACTGCTCGCGCTCCTTCGCGCCGCTGGTGGAAGGGATGTCGTCGACTCAGAGCTGCGCTGATCGATCAACCGATCGGGAGAAAAACGTCATGAAGCTCGCCGCACACATCCGATGGAGCCTGCTTTCCCTGGCCTTGATGCTGGCCGTTCCCGCGCTGGCACAACAACAGAGCGGCAAGACCGCCAAGAAAGCGCCGAAACCGGAAAAGCCCGACAGTCTCAAGGACACGACGCTCGCCAAGTTCTACACGAGTGAGGATCCGATCGACGCCACGTTGACCTTCAACATCAAGCGGGTGAAGGGAGACAAGGGCGACGACGCGCCTTGGCGCGACGCCACGCTCAGCTTCACTCCGCCTGGCGCGACCTCGCCCGTGAACATGCCGATCCAGGTGAAGACACACGGCATTTGGCGCCTGAAGAACTGCGATTTCCCGCCGCTCCGCCTCAACTTCAGCGGCAAGGAATCGAAGGGGACGATCTTCGCCCGCGTCGACAAACCGAAGCTGACGTCGTACTGCCGCAACGACGACGGCTACGAGCAGTATGTGCTCCAGGAGCTTCAGGCGTACCGCATCTACCAGAGAGTGTCGCCGTACAGCCACGCTGTCCGGGCACTGCACATCACGTACGTCGACAGCGCGAGTGGCAAGCCGGTCGCGACCCGCTACGCCTTCTTCCAGGAAGACCCCGACAAGTTTGCCGAGCGTCTGCTCGGCAGGATCACCAAGCAGACGGGCGCCGGACCGTCAGACCTGGATCCCTATCAGGCGACCGTCTTCGGGCTCTTTCAATATTTGATCGGCAACACCGATTTCTCGATCGCCGCGCTGCACAACGTCGAGATCCTCACTCGCATGTCCGCCGACGACGCCATCCCGGTGGCTCGCGACTTCGACTTCTCCGGCATCGTCAACACGCGCTACGCGACGCCCAACGACAAGCTCGGCATTCGCCGCGTGCGCGACCGCCTCTATCGTGGCTATTGTTTCCCGGACTCGAACTTTACCAAGGCCATCGCGCTCTTCAACGCGAAGAAGGATGCGATCTACGGGCTCTATCACGACAAGATTGGCCAACTGCTCAAGCCGGACATCGTCAAGGAGACGACGGAGTACCTCGACGACTTCTACAAGACGATCAACAATCCGCGCGACGCCAAACGGCAGCTCATGGAGGCATGTTTCGGCCGGAAATGATGCGATGCTCTGACCCACCCAGAGTCACATGACGGAGTTTCGCTGCGAGCTGTTGTCGGCCGATCAACTCGCCGCGCTCGCCGCCGGACCGCTTCCACCGGGAATTCCTGCCGGCGACGCGCGGCGCTCGATGCACCGCGATCTCTACCTCGACACCCCCGACGATTCGCTTCGCCGGCGGGGTGTCGCTTGCCGTCTTCGCGTCGACGACGCCGGGCGGTCGTCACTGAGCCTCCGCATCGTAGGTCCGCGGCCCGAAGACGTCACGCGTGTCGACGCGCCGGTGCGGACCGCCGACGTCGCCGCTGCTTTGGCGTCTGATAACCCCGTTGCTCGACGCGTGCGCGGGATGGTCGATCCTTCGCTGCTCCAAGTCCGCGCCGACCTCGAGGTCGATCGACTGACGCGCGGAGCGT
Organism: Gemmatimonadaceae bacterium; assembly: GCA_035535975.1. Classification (GTDB taxonomy): domain Bacteria; phylum Gemmatimonadota; class Gemmatimonadetes; order Gemmatimonadales; family Gemmatimonadaceae; genus JAQBQB01. Next base: position 67,746 of record DATLPC010000133.1, on the reverse strand, counting down.
TGCTCGATTGGCTGCGACGCCCGCGGCTCACCGTGCACCTCGATCGCGTCACGATTCGTCGCAACGGGTCGTCCGCCCGCTTCTTCACGATGTGCGCCCACCATCACCGCGGCGCGCACGACAATTTGCAGTCGCTCGAACGCGCGCTCGAGGAGGAGCACGGCGTCCGTCGCTCGGCGGTGCCCACGCTCGAGCGCGCCGAGCTGGCGATCAAGTGGGCTCGGCTCGAGGATGTCCCGCGCCGCTCCGGAAATTCCGATCTGTATCAGCGCGTCAGGGTCCCGGCGATCACCGGTTCCTCTCCGGAGTTTCTCAATCCTGAGCTGAGCCTTCTCGCCTTTCAGCAGCGTGTCCTGTCGCTGGCCGACGACCCTCGCACGCCGCTCAAAGAACGCCTCCGATTTCTCTCGATCGTCGCGGCGAACGTCGACGAGTTCTTCATGGTCCGCATGGCGGGGCTGCACGCGGCCGCGAACGGACCTCCGGCGGAAGGCGAGTCGCGCGGAGACGGCCTGTCGGCGGCGGAGGAGCTGGCCGCCGTGAATGCCGAGGTCGGGGAGATCAACGCGCATCAGGCCGAGACCTTCGATCGCTGCCGCGACGCGCTCGCGGCGATCGACGTCCGAATCGTCAGGTGGGACGATCTGGCTCCGGAGCATCAGTCCGGACTTCGCGATCGCTTCCGCGACGAGATTCAGCCGCTGCTCACGCCGTTCGCGATGACGCTGAGTCCCGGGCACCCTCTGCCGCGACTCGGCCATTTGTCGCTCTCAATGGCGCTGATTCTCCGCCAGCGTTCCGGCGGTCCGCCGCGGTTCGCCGAGCTCGAGCTCCCCGTGAGCTTGCCGCGCTTCTTCATGATGCCGGGAGACAATCCGGGCAGCGGGAGTCGCGTCGTCGTGCCGGTGGAAGAGATCATTCGCGGCAACTTGGCCGCGCTCTATCCGGACATGCTCGTCGAGCACGCATACGGATTCCGCGTAACGCGAAGCGCCGAGTTGGAGATCGATGAAGAGCACGCTGACGACCTGCTCGACGAAGTCGCGCGGGCCAGCGCCACGCGCGGCCAGGGCGCCGTCGTCAGGCTCGAGGTCGAGCGTACGATGCCGGCGATCCTGCGCGCGCTGCTCCTCGAAAATGTGCGACGCGAGCAAGCGGTGAACGGAACGCCAGTGCTCTCGGACGTCGAGGAGGTCGAAGGCCTGCTCGACCTGCGCGGCGTAGCGCAGCTCGAGCTGCCGCCGCATTCCTTGCTCACCTATCCTCGCCTCGCCGCCCGTCAGGCATTCGCGAGCGCCCCGAACACGCTGGACGCCGTGGGCGGCGGCGACGTGTTGCTGCACCATCCATTCGATTCGTTCAACGCCAGCGTCGTGCGCTTCATCCACGACGCGGCGAACGATCCGCAGGTCGCGGCGATCAAGATCACGCTCTATCGGATCGGCACCCCGTCGCCGATCGCCGACGCCCTCTTGCAGGCGGCGAAGCACGGCAAGTCCGTGACCGCGTTCGTCGAGCTGAAGGCGCGTTTCGACGAAGAGATCAACATCGGGTGGGCGAAGGCGCTCGCGGCGGCGGGCGGGCACGTCGTGCGTGGAATCGTCGGATTCAAGAACCACGCGAAAGTGGCGCTGGTCGTTCGGCGAGAGAGCGGGGGACTGCGGCGCTACGTGCACATCGGGACCGGCAATTACAACACGCGCTCGGGCGAGCAGTATACGGATCTCAGTCTGTTCACGACGAACGACCTGATCGCGAGCGACGTCGCCGACTTGTTCAACGAGCTGACCGGATCATCCGAGGCGCCGCGACGCACCTCGCGCGCGTTGTTGATCGCGCCGAACCATCTGCTGACCGGTATTCTCGAGCGCATCGATCGTGAAGCAGCCTTCGCTCGCGCCGGTCGCCCGGCCCGGATCACGGCGAAGCTCAACGGTCTCTCCGACCCGGACATCGTCCGCGCCCTCTACCGCGCCTCGCGCGACGGCGTCGACGTCGATCTCGTCGTGCGCGGTATCTGCACGCTGCGCCCCGGCGTCCCCGACCTCAGCGACCGCATCCGCGTCGTATCGATCGTCGGCCGGTTCCTCGAGCACTCGCGCATCTATCGCTTCGCGAACGGCGGCGACCCGCGCTACTTCATCGGCTCAGCCGACCTGCGACCGCGAAATCTCCGCCGGCGCGTCGAGCTCCTCGCCCCGATCACCGACGGCCGCCACCGTCGCATGCTCGACGACCTGCTCGCTCGCTATGTGAGCGATCCGACGGGTTGGGATCTGCAGGGCGACGGCACCTACAAGCGCCGCGCCGGCGGCGTCGGAACGCAGGAATCGCTCTCATCCTGAGCGCGCGTCGCTACCGCCGCGGCGATCATTTCGTCGTCCCCACACAAGCGCCCGTGGTCGACAACCCGACCGCCGCGCGTAACACGAGAACGACGTCCGCGGCGTCGATTGACCCGTTACAGTTCGCGTCACCGCGCGGATAGATGGTCGTGGTCGAGGGTAATGAGCCGACGATTGCCTGCTGGATGAGCAGTGCGTCGGAGGCGTCGATCTTCCCGTCGCCATTCACGTCGCCGCGCAGCGCCGTTTGCGCACCGAGATCGTACGCGAACATACCGCGGCCGTAGGTGCCCGCGACGAGTAGTCCGATCGCCGGCTGAAAGACGAGATCGTAGACGATCACATTGGGCATCCCCGCGGGACCGGCGGTCCACGAAATGCCGTTGTCGACCGACTGAAAAACGCCGACATCCGATCCGACGACGATGGCGCCGGCCCCCGGCATATAGATCGCCACGTTGGCCGGCGCGTCGATCAAGTTGCCAGTGACGTCGTGAACGGCGCCGACAAAGCCCGTCGTCGTTTCGAAAACGTGCCCGGTCCCGAAGCCGGAAACCGTGACGAGCGCGCGAAGCGGATCGGTTGGATGCGCCGTCACGCGCGTCACGAAACGGTTCGGCAGGCCCGTCGCCGCGGTAAACGTCACGCCGCCATCGCGAGAGACCAAGGCACGGCCATCGCTCGTTCCGACGTAGATCGTCATCGTGTCGGCGGGCGACACGGAGATCGAAGTGATCGTCCCCGATCCACCCGTCAGATCGGCGCCGAGCGCCGTCCAGGTCACACCCTCGTTGATCGTCTGGTAGAGCCGGAACGTTCCGAAATACAGCTTCGACGGATTGACCGGATCCATGACGAGCGGCGGAATGAATTGCGCGCGATCGGTGAGGTTGATGCCGGAGCTTCTCCGCTGCGCCGCCGCTATGCCGTCCTGCCGGAACAGGTTGCCGACCGTCGTCCCCGACCACTGCGTTTCTCCCCAGTGGACGTTGGGATTCGCATAGTTGATCGCGGTGTAGCCGCCGTCGCCGCCGATGAATGCATCCCAGAATGGCGTTCCGGTGAAGACGTGGGTGCCGTTGTCCTGCGAGCCACCCGAGATGCGCGTCCCCTGCGGATGCACGGAGATCCCGGGATAGAACTGCGTGATCGCCAAACCGGCGCTGCGCGACGACCAGCTATCGCCGCCGTCGGTCGAGAGATACACGCCGCCATCCGTGCCGGCCCACAAAATCGTTGGATCGTTGGGGTCGAAGACGATGACGTGCCAATCCACGTGAACGTCCACCGCCATCGGCTTGAACGTCGCACCGCCGTCGAGTGAGCGGAACGCTCGTACGCCCGCCACGTAAATCCGCTGCGGGTCCGTTGGGTCGACGGCGAGCACCAGATCGTACGTCTGCTGCGTCCCGAAACTCGAAGCGGTGATGCCACTAGCCGCGAGCTGGGTCCAGGTGCTGGTCGCTTCATCGAACTTGAACAATCCGAGAAAGCCGCTGGTGCTGCGGTCGCCGACGAGCGCCCACACGACGCCCGGCGTCGCCTTGCTCATCGCGACTTCCACCCGCCCGATCGAATTCTGGTCGACCGACGGGAAGGGCGGCAGCTGAGACCACGTGAGCCCGACGTCCGTCGACCGATAGACGCCGCGTGACGTCGCCGGCGTCGTCACGCGGTCGCCGGCATAGAATGTTCCCGGCTTCGTCGGATGCGCCACGATGCTCGACGCCGGTCCCGTGTTCAGCACCGGAGTCCACGATGCTCCGCTGTTCACCGAGCGCACGATTCCCGCATTCGAGAAGAGCGTCGCGCCCAGCAGAATGGAAGACGACGCCGACCCCGCGGTGGCGGGATCGACGACAAGGCTGAGAAATGGTCCGCCCGTGCCCGCGGTCGAACGCAACCCGGTGAGACCCGTCGTCCAGGTGTTGCCGCCGTCGCCGGAGCGGAGCACGCCGCAGCCATTCAGGCCACCGTTGCCTTCACCCGTCGCCGCGTAAACGATGGTCGGGTCCTTCGGATCGAGCGCCATCGCGCCAGTGGTCAGCCCACACTCGTGGTCGGTGAGCGCCGTCCAGGTGACCCCATTGTCCGTACTGCGCCAGACACCGCCGGACGCCGTGCCGGCGTACATCGGACCGCCCGGCTTCGTCGCGGGAACGATCGCCGCGATTCGTCCGGTCTCGAGCAATGACACCCACAAACCGTTTGGGCCGATCGGTCGCCAGCTTCCGGTCAGCGGCGCCGCCGCGGTCGACGACGCAAACAAGCTCGGACGTGTCCGCAGCGCATTGAACAGGTCGGCAAATTTCGCGTACGGGCGCTCGGCGAACGGATACGTGCGCTGTGCCCAAAACCACTCGTCGCGCCCTTCGATGTCTTCCTTGATTTCGCCGGCCTCTCCCGACACGCGGTCGGCGTCGCGCGCTTGGCGAGGCGGTGTGGGGCGCTGCGACCATGTGGCGCCGAGCGGCGCCAGTAGCGCGCATACGAGCGACAAGAAACGAAATTGTCGAAGAGTCATCGGAACACTCTCACGACCATGGCGTTGCTGGTTCCGGCCGACGTTTCGACCCGGATGTCATAACGACCGGTCTCCAGTGGAAGCGGCGCAGCGTCGCCGCCCGACGGAACGCGGTCGGGCACGACGACGCGAATCACTCGGCCGTCGTCGCTCGCCGGCACGTTGGTGATCTTCGCGGTGCCGAAGCGCACCGTGTTCCGGCCCGGCGTGCCCGGAACGAAACCACGGCCCTGCACGACGATCTCGACGACCGCGCCCGGCGCGACGAACACCGAATCTGGACGGAGCGATTCGATCGCCGGCGACGCCGCGTGCGATCTATGGAAGAGACCGCACGCGCCCGTGACGAAAGCCAATGAGAGGAGCGGCGTGGCGCGACGCATCCGGATCACGGCTTCCTCGAGAACGCGGGAGCGAGGTTGGCCTGCGAGACGCTGTGTGCCTCGTCGGTCGACAGCCGAAAGGACCTCAGCGCCGATGAGCGCACGACGGAGAAACGAAGCGTGTAGACGCGACCCTCGGCGAAGCCGTTCGGCGCGATCGCGGCGAATCGGACGAGTCCCGGCTGCGGGTTCACGACGCGCGTCGCGCCGTCGCTCACCGTCTCTTCGCGAACGAAGCGCACTCCGCTGCTGTCGTACGCCAGTCGGGCGGTCATGCTGGCGAGTCGAGCGCCGACGACGCGCACGGTGACGTCGACTTCAGTGCCCGGCGCGGCGAGCGAATCGGACAGCTCGACGCGGGCCTCCGGCTGCACCGAGGGCGCGGGTTTCGCCTGATCGGCGCGTCGAGGTTCCGTGCACGCCGAGGCCGCGAGCGTCACGCCGAGGACGATCAGCGCCGACCGACGCCCATTCATGCCATGTCTGAAAATGCTCATCGGAAGACCACCGGAACTCTTGTGGACTGCGTTTGCCCGGTCAGGCTCGAGCCGTCGATTCCACTAACGTCCAACGCGTAAAGGTAAAGAAGACCGCTGCTGGCAGTTCTAGAAACCACCCTGATCGTTACGAGGTTCACCACACCGGTCATCCCGGTCGCGTTGGCGATCGACATGTGAATGACTCCCGACGACACGCTGAACACCGGTGCCGGCGGTCCAGCGGCCGGAAGGAAGGTGACCGTTCCCGGCAGGAAGGAGATATCAGCGTCGATCCGCGCCGCGCCCACCGTCTTGCCGCGAGTATCGAGAACGACGTTGACGACGGCCGTGTCACCGATCTTCGTGAGGTACGTCGTGAGACCCGTTCGAACGATCGGCGACGTCTTCGACGCCGCAACGATCACGAAGATCGAGTCGCTCGAGAAATCGGAAAGCGCCACGACCCAGGCGTCGCCGGCGGTCTTCGCGGTGATCTTGCCGTCGGAGGCGACGGCGGCGACGCTGGGCGATCGGCTCGCTGTCGTCACGGCGATGCCGGACACGGGCCCGTTCGGCCCCGCAACGGTGAACGTCGGCGAGAATGTGTCGCCGATGTCGAGCACCTTCACCTTTTCCGACGCGCCGCCGAAGGTCACGTCGTAGTCCTGCACGACGAGGAGCGACACCGTGATCGTCGCCGGAGAGTTCGGGGCGCTGGGACCATTCAGCTTGACGGTCGCGTGATATGTTCCGGGAGTCAGTCCAACGATGTTGATGCTCAGCGTCATCACGGCCGGTGCGTTGACCGTGTTCAGCGTCGCGACCAGCCAACCCGCGGGCTCGCCGCTGCCGTATGCCACCGGATCGATCGTCATGCCGACGAGCGGCAGGGCGCCGGGGTTGGTGATGCTGATCGTCGACGCTTGCGGCGTGTGATTCGCCCGCGTCGCGAAGCTCACGACGTTCTTGTCGAGCGTGATGACGGGCGTCTCCGGCGGCGTCATCGTGAACTGATTGGACGTTGCGCCGACGAGATTGGGCGCCGTGAACGTCATCGTCCGCGCACCGGCCACGCCGGCGATGCCAAGATCCGTGAACGTCGCCACGCCGCCGCTCGTCGCCACCGCGACGGTTCCTGACAAGCTGCCGCCCCCGCTCGCCAGCGCCACGGTTACTGTCGTCGATGCTGTCGACACCAGGTTACCCGCGGCGTCGCGGATTTCCACGACCGGTTGCGTCGCCAACGGACCGCCGATCGCGCCACCGAGCGGCTGCGTTCGAAGACCGAGCTGAAAAGCGGCTCCCGGGGTCACCGTCACCTGGACCGAGGCGGACACCGTCCCCGCGCGCGCGGTGACGGTGGTCGTTCCAACTTTCACGCCGGTAATCGACCCGAGTGCCACCGATACTATGCTGGCGTCGTCGGCCGTCCACACGACGCTCGTCGACACGGTGCGGCCGTCCTTCGCCGTCACCGTCGCCGTGATGTTGGTCGTCACTCCGGAGACGAGGCTGATCGCCGCCGACGGCGATAGAGTGATGGCGGCCGGAGTGTTGTCCGTCGGTTTCGGCCCGGTGGTATCGCCGCCCCCACCCCCGCACGCGGCGCCGAACACCGCGGCCACGACCATCAACACTCTCGTACGACGCATTGAGCGAATTTGCCGAAAACCCAGCGTTTCTCAAGGCCTCGCCCCACAACGATTTGATACGCCCCGAAACGCCCCAAATCGCTATGGGGTCAGACTCCTATTAGAAAATGGAGTCTGACCCCATTCGCGGGGGTTTGTACCGGGTGGCGATGGCTTACTCGGATCGTAACGCGACCATCGGCTCGACTCTCGACGCCCGGAGGGCGGGGAGAAGCGCGGCGAGGATCGCGGACCCCATGAGGACGACCGCCGCGACGAGAATCGACAGCGGATCGCCCGGCTTCACGCCGTTGAGCTGCGTCTCGAGCAATCCCGTCGACAGATAGGCGACCAAAACGCCGAGCACGAGTCCGACAATGACGAGGCGCATCGCGTCCATCATCACCAACCGCAACACGCGGCCGCGCTGCGCGCCGAGTGCGATGCGCAGACCGATCTCCCGCGTGCGGCGCGAGATCGTGTACGTCATGAGCCCGTACAGTCCGATCGCGGCGAGAAGGAGCGCCAACACGCCGAACGCCGTCGCCAGCTGTGCGACCAGCCGCTCCTGCGCGATCGACCGCGCCAGCAAGCCGGACAGCGGGTCGACACCGTCGATTGGCAACGACGGATCGACGCTCACTATCGTCTTGCGAATCTGCTGCACCACGGAGGACGGGTCGCCGGCAGTACGCGCTATGAGCCGGAGGCCCCCTGGTTGACCGTTTTCTCCCGTGTGCACGTACGGCAAGTACATGCGTCGCAGGTTGTCTTCCTTGATGCCGTTCTGATGCACGTCTTTGACGACGCCCACGATTTGCAGCGAAAGAGAGTCGGCCCGAATGAAACGCCCGATCGCCGACGTGCCCGGAAAATAGAATTTCGCGAACGACTCGTTGACGACGACCACCTGCACCGGCCTGTTCTCGTCCGCCGCGGTCAGCTCGCGCCCCTCGAGCACTCGCGTTCCCGCAGCCTTGAAGTATCCCGGCCCCACATGGTCGAACGCGATGAGCGTGTCCTCGACGGATCGCGCGACAAAGCCCGGCACTTGGAGCGACGTGCCGTTGTCCGATCCCGAGAACACGCCATTCTCGGAGAAACTTACCGCCGCGATGCCCGGAATCGCCGCGATCCGGTCTCGCAGGTCGTGGGCGAGGCGGGCGAGCACTGGACCGTTGTAGCCGCGCGCCAGGACGTCGACGTCGATGATCACGAGGTGATCGCGGTCTACGCCGATGTCGGTCGCCTGGGTGTTGCGGAGGCTCCGCGCGAGCATCGTCGCGCCCACGAGGAGCACGACCGACAATGTCACCTGCGACGCGATCAGCAACTTGCCGAGCGGCGCCCGTTGGCCTCGGCTGCCGAGTGACCCCGAGAGCGATTGCGCTCCCGACCGAATCGACGACGCGAGGTCGAAACGTGACGCGCGTAATGCCGGGAGCAGACCAAAGAGGGCGACAGCCGCCAACGATACCCCGAGGGTGAAGGCAAGTACCGTCAGATTCATCCCGATGTCGAGCTGGCCCGCCGACGCGAGGCGGAGCAACGTCCGGCTTCCCCACCAAGCGAAAAGAAGGCCGGCCGCCGCGCTGACGAGCGCCAGCACCGCGCTCTCGGTGAGCAGTTGCCGCACCAGACGCGAGCGCCCGGCGCCGAGTGCCTGTCGCACTGACAGCTCGCGTCCCCGGGCGATCGATCTCGCGAGCATGAGGTTCGCGACATTGGCGCAGATGATACAGAGGAGGAGCGCGACGCCGATCATGAGAGTGAGGAGCGGCGCTTGGAAGGTGACGCGAATCCGCGAGAATCCTTTGGATCCGTCCCCGACGTAGTAGGTCGGTTTGACGTCGAGGAACGCCTTGGCGTCGAGTGGTGTGGCGTGACTGACGATCGACCGTTGGAGAATCGTGCTCGTCTGCTGCTTTGCCTGTGCGAGCGTCGCGCCGGGCTTGAGGCGTCCCATGGCGAGGAGCCAAGCCGTCCCGCGGTCGTCGAGCGTGCGCCGGTTCGGGTTCAACGCGTCGGAGATGGCGATCGGAAGCCAGATGTCCGTGTAGACGCCGACGACCTCACCCGTGTATCCACGCGCGGCGACGCCGACAATCGTGATTCGGACATTGTTGATGAGAATTGTCTTGCCGATGATGCTCGGATCGTTGTGAAAACGGCGCGTCCAATACCCATAGCTGATCGTCGCGACCGGCGCCGCGTCCGCGCTCTGATCGACCTCTCTTCCGAACGTTCGCCCCGCCCCCGCCCCCGCCCCCGCGGGGACGCCGAGCATCGAGAAGTAGTTACCCGTGACGAAGCGACCGCGCGCGTGCTCCAGCTCCTGGTGGGCGCTGTCGATCCGAATGTCGAGCCGGCTGCTGCGGCCCGTCGCGATCATGTCGCTGAAGACGGTGTTCTCTCGCGCGAGATCCTTATATAGCGGATACGAGAGCAGATCAGTGCGCGGCGATCCGATCGACATCCCGCCCACACGACGCGGATCGCCGACCCCGACCAGCTCCTCCGCGTGCTTCACCGGCAGCGTCGAAACGAGCAGGGCGTCGACGAGCGTGAAGATCGCCGTGTTCGCGCCGATTCCCACCGCCAACGCGATGACGATCACCGCCGCATACCCGAGGTTGTGACGAAGCGTTCGCAGCGCGAACGTGGTGTCTTGAACGAGCTCCGTCACGAGGTTCACGCGTCGCATCGTACGCTCCCGTTGCTGATCCATCGCGACACACGAGTCGCGAACAGTGTCGAGGTCGCCGAACTGTCGTAGTGCTTCGGCGCGCGCGGCCGCGGGCGACCATCCGGTGTCGACGAGCCGTCGCACGCGCATATCCAGGTGAAAAGCGATCTCCTCGTCCACTTCGCGATCGACGCGGGCGGTGAACGGAACTCGAAAGACGCGCCGCATGACAACGAATCCGCGGTTACGCGATCGAGGGTGATGCCGCGGCGAGGGCCTTTCCGACGGCGCGCGCGTAGCGCTCCCACGATGACACCTCGGCGCGCAACTGCTGCCGGCCGGCGCGGCTCATCTCGTAGTACTTGGCTCGGCGGTTGTTGTCCGAGTACCCCCACTCGCTGGTGAGAAGTCCGTTCTTCTCGAGGCGATGGAGCGCGGTGTAGAGCGGTCCTTCTTCGACGAGCAACTCGCCATCGGTCACCGCCTGAACCCACTCTGCCACCGCGTACCCGTGACGCGGACCCCAGCTCAGCGCCTTGAGGATGAGCACGTCGAGCGTGCCGCGCAGCAGACCACCATCCGGATCGAGCATCTGTTGGCTTCCCCCTCTGAATCAGAGGGGAAGGTAGGATACGGGCCGCGCCTTGCGCAAGAGGGGAAGAGTCGCGGGATGGAGTCTGACCCCAGTTAACATCCGATCAACAGATGCGTGTTACGCATTGCTCACGATGCGCGTTAACATGTCGTACCCTCACCCAGGACGGTTAGATGCGTGTCAGTCACGTTGGCGTGTTGAGTCTCCTCATGGTTGCCGGCGCCGTGGGCGCGAACGCCCAATCGTCGGCACTGCCGATGCCGCCGCGGCGGTTCGGCTTCACGCTTGGCGCGAACTCAGCCACGGTTGGCGGCGGCGATGCCCAGGACGCGGGACGACGCACGGGATTCCTCGCCGGAGCCCTCGCGGTGCTGCCATTCTCTCCGACGCTCGCGTTCGAGCCTGAGATTGCCCTCACGTCGAAGGGCGCGAGCGTGAAGGACGCTCAGGCTCCCGGCTTCTCCGGCGCGTTGAAGATGACGTACCTGCAGATCCCCGCATTGCTCCGATTCGAGCTCGCCGCGGCAACCACCGGTCCACACCCCTTCATCTATGCCGGGCCGGCCTTGGCGTTCAAGACGAGCTGCGATTTCGAGATCAAGGGTCCGGGCATTTCGGAGAGCTCGAGCTGCGACAATGCCGACGTGAAGGCCAACTCGACCGATTTCAGCGTCATCGGTGGTGCCGGCATCGCGTTCCGAATGGGAGGCCGGACGGTCGGTCTCGCCGTCCGTTACGATCACAGCCTGTCAAAGATTGCTAATGACTCGGACGTCAAGCACCGCGTCATCTCGATCCTCGGCACGCTGGAGTTCCCGAGCGGCCGCTAAAACCGCGGAGGAGGCTCAGTACTTCCAGTTCCTCAAGTCCGCGCCCGAGGGCGCGGACTTGTCGATCTGCGCCGCCATTTTGGGGATTAGCTCGCGCATGCTCGGGCCCCAGCAGTGGGGCGCCATCGGCTGGAAGACGATCTCGCCCGTCCACGCCGGAGTTTTCGCGGACTTGAGGAAATTCTCGAGCATGTGGACGCCCATGTTCAAGAAATACGTGTCCGCGTCCCCGACGTAGACGTTGATCTTGTTCGCGACCTTGGGTCCGAGCGTCGACCAGTTCGTCTCGAGGATGTTTCGCAGGTCGTAGTGTTCCTTCCAATAGGCGGCGACTTTCTTGTCGATCGCGCCCGTGCGCTTGTCCCAGATCGGCGCCGGATAACCGTTCGCGCCGACGGGACCGTATGTCGCCTCCCAGATGTCCCACTGGCCCCCGGACCGTGACCGGTCGCCTTGGACGAGCTCATACCAGTTCTCGTCCTTCATCATCGTTTGGATGTTGCCGTCGGGTCGCCGGCTGTCCGGACGATCGACCTTCACCCATCCCTTGTCGATCCAGTAGGCGTTGGCGTCGTCATAGACGTTGACGATCTGGTGGTAGCGAAAGTCGACGCCGTCGGGACAGAGCGCCCACGTGCCGCCGTAGAAATCCGGATAGAAAACCTGGTGCGCCAGCGCGATCCAACCGCCCGTCGAGCCACCCGTCAGCAGTCGCGCCCACGGCTCGCGGATCACGCGGAACTTCGTCTCGATCTCCGGAATCAACTCTTGCATGATCGCGTCGCCGAACGGGCCGTTGTTGGCCGAGTTCACGCCGTAGGAGTCGTCGTAGTAGGGCGACGGATGCTGGAGCGTGACGAGGATCATGCGCGGCGTGCCGTCGGCGTCCCAGTACGAGGTGAAATCGCCGCCGCGTTGTCCGCCGCGCCCGCCCGTCTGACCGTAACCGCCCGGCGCGCCGAGCGAGAAATGTCCCTGATCGTAAATGATCGGGTACTTCGCTTCCGGATGCCGATCGTAATCCTTCGGCAGCAAGACCGTGGCGCCGAGGAAGATGGGATGTCCCCACCACTTGGAGAGAATCTGACTCTGGATCTTGATGCGCTTCACGTGTTCGTTGTCCGCGGGAATCGCCACCGCGGGGACGACTCTGTCGGCGACGAGCTTGATCGCCTTTGTCGACTTTGGATCGAAGGTGATCTTCACCGGATCGCCGTAGAGATTCCCCGGTGAGCGCTGCCAGTGTTGTCCCTCCCACTGGTCCATGTGCAGCCAGACGGTGTAACCGTCGGCACGCGCGAACTTGGTGTAGATGTTCACGAACGGTTGAACCCAATACTCGCCGGCGGGAATCTCGCTGAGACTCTGGACGGGGTGACCAAACGTCTTCGCGTCGATCGTCGCGATGGCGCCCGGGCCGAGCTGATCGATGTTCACCCCAAAGAGTGGTACGCCTGTCTCTCCTGCCTGCTGAATCGGTGTCCGGTTTGCGTCGCTCGTTCTGCTGATGGCGACGTACACACGCCCGGTGATCGGCTCGGCGTGCGCCGCCTTTGCGAATGCGATCTCGAAGCGCGGAGACGCGGCCGGAAGTTGCGCGAGGGCGAGCGACGGAGCGGCGAGAAGGAGGGCGAGCGTACGCATGGTGTCAGTAGCCGATGCCGAGGATGAGTTGACGCGCGTTCTCGTCGCTCGGGCCGAACGGTCCGAGGCCGACGCCGTCGGGGAAACCGGTCGGGTCCTGAAACATGCGCGAGAAGACGCGGTGGCGTCGAGCGTCGGCTTCCGGACCCGGCGTCCAGATCAGCTCTCGCATCCAGGAATGGATTCTGTGGAGCGCGCCGTAATACTGGTCGTGCTGTCGCGCGTAGTCGCCGATCGCGGCGTTCCAATCTGTGTTGCTCGTGAGCTGCCCGGCGAGGTGCTCGACGTCGGCGAGCGTCAGCGAGAGCCCGGAGCCCCACGAAGGGTCAGATGACGCCGCGGCGTCGCCGATCAGCACGACGCCGTTCTTTGCCGGCGACTCGACCCAGCGGTCGGCGCCGTCGAATTCGGCGAGCGGCCCGATCGACCGTGCACTCTCGGTCCACGAGGCGGGTGTGCCGACCGATTGCACGGCCTGAAGAAACTCGGCGACCCTTTCCGTGCCGGTGAGGCGTCGCTTTCCGGTGACTGTCGGATATACGAAGTACGTCCTCGATTTCCGCTGACCAAGGGGTGCCCAGAAACTCGCGAAGCCGGGACCCATGCAGAGGTAGGCGCCGTCATGCGGGATGTCGGTGCCTTCGATGAGAGTTCCCGCGATGGTGAAGAACTTGGGATCGCGGTGCACCTCGAATCCGCCCCAGATCCGCATCTGTGAATTGCGGCCGTCCGCACCGACGACGATTCGCGCGCTCTCCGAGAGGAGCCGGCCCTCGGACTCGTACGTCACGGACGGGGATTCTCCGGCACCGGCAGTCAGCGAGAGTACGGTGGTGCCGCGAACAATCGTCGCGCCCGCGTTGACGGCGCGAGTCGTCACGACTTTCTGGATGTCCGGATGAAACATGTTCAACATCGTATCGCCGCCTGGCGTCGTCGCGCGCAAATCACGCGGGGGCGACGGATGACCCATGGCGTAGGTCATCCACGTGTTGGCCGGGTTGCCGCCGGCGGCGATCAAATCGTCGAAGATGCCGAGTCGCTTCGCCGCCGCGACGCCCCACGGCAACATGTTCTCACCGCGAACACGATCCTTGAACTCGGTTTCCCGCTCGAAGACGAGGACATCGCGTCCGGCCTTCGCTAATTGCTCGGCCAGCGCCGACCCGGCGAGTCCTCCACCGACAATGATTGCGTCCCGCGCCATTCCCGGTCCTCACGGTTATGGTTGCGGCACCAGAATGGCGCGCGGAGAATAAAAGTTCCAGAGATGCGTGCGGCCTCGTGGGCTTGCGACCGGTCCGCATTCCAACGTCCTGGAGGCCATCACGATCAGATACGGGACAACCGACAGGAGTTGAACGGACTTCAAGAACAGCTTTCTCCTGTAGGTGATCCGTCGAGTTTCCGAAGTTGTCCCGTATCTAATTGTTCAAATGATCCACGGTCTCGGATGCAACGTGGTCGTGATCTCTATGGAAACTGCGGCGGCGGAATTCGTTTCTTCGTCGCCTGCTCGAACGCGTAGGCCAGCTCGATCAGCTTTGGCTCGCTGCACGCTGTCCCGGTGAAGCTGACGTTGTAGGGGGAAGGTTTCGGCTCGAATCCGGCGGGAAATGCGGCGGCGCCGGTTCCAGCGGGGACGGGGACGAATCCGAATGGGACGGTCACCGTCGGGTAGCCTGGACGAGCCGCGATACCGGCGCTGCTAACGCCGGGGAAGAGCAGGGCGTCGAGCCGATGCGCCTTGAGCGCCGCGTCGATGCCGTTGGTACCGCCGAGAAGTATGTCTTTCCGGCGATCGGCTTCGTAGCGAGCCCGATCGGCCTGGACGTCCATCTCGTCGGAGATATCGAGGTTTGCCTGCGCGTACTTGATCGCCCCCGCGCGCTGATGCGTGATGTTCCATTGGCGCAGCTCGGTCAGTGTCTTCACCGGAGCCTTGTCGCCGAGCGACTTGAGCCATGCGTTGAAGTCGCGCTTCATACCGTACTTGAGAACGACCGAGCAGTTGGCATCGAGTCCCTTGGCGTTCTCGAGACCACTGCACGAGTTCCAGTTGAGAAAGTTGTTGGCGGCGTCCGTGTCGGCGACGCTGGGGATGTCGGCGGGATCGACGATCACCGCGCCCTGCGCTTTGAGCACGGCGATCGCGTCGTCCATCACCTTTCGCTGTGCATCGGTCAAGCCGCCCCTCGGTGTGGCGCTTCCGGCAGCGCTCCGCTCGTAAAAGAAAACGCGCGGAATGCCGATGCGCGCGCCCTTGAGGCCGGCTGGGTTTAGAAATCTCGTATAGTCGCGTCCCGCCGGCGGGGGGCATCGGCGCGTCAGAGAATCATGCGGGTCGGGCTGCGCGCCCTCGAGGGCGCCGAAGAAGATCGCCGCGTCGCTCACCGTGCGCGCCATCGGGCCGGGCGTGTCCTGATCGGCCGTGATCGGAATGACGCCATAACGGCTGACGCGCCCCACCGTCGGTTTGATCCCCACGAGCATGTTCTGATTCGACGGACTGAGAATCGACCCAGAGGTCTCGGTGCCGACGTTCGCCATCCAGAAGCTCACGTTGGTTCCAGCGCCGGAGCTCGAACCGCCGGTCCCGAGCACTGGTCGCCCGTCGAAGAACTGCTCGCGCGGGTCGCGCCGCGGGTCCCACGGATTCATGCCGTAGCCATTCAGGCCGTTGTAATTGCCGGGCATCCCGCTGGCGACCCAGTTCGCCAGCTCGGTGAGCTGCGTCTTGGCGATGATGATCGCCCCGGCGTCCTCGAGATTCTTCGTCAGCGTCGCTTCGTACGGCGGCACGAGATCGGCAAAGGCGAGCGCACCGCCCGTCGTCGGCATGTCCGTCGTGTGGACGTTGTCCTTGAGCGCGACGGGAATGCCGTGCAGCGGTCCGAGTATTCGCCCCTGAGCCCGCAAGCGATCGAGCGAGTCCGCGATGGCCAATGCGCGCGGGTTCACCATGATCACCGCGTGCAGTTTGTCCTCGTACATCGCGATCCGGTTCAAGTACTGGGTCACGATCTCGCGTGACGTCGTGCGCTTCTGCTGCAGCGCCGACCGCATGTCGGTGATGCTGGTTTCGACGACCGAGAACGGCTTGGTCTGTGCGGGGAGCTGGACTGCCGAAACGAGCGCGACTGCCGGAACGAGCTTGATCATGGAAAGAAGGACCGAAGGAGGTAGCTCAATCATGGGACCGCCGCGCGCGCGAAAAAAGACCTTGACCGCCGGAAGATGGCGTTGTATATAACCAATAGGTTATGAAACTACACGGTTATGAACCAGGGAGCCCGGCGCTCCTCGACGCCACCTTCGCCGCCCTCGCCGACCCGACCCGCCGCGCGATCGTCGCCCGCCTGGCGCTCGGGGAAGCATCGGTGACCGAGCTGGCCGAGCCGTTCGCGATGAGCCAGCCGGCCATTTCCAAACACCTCAAAGTGCTCGAGAAAGCAGGCCTCGTTTCACGCGGCCGCGACGCGCAGAGGCGGCCCTGCCGGTTAGAGGCGAAGCGGCTCGGACAAGCCACGGAGTGGCTCGAGAACTATCGAAAGCTTTGGGAGGCGCAGTTCCAAAGGCTCGACAACCTCCTCGAAGAGATGAAGGCCCACGAGAAAGCACGACCGAAGCGCAAACGATCCAACCGATGAGGAGAGCGACAATGCCGAACAAGGGAGCACTCACCGTCACGGCTCAGGGCGACCGCGACATCGTGATGACACGAAGCTTCAACGCGCCGCGACGCATGGTCTGGGACGCCTACACCAAGCCGGAGCTGCTCAAGCGCTGGCTGCTCGGACCCGACGGCTGGTATTTCATTCAGTGCGACGTCGACCTCCGCGTCGGCGGTAAGTACCGCTATGTCTGGAAGAACGACGAAAAGAACCAGACGCTCGGACTCGGCGGCGAGTACCGCGAGATCAACGCGCCGGGAAAGCTCGTCTGCACCGAACAGTTCGATGATTTCCCAGGCGAGGCCGTGTCGACGCTCGAGTTGGCGGAGCACAACGGCGTCACGACGCTGATCAACACCGTGCGCAGCCCATCGCGCGAGGCGCGTGACGGGATGCTCCAGACCGGAATGGAGAAAGGCGTCGGCCGGAGCTACGACCGTCTCGACGACGTGCTCGCGTCGATGGCGAAACAGCCGGCGGGCAGTGTCGCCTGACCGCGCGGCGCGGCGTTCACCGTACGGTGAACGCCGTCGTCGCTACAGAGTCACCCCACGCCAGATCTATAAACCCACGATTCGCGCCTGCGGCGCGAATGGTGATGGTGAAGTCTTCGACGTGTTCGGAGGTCTTCGCCATCTCCATTTTCGCTCGGCCGATGTCCTGCGCCGCCGTGTACTCCGTGCCCCACTGACCGACCTGTTTGTTGACGATGAGGTAAGTCCCGCTGTGGGTGTGTTGCGTCCACAGTGTGTACAGCCCGGGCGCGAGCGTCATGTCGCCGAGGAGCATCGTCTTCGATGTCGCGAGATGCGTCGCCTCATTGGCGCCGGTCCGCCAAACGGAGTCGAAGGGAATGAGAGTCCCGCCCCAAACCGAGCGCTCGCGCACGGCCGGACGACCGTAGCTGATGAAGATCGGGCCGCGATTGAAGCCCGCGTACGCCGTTGCGCGCGGCGACAGGACGCCCGTGGGTTTCATCGAAGACGCGAGCTTGGCGATGTCCACCGAGGCCGCGACCCGCGTGCCGATCGCCTTGTTCGTCGTCAGGACGCCGTCGGTCCATTGCAAGCGACCGTCGCGGTCGAAGCGGATCAGCATTTGATACGTGCCGCCGCGCATGCGCAACGTGTCGCCGCCGACCTTCTGCAATCCGATCGCGCTCACCGCATTGCCGCCGAGATTCACCGCGGGGACCGAGTCGCGTCCCGCGCCGCGAGCGTAGATCAGCTCGAACGGCGCGTAGGAATACACGGGAAGAACGACGAACGCGTTTGCCGCGGCGAAGCCCATCGTCTGGGTGCTGTCCTTCCACACGACGTCGCGCCGGACTGAATCCGGCCGAAACGCGAAACGATATTCCAGCGGGTTGTTGGGGATGGGCGATCCGTCGGCCTGTCGGCGACGAATCACCATGGCCGTGGGCTTGCCGCCGGCGAGCGTGATGTCGTACTGCGTTCGAGTGACGGCCGGACCGCTGCGGATGACAGTCTCGCCGCTGAACTTGGTCGCCGATCGTGTGAACTGCTCGACGGCGACGGTGTCGCGTCCGAGACGGTAGACGATTGTTGCGTCCTGCGCGGAGAGCCGCGCCGCGCAAGTGAGCGCGGCGGCGGCAATCATATGTGATTTCATCAGGGAGGGGGCGAAATTGACAGCCGAATCCTAGATGTCGACCGGGCTCCGCGCTACCTGATCCACCTCACGGGTTCGTCGAGGGGTCGTCGAGAAATTGGAGAGCGGTCGAAGCGAGAACTTCGTCGCTGAAAATCGTGTAGTGCGTGAGGCCCGGCAGAATGGCGAGACGGGACTTGGGACGCCCGGAACCGTCCCATCCGCCGTCGCGCTGACCTCCCCCGAGCAGCGTGAACAGCTCCACGGCATGCGACGGCGGGAAGATGTCGCAGTCGCCGGCGACGACGAGTGTCGGCGCGGTGATGCCGCGAATCTGCTCAGTGAGGTCAAATGGCTGTTTCATCGCGTCGCCGATCTTGTCGAGCAACCGCGGCCAGTCCTGAGCGCGAGGCGCGACCGCGGAGTACAACTCGTACATCGGCGTCTGCTTCATGAACTCGGCCGCGGCGGCGTGGATCTGCGCTTGCTGCGCGAGGATGTCCGGATAGAACCCGTCGCGCCGAAAAACGGTGGAAACAATGACGAGCTTCGCTACCAGCTCCGGATGCCGAATGGCTAGTTGCAGTGCGACGCCACCGCCGAGCGAGTAGCCGACGACGTCCGCCCGCTCGAGCTCGAGATGCCGCGCGAGTGCCGCGATGTCGTCCGCCATGAACTCGACGTTGAACGGTCGATCGATGTCCGCGGTGCGCCCATGTCCTTGGAGATCGACCGCGACGACCTGCCGCTTCGCGGCGAGCGCGGGGATGTTCCATCCGAACATCTCGATCGCGCCGAGTCCGCCGTGGAGAAGGATGAGCGGCGGCCCATCGCCGTGGATCTCGTAGTAGAGCCGGATACCGTTCACCTCGGCGTAGTCGCTGATTGTCCGTGTCGCTACCGAAGTCATTGTCGCGTCTCCTCTTGCGTCGGGTCATCCTGGAATCGGGTCGTTCCCTCTGCTACCACGACGTTTGACAGACCGCGAAATCGACAAGGCCGATCACGGTGGCTAGCTTTGGACCTCCTCCCGCCTCGGTCCGGACGTTGAGCGACCTCCGCGAACAGCTCCAAGAATCCTTGGGCAGCGCGTACACCATCGAGCGGGAGCTCGGCGGCGGGGGTATGTCGCGCGTGTTCCTCGCCGACGAAGCCGCGCTCGGCCGGCGCGTCGTCGTGAAGTTGCTCCCCGCGGAGCTCATGGGCGGCGTCTCGATCGCACGGTTCCACCGCGAGATATCCTTGGCCGCTCGGCTTCAGCATCCGCATCTCGTGCCGCTGCTCGCGGCGGGCGAGGTCGATGGGCAGCCGTATTACACGATGCCGTTCGTCGAGGGAGAATCGCTCCGAGCGAGGTTGTCGCATGGCGAGCTGCCGATCGCCGAGACGATCTCCATCCTGCGCGACGTCGCGCGAGCGCTCGAATACGCCCACGGGAAAGGGGTCACCCATCGCGACATCAAGCCGGACAACGTGCTCCTCGCGGGGCGGTCCGCGGTCGTGACGGACCTTGGTGTCGCCAAGGCGATCAGCGATGCTGCCGCAACGAGCGGGACAATGACATCCGCGGGCGTAGCGCTCGGCACGCCGACCTATATGTCGCCCGAGCAAGCAGCGGCCGATCCCACGACCGATCATCGCGCGGACATCTACGCGTTCGGCATGATGGCGTACGAGATGCTCGCCGGTCATGCACCGTTCGCCGGGCGCAGCACGCAGGCCGTGTTTGCCGCGCACGCTGTCGAGGTCCCGGCGGATATCGCGTTGGTGCGGCCGGCGACGCCGACCAGGCTCGCCGAGCTGGTGATGCGGTGCATCGCGAAGAAACCGGGTGATCGTCCGCAAACAGCGGCGGATGTCGCGAACGAGCTCGAAACAATCGCGACACCCGTCGACGGCTTGGGATCTCGCCGTCTGCCTGTTGCCACGCCGGCATCGGTTGGCTCACGCCGCGCGATCTTTATCGCCGCCGGCTTGCTGGTAGCGGGAGCGATTGGACTGAGTGCCTTCTGGCGCGCGCGCGGTGGAGCGAGTGCCGACGCGATTCGTTCGATCGCGGTACTGCCGTTCGAGAACAAGAGTGGCGACACGACATTCGATTACTTGCAGGACGGCGTCACGGACCAGGTGCGCGATGCGTTGAACGCGATCCCCGAGCTGACGGTGAAGGCGAGGGGCTCGTCGCAGCAGATGAAAGGACGCGACGCGCGTGAGATTGGATCGAAGCTCGGCGTGGGTGCGGTGCTTCAGGGGACGGTGAGCGGATCGAGCACGCGCCTCCACGTCACGGCGGAATTGGTGCGCACGAGCGACGACGCGGCTCTCTGGAGCGCCACCTTCGAAGGACGGCCAAGCGAGCTCCTTGGAATGCAGGATACGATCAGGCGCGCGGTGTTCGGGAAACTCCGGCTTGCGTCCAGCACACTGGCGTCGTCGAGGCTCGCTGCTCACGGGGCGCGTGGCACGAGCGACCCGGAAGCCTACGACCTCATGCTGCGCGGGAGGCACGCCCTTGATCGCACCGACTTCACACGCGCCGAGACGTTCTTTCGTCAAGCGCTCGGTCGCGATCCAAACTTCGCGCGTGCGCGGGCGTTCCTGGCGGTTGCGCAAGCAGCACTCCCACTCATGGGAGTCGGACCGCTCGATTCGATCGACGTCGAGGTCCGGCGAAACGCCGCGGCCGCGTTGGCCGCGGACTCGACGATCATCGAGTCTTATATCGCCGAGTCGAATGCCATCGGCAATGACCTACACTTCGCCGAGTCGATCGCACCGCTGGAGCGCGCGATCAGGATCGATTCGAACCACGTCGATCTCCTCACCGCCTATGGATTGACCCTCGCCATGGTCGGGCGGATCCCCGCGGCGGTCGCCGTGCTGCGGCGTGTGCACGAGCGCGATCCTCTCTCGGTGAGCGGCATGGGGATCTATGGCTACACCTTGGCCTTGTCCGGCCGACTCGACGAAGCCATATCGCAGGCCAGGGCAGCGCTGTCCCTCGATCCGAACGAGGTCATTCTCAACCGCGGGCTTGGCTACCTTCTCGGATTCGCCGGGCAGCCCGACAGCGCGCTGGGCTACTTCGAGAGGGCGTACCGGATCGACTCGACGAACTTCGGAGGCCGGGCCAACCTCATCTTCGGTTACGCGCTCACGGGTCGCTGGGGCGACGCGCGGCGTGAGCGCGCGCTGCTCCAGCGGAGCCGAGGCGGTCACTCCGCGAGCTTCGATCTAATGATCAGCGACATCGCGTTCGGCGAATACGACAAGGCGATGTCGGATCTCGAACGCGCGCTCGACGCGAGAGAGCCGATGCTCTGGATCAACAGTCTGCCGTGCGACCCGACGTTCGATCCGCTGAAATCCAACCCCAGGTTCAGTCGGGTCATGGCGCGGCTCGGCGCGAGTCCCTGTCCCCCACGCTACAAGTGGCCGATCCGCCGGCCACCCGAGTAGCCGGCGGAAACTCGGCAACGTCGCGCTGTCCAGCGCATCACTGCATCGCACGCTCGACGCGGATCTTCTGTCGGAACGTCTTACCGCCGACGCTCAGCACCGCGACGTAGTCGCCGCTCGAGACGCCGGCTCCGCCGCCGCCACCAAACGCGGCGAACGCCGCGTTGCCGAAGCCGAGGGTCTGCAGGAAGTCGAGACCAAATCCGCCACTCGCCGGGCGGCCAGGTATCGAGAAGAGCGCGACGATTGGTTGGAACGCCGACGGATCGGGCATCGCCGCGGCGGCAGGCGCCGCGCCGGCGGGAGCACCACCAGCCGGAGCCGCACCGGACGGGGCGCCGGCGGGGGTCACACCGCCACCGCCACGCCCGCCGCCCGCCGCGCCGCCCACGGCTTGTTCACCAGGCCGCGCGTTCCATGCCGGAGGAGGACCGAACCCCGGTGCGCCGCGGCCGCCGCCCTGGAACATCGCCATCACCGGGCCGAGGTCGCCCGTCCGAACGATCTGTCGCATCATGCCCGTCATCATCGGATTCGCACCCGCCTTGTCGAGCGAGTCGAGCACGAAGGTGATGCGGTTCATTTGCAGTGCGGAGTCGCGCTTTTGGACCGCGCCAAGCGGCGGCCGCGCCGCTGGCTTGCCGCCAAACGCCCACGCGACGCGGTTGATCCCCGCGGCGCCCGGGCCGTTCAACACCTGCATGGTGTCGCCCGACGCGTCGAGGATCACAATGCGGGCGCCCGACTGGCGCGTCGCCAGGCGGTAGGTGATCACCGCGCCGTACGGCGGGCTGTTCGCCGCGAAGAGCTGATGCCCCTGCGACTGTCCCTCGACCGGGGAATCGCCGAACTGGTAGGCGGTAGGCGACGTGAAGAGATGCGCGTCTTCGGCGATCACCTTGTCATTGATCTGCTGGAGGGCCGACACGTCGGCGATCCAGATGCCGCGGCCGTGCGTCGCGGCGATGAGCTCGTGGTCGCGCGGATGGACGCGCAGGTCGTGCACGGGAACCGTCGGCAGGCCGGTCATGAAGCGCTGCCAGCTCTGTCCGTGATTGATCGAGATGTACGCGCCGACGTCCGTGCCGAGGTAGAGCAGATCCTTGTTGACCGGATCCTCGCGGATCACGTGGACGTAGTCGGGACCACCGACCGGAAGATTCGCGACGATCGACGTGAAGGTCTTGCCGAAGTCCGTCGTCATGAAGACGTACGGCTTGTAATCGCCGTTCCGATGGTTGTCGTACGTCACATAGAACGTGCTCGAGTCGTGCGGTGACGGCTCGATGCGCGTGACGTACGTGCCCGCGGGAACGCCGGTGACGCGCGACGTCAGCTCCTCCCACGTGCCGCCATCGTTCTTCGAGATCCACAACCGGCCGTCGTCGGTGCCGGCGTAGAGAATGCCGGCGCGAATCGGCGACTCGTTGAGCGACACGATCGTGCAGTAGGTCTCGGCGCCCGTTGCGTCGTTGGTGATCCCACCGGTGGTCTTCATCGACACGCGGATCTTCATCGTGTCGGCCGTCGAGAGGTCGGGCGAGATCGCGAAGAGGTCGTCGCCCCGCTTCGTCGACTTGAGGACGCGGTTGCCGCCGATGTAGATCGTCGCCGGGTTATGTGGCGAGATGAAGTACGGCGTGTTCCAGTTGAAGCGCAGATCGAGCGCCGCCGAGTCGGTGTGCTGGCGCGCGCGAATCGATGCGATGCGCTGTTTTTGTTGCGGCGTTTCCGGCTTGGTCGTATCGCCGCGCTCGACGAGCACCGAGTCCTCGTACTGGTCGTAGCGCGGGCGGTACTGCGGCTTGATGAGGAAGGTGCTCTGGCCCGTGGCGTAGTTGAGGCGCGTGATCGCGCCGCCCTGTGACTCGGCGTAGATGATGTTCGGGTCGGTGGGATCCTGCTGCGTGACGAATCCGTCACCACCACCAACGGTGAACCACATCGAGTTGGTGATCGGGCCGGAGCGTCGACGGCTCGGGCCGCACCACGATCCGTTGTCCTGCAGCCCGCCGCAGACGCGGTACGGGACACCGAAGTCGTAGCTGATGTTGTAGAGTTGGCCGATCGCGAAGACGTTCGGGAAGAGGTACGTGCCGCCCTGATCGAACGAAATCGAGACGCCGCCGTCGTCGCCGACGATCATGCGATCGGGGTCGACGGGATCGATCCACATCGCGTGATGGTCGACGTGAATACCCTGGGTCGCATTCATCACCGTCTTACCGCCGTCGTTCGACACGAGCACCGGGGTCGACGACCAGTACACGCGCTCGGGATTCTTCGGATGGACGCGGACCTGCGAGTAGTAGAAGGGACGCGTGTCCTGATCGTTGGTGCGCGTCCACGTCGCGCCGCCGTCGTCGGAGCGATAGAGCCCGGTCGGCGACTTGGCTTTCGGTTTGGTCTTGTCCGGCTTCGGGTTTGGAACCGTGTCCGCCTCGACCATCGTGTACATCGTGCGCGGATTGGAAAGCGAGATGGCGATGCCGATGCGGCCCTTCACCGTCTCGGGGAAGCCGCCGCCTTTCACTTCGGTCCAGGTCTTTCCGGCGTCGGTCGACTTCCACAGTGCGGAGCCTGGGCCGCCCGAATTCAGGAAGTACGGGCCACGCACGCGCTGCCAACTCGACGCCCAGACAGTGTTTGGATTCGACGGATCCAGCGCGACGTCGACGAAGCCGGCTTTGTCGGAGATGAACTTGACGAGCTGCCAGGTGGTGCCGCCGTCTTCGGTCTTGTAGAGGCCACGCTCAGGGTTCGCGTTCCACGGCGCGCCGAGTGCCGCGACGTAGACGATGTTTGGGTTCGTCGGATGGACGACGATACGCCCGATCGCCTGTGTCTTCTCGAGGCCCATCAGCTTCCAGGTCAGACCGCCGTCGGTCGATTTATAGACGCCGCCGCCTGGCGAGATCGTGTTGCGCGAATTCGGTTCGCCCGTGCCGGCCCAGACCTGCATCGTGTCGCTGGGGGCGATGGCGAGCATACCCATCGAGATGACGCGCTGGTTGTCGAACACCGGACGCCAAGTGACGCCGTTATTCGTCGACTTCCAAATGCCGCCCCCGGCGGCAGCGGCGAAGAAGGTTTTGGACGGCGACGGGATGCCGGTGACGTCGGACACTCGGCCCATCGTGTTCGCGGGCCCGACGTTGCGCCAGCGGAACCCGGCGACGGTCGTGGAGTCGAGCTCGAACGGTTTGCTGGCGGGTGCTTGTGCGTGGGCGGCGACGGCGAAGAGCGTGGCCGCGATCGGCAGTAGATG
The DNA here is from genome assembly GCA_035535975.1 of Gemmatimonadaceae bacterium. GTDB lineage: Bacteria > Gemmatimonadota > Gemmatimonadetes > Gemmatimonadales > Gemmatimonadaceae > JAQBQB01. The sequence continues at coordinate 42,617 of DATLPC010000133.1, read as the reverse complement.
CGCGCGGGTCATGGCGGGAGGGGTTGGAACGTGGACGGCTTGGCGACTCAAACGTACTACGTGACGCGGCCGACCGCAGCACCGAATGGCTGGTCTATATCGTCTTGCCGCACCGGCGTCGGATCGGGTTGTGGGCTGCGCATCCGACGCTTGGTACTGTGGTCAAGGCTAACGATGGAATGCCTGGCGAAACGCACCCTTCAGGGTTTCGCCCACCCGTACAATCGCAGGGCATTCTCGCGCATCACCATCCGAGCGATCTCGAGTGCACGCGGGCGTGTGATCTCCCCGTCGTTCATCATACCCGTGAGCGCGATGGCCAACGCGTCGCGGGCGGACGTCGTCGTCTGCCAGCCAATCTCTTCCCAATCAATCGTCGGTGTGCCCGGCGACAGGTCGGTACCGAAGAGAACTTTCTCCGGATACCACTCGAGCCAATAGCGGATCGACGATGCGAGCTCGCGGGTCGGGAGCAGCCAGGTTTGTTCGGAGAAGTCGGTGTAGACGTTCGGCTTCATCAACAGCGCGGCGATCTGCTTCGAGAACGGGCCGGCGCCGCCGTGCAGGAGAATAAACGTCGTCTTGCGAAGTGCGGGGTCGTCGAGAACCGGCTCGAGCAGCAGCGGATCGGCGCCGCTGAGCTCGAAGTATCCGCCGCAGCCGTAACCCGTATGAATGTGGATCGGGAGACCGAGTCGCCCGGCCTCGACCGCGATGTGGTGGAAGACGACGTCCTGAATCGCCGAGTACTCGGTCGCCCCCGGCACGCCGCCGGCGGCGTAGCGGGCGTAGGCTTGTGACGCCGCCGCCATGTCGCCGCGTGTGAAGTCGAGGCGGCGTAGATACGCCGCTTCATATTTGAACGCGACGGCGCCATCGCGTTTGAGCGCCTCCAACGCCGGCGTTACCACCTGGGACAGATACGCCTCGAGCGTCGCGGGACGCCGCGCGACCTTGATCGCCCGCATGTAGTAGCGCAGCAGCGTGTCTTCACGCGCGAAGAAGAACTTTCGGTCGGGTGTGTACGACGCAAGCGCGCTGTTGTCGAGTGGGAAGAGCAGGGCATCGACGAACGGCACCCAACGGAATCGTGGAGCGACGAGACCGCGACCCGGCGTGACGCGATTCGCCAGCTCGGTCTCGATGCCGAGTTTGTCGAGTACCCAAGCGGGGTATTGCTCGCCGTGCGAAGCCTTCACCCGCTGCTTCGCGGCGATGAGCTCGCGAAGGTGCGCCGAATCGGCGTCGTTGTACTTGTAGCCGTAGAGCGCGCGCCAAGCCGCGAGGTATCGCGGGTTTTCCGGACGCGTGGTCAATGCGGGATTCGTCGGCTCGAGCGGATCGCAAGGAAGCGCGTCGAACTCGTCGTCCTTCTCGCCGCGGCTTGTCAGCGCGGGCGGATGCGAGTGATTGTCGATCGCGCGGATGCCGCGAATGGCCGACAACAAAGCGGGATCCGGTTGTTGCGCCGGCAGCGCCAACGTTGAAACGGCGATCATCAGCGCCGTCGGAACGAAACGCACGGGAGTGCCCCTGGTCGGCTGAGTGGGGTGAGAGGACGCGGATCCGGCTTCGCGGCCAAAGATACCACGCGCGCGTGCGACGGCGAGCCCGTGCAGGGGGAGCGAGAGCGGGCATGCTGTGACAAACCGGCGCGGCGTACCAGCGGGCGCCGCCAACTTGCTGGAACAGGGAAAAAAGGGCAATGCTCGGACCGCCATTTGCCAAGGTCCGCGAAGCGGACCATCCTTCAGTTATCGCAGGCCGACTCGAGAAGGCGAAGGGGAGGGGGTGGTCCCATGAAGCTTTCGCAGCTGTTCTCATCCGCGCGGACGCCGCGCTCCACCCCGGCCGTGCAAACGGTCGAGTCGCCGGGGGCGACGGACGAACATGGCGTGCGGCCGACGGACAGCGCGCTTGACCTCTTCGGCATCACGCATCCGGGAAAGGTCCGCGCCGAGAATCAGGATCACTTCTTCATCGGCACGGTGAATCCGCAGGTCAACGTCCACGGCACGAGCCTCGCCGCCGTCGAGCGCCTGCCCCTGCGCGGACAGCGGTTGGCAACGGTGATGCTCGTTGCCGATGGAGTTGGAGGCCAAGCGGCGGGAAGCGAGGCGAGTCGCATCGCTGCCGAGGCGATCACGACGTACGTCTCGTCGACGCTGCGCTGCTATCACGCCGCCGGCGCGACCGACGACAAGCTTTTCCTCGACGCGCTGCGGGCCGCCGCCGTGAACGCGCATGAGACGGTCTCCGTCGAGTCGGCGATCCGTGGCGACATTCGCATGGCGACGACCTTGACGTTCGGTATCGTCGTGTGGCCCTGGCTGTACGTGCTGCAAGTCGGCGACAGCCGCGCCTATTTCTACTGTAACGGCAAGCTCCGCCAGATCACACGCGATCAGACGATGGCGCAGGATCTCGTCGATCAAGGCCTGTTGCCGGCCGATCGCATTTCCAAATCGCCGTACACGCACGTGCTGTCGAGCGCGATCGGCGGCACGTCGGCAGTGCCGGTGGTCACGCGCATCGACGTGCGCGGCGACCGGCCACTCGTGCTCCTTTGCAGCGACGGTCTCACCAAGCACGTCAGCGATCTGGAGATCGAGCAGCTCGTGAGTGGACTCGAATCGTCCGAACAACTCTGCCGCGCGCTCCTGGAGCTGGCGCTCGAGCGCGGCGGAACCGACAACGTGACGATCGTCGTCGGGCGCGTGCGGACGACGCCACGGGTCAACTAGCCGCGTCAATGAAGGTCAGCGATCCTCACGCGGCGCTGCGCGACCGAACGCTGCAGACGGTGCTCGAAGGCCCCGGCGAAACCGATTTGGCGCTTCGCCGCGCGGCTGCCGAGGGCCGCGGGCTCCCCGTCGAGCTGCAACAGCTCATGGACAAGATTCACGCCCACGCCTACAAGGTGACGGACGAGGACATCGCCCGGCTCCAAGCGAACTACTCCGACGATCAGCTGTTCGAGATCATCGTGAGCGCGGCGCTCGGTGCGTCGCGACGCCGGCTCGATGCGGGACTTCGCGCCCTCGACGACGCATGAGGCTCAACAAGGTCCACGCCGGCCACGCGTTCCGCGACAAGGCGATGCTCGCGATGATGCGCCTCGTGATGGGTCATGCGCCCGGTGTCGTGCGCACGATCCTTTATCGCAAAGCATTCTTCGGCCGGCCATTCTCCGAGCTGACCCAGCAAGTGATGCGCGGCCCGTCGGAATGGACGGTCGGCGAGCGGGAGACGTTCGCCGCCTTCGTCTCGCGCCTCAACCAATGCGTCTTCTGAACGAGCGCTCACTCCGCGGTCGCGGAGGCGGCGTTGGGAGACGGCACAATCAAGCTCGTCATCGACGACTATCGAACGGCGCCGATCAGCGCGAAACTGCGGGCCATGCTCGGCCTGCTGGAGACGGTCACGCTTCGGCCCGACGACATGAGCCCGGCGCTCGTCCGGGAAGTGCTCGACGCCGGCGTGAGTCGCGAGGCGATTCGCGACGCCTTCTACGTCGCCTTTCTCTTCAATACGTACGACCGGCTCGCCGACACCCTCGGCTGGGAATTGCCCGAGCAACGCTACTACGACAAAGCCGGGCGCTTCCTGCTGAAGAAAGGCTACTTGTAGCCTGCGTCGCGCCGCGCTATGAGTAAGCGATGACGACCTATTCTCCACGACTCATCAACCTGATCCGTCCGGAGTCGCAGCGACTCTGGTCGATGAGCGAGCCCGAAGCTCGCGTGCGATTGCTCTCGTCCAATGCATCGGACGTCCTCGAAATCGGCGGTTCGTTCGCGCTCGTCGCGCAGGACGGCGAACGCGTGTTGCTCGCGCGCAGCCTGGACCGGCCCCTTCGGTACTTTCTCGCCAAAGCGGTCGAAGGGCCCGCGCTGATCGTCGCCGAGCGGATCGACGAGATCGCCGCCGAGCTGGCGCGTCACGGATGGAGCGACCAGTTCCATCCGAGCTATACGCGAATGGTGCCGGCCCACCACGTCACGACGCTTCGCCTCATCGGCTGTCCCGACCCGAACCCGATCCATAAACGCTTCTTCGATCCGCCGCGCGGCACGCTACCGGCCGATCTCGACGTCATCGGGCGACGCTACATCGAAGCGCTCTACGCCGAGTTGCGTCGGTGGCTGCTCATTCAAGACGCAGCCGCTCCGATCGGTGTTCCGTTCTCGGGTGGCATCGACAGCGGCGCCGTGTTGCTCTGTCTCAACAAGCTTCTTCTCAACGAAGGCCAGTCGCCGGCGCGGCTCAAGGCATTCACGTTGTCGGTGGACGGTGGCGGAGAAGACGCCGCTCAAGCTCGCGAGTTCTTGCGGCGAACGAACCTCGAGATGTTGGGTGAGACGATCGACGCGCGGAGCGAGGATCTCGATCCACTGCGCGCCGTTGCAGTCATCGAAGACTACAAGCCGCTCGACGTCGAGTGCGCCGCGGTGAACCTCGCGCTGCTTGCCGGCATTCGCGCTCGCTACCCGGAGTGGTGGCTCCTCGTCGACGGCGACGGGGGCGACGAGAATCTCAAGGATTATCCGATCGAAGAGAACGCCGAGCTCACGATCCGCAGCGTCGTCAACAACCGCATGCTGTACCAGGAAGGTTGGGGCGTCGACTCCATCAAGCACTCGCTTACCTACTCCGGCGGCTACAGCCGCGGATGCGTGCGCAGCTATGCCTGCGCGCGTGAGCAGGGTTTTTCGGCGTTCAGCCCGTACGCGCGCCCGTCCGTCATCGCGGTCGCCGAGGCGATTCCGTTCGCCGCGCTGACCGAGGGATCGACGGAGCGTCTCTACGCGCTCAAGGGCGAGATTGTCGCGCGGGGCATTCGTGCGGTACTCGGCGTCGACATGCCGGTGTTCACGAAGCGGCGTTTTCAACACGGCTCGGTGTCGCCCGACGCCGTGTCTAGGCTCTTTCCGCAGAACGAGGCGCGCTACCGGCGTCACTTCCAGACGCTGCACAGCGCGCTCGCGTGAGCCCCGCGGCGGCAACGGATCGGCGGATTCGTAGCCTCCGGCCTCCGAAGCCGGTGGTCGATCCGTGGAAAGCACACGGGTGCATCGTCGAGGCAGAGCGCCGCCCCGGCGGGTTGATCGAACAGGCGGCGACGATTTTTCTCGCCGGCGCGGAGTGCTCATTCACCTGCTCGTTCTGCGATCTGTGGCGATACACGATCGATGGACCTACGCCGCGCGGCGCGCTTCCGCGGCAGATCGAGACGTCGCTCGCGAGTCTGGAACGCGGGTCGGTGCAGCGCGTGAAGCTTTACAACGCGAGCAACTTCTTCGATCGGCGCGCCGTGCCGCCCGAAGATCTTCCTCGGATCGCCGAGCTGTGCGCGCCGTTCAGCGGCGTGACGGTGGAATCGCACGCCAAGACGGTTGGTCCAAGCGCCATGGAGTTCGCGCGACGATTGCCCGGCCGGCTCGAGGTTGCCATGGGGCTCGAGACCATTCATCCGTCGGCGGGGGCGCTGCTCAACAAGCGACTCGATGTGGGCGAGTTCGATCGTGCGATGCACGTGCTTGACGCGAATGGTATCGACGCCCGGGTGTTCGTGCTGCTTGGCGCACCGGGCATTCCAAGCTCTGAAACCGTCGAGTGGACGGTGCGAAGCGTGGACCGCGCGGCTGAGCGCGGCGCGGCAATCGTGTCGATCATTCCCGTGCGCGGCGGGAACGGCGAGATGGAGCGACTGGCGTCACTCGGCCAGTTCACGCCGCCCACGCTTCGCCAGCTGGAGCGCGCGCTCGATCGAGCGATCGGTCGGTCGACGACGGCGGTGACGGTGGACTTGTGGGACATCGAGCGGCTCGCCGCCTGCGGAGCCTGCAGAGATCGCCGCGTCGCGCGACTGCAGCGAATGAATCTGTCGGGTGCTGCGGAGCCGTCCGTGGTTTGCGACGAGTGTGAGTCGGAATGACCGGGCGGCGCGAGGTCGTTGTGGTTGGAAGTGGATTCGCCGGGTCGCTCATCGCTCGCGTGCTCGCGGTTCAGGGCTACGACGTTCTCTTGCTCGAGCGCGGTACGCACCCTCGGTTCGCCATTGGAGAATCGTCCACGCCGCTGGCGAATCTCTCGCTCGAGCGATTGGCGGCGCGGTACGGGCTTCGTGACTGCTACGAACTCGCCGCGCACGGGCGGTGGGTGGAAAATCATCCGACGGTGCGCCGAGGATTGAAGCGCGGCTTCACATTCTATCGGCATCATCCCCGGGCGATTGCGGGCGACGCGCGTCTGGCGGAAGAGCGACTTCTCGTCGCCGCGAGCCCGACCGACCACATCGCCGACTCGCACTGGCTGCGGGCCGACGTGGATCATCACTTCGTACGCCAAGCGACCGACGCGGGCGTCGACTATCGCGATCGCGTCGAGGTGACGGAGGCGCGGATCGCCGATGATGGCGTCGAGATTCGCGCGCGACGGGACGCCGCGACGTTCGAGATCAGGGCGGATTTCGTGATCGACGCTTCGGGTCCGGGCGGATTTCTCGCGCGACAGCTTTCGATTCCCTCCGGACTAGGGCGCACGCGAACGCGGTCGAGCATCGTGTTCAGTCACTTCGAAGGTGTTCGCTTGGCGAGCGAGGTCGAACCGCATTTTCCGCCGGGACCGTACCCGGACGACTGGGCGGCCGTGCACCACTTAATCGACGAAGGCTGGATGTACAGCCTGCGCTTCGATCATGGCGTGACGAGTGCGGGTTTCGTGCTCTCGCCGCGGGGCACCGCATCGTTGCCGCCGGAGGCTCGTACCGCGGACGACAAGTGGCGGTCGCTCCTCGAGCGCTACCCGACGATCGCCGCGGCTTTCGGCGATGCCCGGCCGACGATGCCGATGATGCAGCGCGATCGCATTCAGCATCGATTGACGCGCGCCGCCGGCAAGCGATGGGTGCTACTCCCACACGCCTATGCATTCGTCGATCCGCTCTTCTCGACGGGAATCGCCTGGAGCTTGCGCGCCGTCGAGCGGCTTGGACTGAGTTTCGAAGCTGTGCGCGGCGCGCGTCGTCTGCCGGACGAGGCGGATCTCCAGCCCTACGAACAGATGCTCGCGCGCGAAGCGGATCAGATCGATCGGATGGTGGCCGGTGCGTACGAATCGATGGCCCACTTCGACCTCTTTGCGGCGCAGGCGATGATCTACTTCGCCACGGTGTCGTACGCCGAGGTTCGGCAGCGATTCGTTGCGGACCGTGAGCCGCACCCGGCGTGGAGCGGCTTCCTCGGCGTCGGCGACGAGGTATGCGATTCGCTTCCGCGGGCCAGCCTGCGACGATTGCTGCGGATCACGCGTGGCGAAGGACGCGAGGGCAGCCGCGCCGAGCGTGATGCATTTGCGTCGTGGGTTCAGCGTTCGATCGCGCCACGAAATGTCGCCGGCCTGGCGGACGCGTCGCGGCACAATCTCTATCCGGTCGACCTCGATGTCCTCGTGGACCGGCACGCGCTGCTCGGCATGGCGCGCGATCAGCTCGTCGCCTGTCTCCCGGCACTGCGCGGCGTCGCCCCCGAGCGCGACAGGTCGATTGCCTTGGCGATCGGTCCAACGATGGCGAGCGCGAGGAACGCCGGGCCGACGTTGAACGCGGTAGGCAGCGGCCAGCCCTGATCAGAGGCGAGGCGGATCAGGGCTTCTACGATCGCGATGATCACTACGACGACGATCTGCCAGCGCCGCTCGCGCACGATCGTGCGCGGATCGGTGATCATGAAAAACACGAACAGCTGATACATCGGCCCGGTGATCGGCGCGATCTCGGGGAGGACCGGTTGATGCAGCAGCGTCGCGCGGACGCTGTTGAGCACGAGAAAGCTCGCGACATACGTCAACGTGAGGTGCAACACCCGAACACGAGCCGCGATGACGAGCCCGAACGTCCAGATCACAAGGTTCGTCGCGAGGTCGTTGCCCCACTGATGGCTGAGCACCGAAACGCGATTCGGCGCCGCGAGAAGAAGACAGCTGATCGCGAAGTTGGTCGGATTCCAGAGATGGTTGCCGCGATACTGCAGGACGTACTTCGACGCGATGGCGAGAAAGCCGCCGAGGACGAACGGCCAGAGTGTTGCGCCCTGTGGCTTGAGGAGGAGCGTGAGACTGATGCCGCTGATGTACGCGCTCTGCAGATTCACCACGCGTCCGCGGATGAACGCGGAGAGGAGCGCTTCCGTGACCGTGCAGGTGAGCAGCGCGACGACGAGGCGCTCGTATCCGCCGACCACGTGGTAGCGGAGCTGGGCGACAATGAGAACGAGCGTGATGAGACCGGCGATCAAGTAGCGCGGGTCGAGCACGCTCGTGCGTTGCCACCAGCGAGCTGGGATCGACGATCGAGGGAGGGCGCTGGCGTCGGTCATCACGCTACGACTTGGGCTCGGTGATCGCGACGATCCGATCTACGGCGGGATTCGTCACGACTTGCTGTGTACCCGACGGCCAATGAATCACGATGCGGTCCACCCAATCCGTATGACCGAGACCGAAATGCAGCCGGCGATCGTTCTGGCTGGCGAAGCCCATTCCACCATCGACGGCGCGACGCTGCTTCATCCCCGACGTCTCGAGCACGACCTCGGCGCCGATCACGCTGCGGTTGCTTCGCGTTCCGGTGAGCGCGAGCTCGATCCAATGATTGCTGCTGTCGGGGCGGTTGCGATAGAGAATCGCCGGCTGGTTCTGGTTCGCGACGATCACGTCGAGCACACCGCGGTTCGACAGATCGGCGAATGCCACGGCGCGTCCGTCGGAGACATCGGTCACGCCGACGGACTTCGCGACGTCGGTCCAGCCGGCGAGACCGCGGAAGAGATACACCCGTGAAGGCTCGAACCCGGACAAACTCGCATGGCCGAATGCGGGCCAAGTCTTCGCGTCTTCGAAGAGGCGCGCGTTGGCACCGGCGATCTTCGACATCGAGTACCAGTAGCTGGTCTTGGGATCGTCGGAGATGAAGCCGTTCACGACGAAGAGCTCGTTCGTGCCGTCGTTGTTCAGATCACCGAATTGCGCGCCCCACGCCCAGCCGGCGTCCGCTACGACCGGATCGGCGACATTGTGAAATCGTCGCTGGCCCGCGTCGGTGAGCTCGTTCACGCGAAGGTTGTTGTTCTGGAAGAGATATCCCTTCTCCGAGATGTTGGTCACGAACACATCGAGGTGGCCGCGGTTGAAGACGTCGCCCAACGCGACGGCCATCCCGCTCTTCGATTCGCTCTCGAGGCCGGGGGTCTGCAGCGTGAATCGCCTCCCGTGGTCGTTGATGTACAGCTCTTCGGGACCGTAGTCGTTGGCGAGATACAGATCCGGCCAGCCGTCTTCGTTCAGATCCGCGGCCGCGGCGGCGAGCGTCCAGCGCGTGCTACCGACGCCGAGTTTGTCGGTGACGTCTTCGAATTTCCCGTTGCCGAGGTTGTGGAACATCAAGTTCTTGCCGCCGTTGGTGGCGAACTCGAAGCTGTTGTGCATGATGCGTGTCGTCGACAGATGCCAGAGGTCGACGTCGTCGCGGAAATACGCGGTCACGTAGAGGTCGAGCAGGCCGTCGCGGTCGTAGTCCAGCCAAACAGCTCCGTTGCTGTTCACCCAACGGTGCAAGCCGGCCGCTTCGGTCACGTCCTGGAAATGGTGACCGTCGATGTTCTTGAACAGCGCGAGATAGCCGTAGCGGTAGACGAGAACGTCCTCGTGGCCATCGTTGTCGAAGTCGCCCCAGACACTGCCCATCGAGACGCCGTCGCCGGGACGATTGAGGTCCGCAAGACCGGCGCTTGCCGCGACGTCCTCGAAGGTCCCGTCGCCGCGGTTCCGGTAGAGCGCGTTCGGCTCGCCGAACTTGCTGTTCGTGAAGTAGAGATCGGGCCAGCCGTCGCTGTCGAAATCCGCCACGCTTACCGAGGCGCCGAGCGCCGCGACATGCGGCTCGATGTTGGCGATCTTGGCGTCGAAGGTTGGACGGTGGTGAACGAAATGAATCCCCGCGGCGGCGGTCTCGTCGTCGAGAACGAATCCGGGATGGGTGACGTCGGTCGGAGCGCGCGTCGGCACCGCATCCATCCGTATCGCCGCCCCGATCGCCCCGAAGAACGGAATCGCGACGAGGAGGCGTCTCAACCCCTGATGGCTCGGCGCGCGGGTGCCCGCTTTCGTTGGCATCAGTCGTACGCTGACCCGGGGCCCGGCACTAAGCAAGCCCCCGCGGCCTGTGCCCAAAACCCGCCTTGGGGGTCAGACTCCGAAGAAAGAATGGAGTCTGACCCCCAAGGCGGTGGGATTATTGTGGACGCGAGGAATCGGTACGGCGAACGACGCGGGTGTTGTACTTCCGCAGGTAACTCTGGTGCGCCGAGTCGGAGGGGAAGGATTCGCCGGCCGCGTAGGGGTATTGCTTGATGGCGTGGAAGGGCAGCGGCTCGACGGTCGTCCCGAACGCCGTATTGAGATCGGAGTCCTTGATCCACCCATCAGTGTAGAGCAGGAAATCGCGAGTCCAGCCGCGTGGCAGGGTCTGCTCGGAGCCGGCATCGAACTCCAGCGTCATCTCGTCACCCGGCGCCATGATGACGTACATGTCGTCCGAGCGGTCGAGCAGAGGCAGAACGTCGCCAAAGCGGGTGAACGCGCCCTCGATCGGACGCCATCGCGGCTCACGGCTTACGCTGTCGTAGTCGAACCACCAGGGTCCGTATCGTCCGCCCTTACGATAGGTGCGGGAGTAGCCGCGTTCGTGGAGGTCGGCGCGGATCAACGGGAGCGTTGCGACGCGCGCGCCCGCATCGCGGCGGCTGAGCGCGACGAACGCCTCGTCCCAATAGATCTGAAGGTTGGTGCGAATCCGGACGTGATGATCCGCGGTCGGGAAGATGCGCGCCAAGTCCACGATCAGCGTTTTGTCTTTGCCCGACGGGAAGCTCAAGTTCGGGTTTGCGATCTTCCATGCGCCCTTCGCGTCGCGGACCTCGAGCGACGGCATCATCGTCTTGCTCCGCGTCTGCTGCGACAGCGCGACGTTGATGCTGGCGTCGGTGGGATAGATCCAGCCGCGCAAAAAGAGGAACGAGCTATCGCGACCGGCGTCCGGTCCGAGGTCGAGTATCAGATCGTGCGGCTCGACGAGACCCTGATACTGCAGCGGTGTCAGGTTCGAGGCGAACTTGTCGTCTGTCGCCCGCAACGCGTCGAGGACGTTGCTGCCGTGATCGTCCACGGCCGAGAGCGGACGCTGTTTGTGCGTGACGTAGAACGGCCGGAATTCCACCGGTCCCGGCGGCACGAACCGTTCGTCGACGAAGACGTCGATTGAGTCCGGATGATCGACGGCGAGAAGCTTCAGATGATCGGCATACGCCGTCTCCCATAGCTCCTCGGTCAGCTGCATGACGTACCGGCCGTTCTTCGGCTTCAGCACGCCCGAAGGAATACGCAGGTACTCCTGCGACGCACCAGCCGGCGCGTACGAGGTGTTGCTGCCGAGCAAGCCGAGCGGCATGCCCAGCGCACTCCGCCACATCACGTCGGTCACGAAACGGAAATGCGCGCCGTCCCATGTGTAGAGGAAAGCGCACGACCCCTTGAGCACCTCGTTCTCGAGGACATCCTGATCGCTGCCCGGGAAATAGACCGTCTGCGGAACGCCGTTCGGCCACGCGACTCGGATTACGTCGGCCTTGAGGTGCGGGCCGAGACCGAATGACGTCACGCGAGAGGTGATGACTCGAGTTTGATACAGATCCGCCGCGCGGACCTCGACCTTGGCGCCGATTCCGAAGTCGTTGTTCTTGCCGCTTCCGGTCCGCAGGCCGACGAGCTGCACTTGCATCGACAGGCTGCCGTTCGCGCCAAGGTTGCGGAGGAGACGAACGCCGGTGGGTCCGCCGAGCAGGAGGTCCTGATCGCCGTCAGCATCGACGTCGGCAGCGACGATCGAGGTCGCCGAGCTCGCGGTCGGCGGAAGGATGCTCGAGCGATCGACGAACCGCCCGGTACCGTCATTGCGCAACACGCGTACGCTGCCATCGCCGCCGACGATGAGATCGAGCCAGCCGTCGTTGTCGAAGTCGGTGAACACGACGGCGCGCGCGTCGATTGTGGCGAGCGGTTTCAAGACGTCATCCGAGCGAGCGTCCCGACGAAACTTCCCGTTTCCATCGTTGAGCCACAGCGTCGGTGGCGTTCCGTTGAGCCCAGCAATGAACAGGTCGAACGTGCCGTTGTTGTCATAGTCGCCGACAGCGACGGCCGCTCCGCCGCTGACATCGATGCCGCTCGCCGCGGTCGCGTCAGTGAACTGCCGATTGCCGGCATTGCGGTAGAGGCGCGCGCCCTTCTCGCCGACGACGACCAAGTCCATGCGACCGTCGTCGTCGAAATCGGCGAACGCGGCGTCACGCGTCGCGCCGACAGCCCCCGTGAGTCCGACCGACTGCGACATCTCGGTGAACGTCGCGTCGGCGTTGTTACGATAGAACAGAACCGACGGCCCGCCGACGAGCACGAGATCGAGATCGCCGTCGTGATCGAGATCGACGAATAGCGCTTTCGTCGCGCCGCCGATGTTCGTGATGCGCGACGTCGCGGTGACGTCCTGAAATCTTCCCTTTCCATCGTTGCGTAAAAGGTGCGCCTGTCGGTCGCCACCAATCGCGAACAAGTCCATGTGGCCATCGTTGTCGAAGTCGACGAACGTGGAGAACGTCGCGCCCGCCGGGAGGGCGAGGCCAGCCTCCTGTGTGACGTCGGTGAACTCGCGCCCGCGCACGCGATAGAGACGCGTGTCAGCCTTCTGCTGTTGCGCCGGCCGCATCGAGAGAAAAAGGTCGTCGATCCCGTCACCGTCGAAATCACCGACGGCGATAGCACCGGCCCCGTCGACCGCCGCGCCTCCAGAAGTCTGCATCTCGGGCAGCTTCGACTCCGCAGTGATATCCGTGAAGCGAACCAGATCCGGCTGCGGTTTCCCCCGCCCGCCACCGAGGCCGCGCAGCATCGCGATCGACTTCGGTGTAAAGCTCAACACCGGCCGACCGGCGAGCGGCCCCTCGAGCCATTTCACGTCGTCGAGCGATGCCTGATAGCCGGAGGTGAGCTCCGCGGCGCTGAGCAGTTTGTCGAGCGGCTCGCGGGCCGCCGCGACCTTGTCCGCCCGGAGCAATCGCACCGTTTCTTCGAGCGGCGTGCGAGCGTCGGGCGGCAATTCCGGCCCGATCCGCCGTACCTCCTCGAGTTGCCCCACCGCGCTATCCGGCTCGTTGCGACGAACGAACGCGTCGACGAGTTGCAGGCGTACCGCGATATTCGTTGGGCTCAACGTGGCCACGTCGCGCAACTCGCCGACGTAGCGATCCGACGCGCTGGAATCCTGTTTGTCGAGCTCCGCGAGCGCGTAGGCGACGTGCGCGTTGCGCGGATCGGCGCGCCGCATGGCGTCGAGGGTCGTGCGTGCTTCGGCTGCCCGACCAGTGACCGCGAAAAGCTTGGCGAGCGACAGCCCGATATCGGCGCTGGCCGGATCCATCTGCCGCGCGCGCTTCAACTGCGCTTCAGCGTCGGAAAAGCGGGATTCACGCAGATAGGTCACACCCAGGTTCGCGTAGCCCGCCGGGTCGGTCGGCGCGAGCGCGATGACTTTCTTGAACGCCGTTTCGGCCGGCGCGAGCTGACTCGTTTCGAGGTACGCGAGAGCGAGCGCCTGTGCCTGGAACAGCTCTTCGGGCCGGACTTCCTTCCGCTTGCACGCCGTTCCGGCGAGCGCGAATGCCGCGACGATGAGCCGACGCGAGCCGACGACCGTAGTGTGCCGGTTTCTCAACCTTTGCCCGACAAGTGCGGCGAATGACATCAGGGGAAATTGCCGCCCTTGAGAGCGCGCGCAATGGCGCATGAGCCGGCGCGCATGCGTAGTGCCCTCGAGTGGGCCGGCTGGCGTCGAATGCGCTCGTGAGGCTCGTCATGCGCGGCGGCGTCGTCGCGGCCGAAGAATGGTATCTGCACGAGCTGCACGAGCGCATTCGCGGCGTGCGCCAGGAGAACGACCGCTACATCTAACTCGTCACCGACAACGGAAACGGTCTGATGTTACGTGTCAGGCCGAAGGTCTGACGGTGGCTTGACCTCGGCGATCTTGCGTTCGACGTCACGCTCGGCGCCCGCGGCCGTAGACTCGCCGGTCGTGGTGCGGCTACGCGTGAACGCGTCGCGCGCAAACGGGCTGGCGGCGTCCCACTCCCCGTGTCGCTCGCGAGCCGTATTCGTCCAACCCTGCTCGAGATCGCGTTCCACCGCGTCCCAATCACGCCCCTTGTAGTCTGGATTGCGACCGGCGAGGTGGCCGACCTGGTATGCGGGCCGGATGTCGTCGAACGATCGATCGGCGATGCGGCTCGGTGAGGCTTCGTAGGCTTCGCGATAGTACCGATCGTCGTCCGGGGTGTAGTGTCGCGCGGACTCGGAGGCGGCTTTCCCGGCCCACCATCCGCCGACGATCCCGGCGAGTCCACCGACGATCATGCCGACCGGCCCGGCCATCGCGCCGATCGCGGCGCCGGCCGCTCCGGCCGCGGCACCTCCAACGCCTTCAGCCGCGAGCTTGCCGGCTGAGACGTCGTCGTGATCGATCGGGACGTCGCGCTTATTCCCTGTATCCATGATCCAGCCTCCGAGTTGGGTTGAGGTCAGACTTGAGAGGCTGGGGCAAGGGCGGGACCAACTTTCCACTGTACAGCCGACTTTCGAGCGTGCCCGGCCCTGGCCGCCCGTTGGCACCGGCGGTACCTTGGCCCGTCCGACCGAAACCATTCGAGCCCCAAACGAGAATGAGCGAGGCGGCATCCGAAGTTCCGTTTCAGTGGGAGGACGCGACGACCGATGCGCTGTTCCCGGTCGTCTACGACGAGCTCAAGCGGATGGCTCGCCGGCATCTGCGTATGGTGCGCGGACGAGCGACGATCTGCACGACGGAGCTCGTTCACGAGACATTCCTCCGTCTCAGCCATCGCGACGGCGTGTCGTGGAATGATCGCGCGCACTTTTTCGGTTCGGCGTCGCGAGCGATGCGCCAAGTGCTGGTGGCCTTCGCCCGGCGACACTTCGCCCTCAAGCGGCGCGGCGATAAGGTGAGCGTTTCGGTCGCTGATGCCGGCGGCGCGTTGGACATGGAGCTCGATCAGATCTTGGGCATCGATGAAGCCTTGTCTCGCCTCGACCGATTGAATCCGCGGCTGCGTCAGATCGTCGAGCTTCGGTTCTTCGCGGGCCTGCCCCATGAGGAAATCGCCGATCTGTTAGGCGTTTCGGTGCGGACGGTGGAGCGGGACTGGTTCAAGGCGAGGCTTTTTTTGCTGCGCGAGCTCGAGGACGTCGCGTGACGAGGCGACGGTGAGGTCGGAGATCGGCGCGGACCGCTGGCGGCGGATCGAGGACATTCTCGACGTCGCGTTGGCGCGCGCGCCAAGCGACTGGGATCGAGTCCTCTCCGAATTCTGCGGCGACGATGTAGAATTGCGGGCCGAGGTCGAGGCCCTTCTTCGCCAGAGCGACAAGGCCGCCGGCTTCCTGGACGAGCCGCCCGCCGCCGCGGCGGCGGCGGCGATTCAAGAAACCAAAGCGCGCCGTCGGGCGTCCGGGCAGCGTGTCGAGGGTCGGCGGATTGGCGCGTACCGACTCGTGCGCGAGATCGGCCGCGGCGGAATGGCGCGCGTGTTCCTGGCGGAGCGCGCGGATGGCGGTTTCGTCCACCGGGTCGCGCTCAAGCTGTTGCGACCGGGCCTGGACACCGACGTCGACCACGCGCGCTTTCGCGCCGAACGACAGATCCTCGCTTCCCTGGCGCACGCGAACATCGCCCGTCTCCTCGACGGCGGCGCGACGGACGACGGTCTGCCGTACTTCGTGCTCGAGTACGTGGACGGCAAGCCGATCGACGAGTATTTGAATGAGCGACAGGCGAGCGTCGAGGAACGCGTTCGGCTCTTCCTGACGGTGTGCGAAGCGACGCAACACGCGCATCGCAATCTCGTCGTACATCGCGACCTCAAGCCGTCGAACATCCTCGTGGACCGCGACGGCGTCGTGAAGCTGCTCGATTTTGGGCTCGCCAAGTATCCGCTGCCTCCCGGCGGGCTGGGCCCGGTGTCGCGCGCGACGCGACGCTGGATGACGCCCGAGTACGCCGCTCCGGAGCAGATTCGCGGCGCGCCCTCGACGACACTCACCGACGTCTACCAGCTGGGCGCGGTGCTCTACGAATTGGTGACCGGTGAGCCGCCGTTCGCCGGGTACTGCGTGACGTTGCCCGCCTTCGAGCGGGCGATCCTGAACGACCAGCCCGAGCTTCCGTCGGAGTCTGTTTCACGAAAGGGACTGCCTGACCGCGCCAAGGCGCTGCGAGGTGATCTCGACGCGATCGTGCTGAAAGCGCTGCGCAAAGAGCCCGATGAGCGCTTCGACTCAGTCGACGCCTTGGAGCGCGATCTGCGAGCCGCTCTCATCGGAGATCCCGTCGAGGCGCGTCACAACACGACGTCATACCGCATGCGGCGCTTCATCCGTCGGCACCGGGTCGAGACCATCGCGACGGTCTCGGTCGTGTTGGCGGTGCTGAGCGGTCTCGTCGTCTCGATCTCGTTGGCGCGACGCGCGGCCGCCGAGCGCGATCGGGCCGCCACCGCTTCGCGCGAGGCGACGGCGATTTCGAGTTTTCTCGTAAACCTGTTCGATGCATCCGACCCGGCCGAATCGGGCGGCGGCAAGATCACGGCCTCGGAGCTGGTGCGGCGAGCGGCGGAGCGGGCCGCGTCGCTCCGCGCGGAGCCGCAGGTTCAGGCGGGCATGCTCGAGGTCACGGCCCGATTGTACCACAGCCTGGGCGAGTATCCGTCGGAAACACGAATGCTCAATCGTGCCCTGGAGCTCAGGACGCGTGGCGGATCGAGCTTGGAAATCGCCGGCACATACCAGCAAATCGCGCGTGCCCTCGTCGGCGAGGGGCGTTTTCTCGACGCCGATTCCGCGGTTCGCCGAGCGGTCGCGCTTCAGGAATCAGTGGTCGGCCCTCGCGATCGGCTCGTCGCGGCGACCTTGCTGCAGTCGGCGGGCGTCACCGTGTTTCTCGGCGACTTGCGCACCGCGGAACGCTCGAGCCGGCGGGCGTTGTCGATCAGCGAGAGCGCCCTGGGTGAGAACGACTCCGCGACCGCCCACGCCCACCTCATGCTTGGATCGATTCTGCAGCGAGAAGGGCAATTCGAGCGCGCGGAACGCGAGTATCGCCGTGCGTGGGACGGCTTCGCGACGAGCCTCGGCGCCGAAGATCCGGAAGTCGCGCAATCGATCATGCACGTGGGATACGTTCTCCAGAATGATGCGCGCCGCCTCGACGAAGCGGATTCCCTATTCCAACGGGCCCTGGCGATTCGGCGGAAGTCTTTGGGCGAAGCGCACGCGCTCGTCGCGGCGACGCTCAATGACATCGCCGACCTGCGGTTGTCGCGAGGCGACACGACGAGCGCCCTTCCGCTTGCGCGGCAGAGCTTTGCCATCACGCAGAAAGCGTACGGTCCGGATCATCCGCTCGCCGTGAGCTCGATCCAGCAGATGGCGAACAACTATGCGCGCGCGGGCCGCCTCGACCTCGCGGAGCCCTTGATGCGCTCCGTCGTTCCAATGATGCGAAGAATTCGTGGCGACGATCATGCCGCCGTCGCGAGTGCCGACATCGACCTCGCGAGAATCATGATCGATCGCGGGGAATACGCCGCGGCCCAGCCGTTCGTGGACGATGCCCTGCGTATTGAGCGTCGCGCGTTCGGACCAGATCACCCCGTCACGGCGCGCAGCGAAGCGGTACTGGGGCGGCTGAGAACCCGGACCGGCGATCTGATCGCGGCCGATTCCATCCTCCAGCGGTCGCTCGGCATCATCGAGCGGCACAGCGGTCGCGAACAGTCGGACGCGCGTGAAGTCTTCCGCTGGCTCGCCGAGCTGGAGACCGCTCGTGGACGCCCGGCGGAGGCCGCACGCTTCCGTAGCTTTGCGGATCTCCGCTAGCGGAAGCTCAGCGGCGAGCTTCGGCGCACGCGGCGGTGAGGCTCGGAAGATTGGCGCGCTGCGCGGCGCAGACGGCGTTCGCCCGACGATTCTCCTTCTCGAGCTTGGCCGAGTCGAGCACCGCGCGAATCGGAGCGCGTGTGCGAGGAGGAGGCGCGGTCGCGGGGGCGCGAGCGATCCGTATCGAGCGGGAGTTTCGAACTGCCGGCGGCGGCGTGAGTTGTCGGCGGATTTGAGCGACGCGATCCGCGCTGAGCCCAGCCGTGAGCGTGAGATCTTCGGCGCGGCCGGCGCTGACGTGACTCGTCGCCAGCCTCGCGCGGATAGATGGACCGAAGGTCGATGAGGCGCGACGACCCATCGCGACCGCGGCACCGCGCGGCATGGGCGGGACCGTCCACCGAATTCGCACGAGTCCGTCGGCGATGGCGCGCGATTCGGGAGCTCCGAGGTCGAAGCTGAGGAGAACGCCGCCATTCACGAAGCTGGCGCGAATTCCAAAATCCCGATTGGCCTTCACCTCCTGGTCGACGAGCGCAAAGTCCGTTGCCCCGTCGGGCCCGGGGATGAAGACGGAAAGCGGCGAGATATCCCAGTAATGTTGATTCCGGCTGCAGAAACCCTGGTTGCCCCAGTTCCGTGCGAAAAAGGCCCATCGGTCGTTCGCGGCGTCGCCGGAGAGATGCAGCGCCATCGCGTACACCGGATGAAGCTGTGATGAGGATTCGTGCTCGGCCGAGATGCCGGCGAGTCCGATGACGACCGCTTCATGATCGTCGACCATCTGCGAAGCGGCGCCATTCTCGGCGACGGTACCATCCTCCCGTTCGACGGCGTCGTGAAAGCTCCGCCACCACTCCGAGCCGAAGTGGTCGATCGTCTCGTCCGCGTCGAACTCGACGTCGATCGCGCTTGAATAACTGGACGTCAGCATTCCCCCGTTGGCGGGAAAGAGGCGAAAGCTGTAGTCGTCGTCACCCTTCTGAATCCAATCGCTGTGGCCGGACCACGTGACGCGTCCGGTGACGGTGGCTGGATTCCAGTTCACATGACCGTGAAGCTTGTCCGGCGGCCCGCTTGCCCGGCAAAGGACCGCGTTGAAGCCTGAGGCCACATCGACGCCTGTCAGGTCAGTGGTGCATGGCGGATTGCCGAGAAAGACGCCTCGCGACTCGTCGGAACGCGATTGGTAGGGAAATCCGGCACAGAGCACCGACGCGTTGGGATGATCATCATGTCGCGTTTCCCAGGCGAAGCGTGGGTTGATCAAGGCGCCGTTCGCGTCGAGTTCCGTCGCCACGAGATCGAGCGGCGCGCGGTCGAGCGGCTGTTCTTCGCCATGCCTGATCGTGAGCGACACCCACGCCGGGCCGCCGTCGCGATCGAGGCGGCACTGATCGCCCGGTCCGTTGTTGTGGTTGGAGTAGCCGTTGTCGCGGTAGTCGCTGTCCTCGTAGCCGAGCGAGAGGAAAGAGTTGCCGGGCGGTAGGGGCGTTGGGATGGTGAGAGGGCGCCCCACAAGGGTTTGGATGCGAACCAAACCACCGCCCGGGGGGTGGCCGGGAATGCCTATCAATCCGTGAAAAAAACGATTCGCATTCCGGCCGGTCGGATCGACGTATCGGTACCAACTGTCGGCGGCGTTCGCCGTCGCGACGCAACCGCCCGCCTCGATGGTGACCACGTCACCGGGCCGGAATCGAATGCCGCGATACTGAAAGGCGCGCTGCGTGACGATCGGCTTATCGATGCGGCACGTCGTGATGGTGTGACCGGGGTTGTCCTGGCAGGACGCGGTCTGCGCCCACGCGTCCATTCGGGCGTGAGCCAGCAGCGCGACAACCAGAGGAAGACAGACATGTCGAGCTGCAGGCATTCGTCGCCGTGGACTCCGAACAAGGGTTGAGCCTTATAGCAGACATAGGCTTTTCCCCGAAAAACCCCGACATGCATTGCGCAGTCCGGCGCGAACTCCCGTCAGTTTTTGCGTCTGCCGGCGCTCAGCCGGCCTTGATGCTCCCAATCACACGTCGAACGTAGGCAAGAATTGCCGAGCCGTCCGCGTCGCTCAGTCGGCCGGAGTTGATCGTGGCCTGAATCTCGTTCGCGAACGCGTCGAGCGTGTTGGCGGCCGCTCCGGAATTTCCCTTGTCGAGTTGCGACGACGCGTTCTTGAGCTTCGATCGGAGCGAGTTCACCTGGCCGCCGTTCAGCGCGTCACCGAGCCCCTGGATGCTCTCGTCGAGATGGCCGATACCCTGTGACGCCGATTCAACGACGACCGTCGCGCCGCGCGTTGCGAGCGCATCCCCGTCGGTGACCGTTACGGCTACTGTGAAGGTGCCGGCGGCGGCGAACGTGTGTGAGAGCGAGAACGTCTTGCCCGTCAACGCGAGTGGTTGGTTGCCGGTGCCGTCACCGTAGTTGACCGAGGCGATCCACGCGTCGGCGCCGGGATCGGTGAAGCTGCCGCCGGAGGTGTAGGTCTCGCCCTGGAGGATCGTCGCGCCGTTGAACGGGGCGATTTGCGGGGCGACGTTGCCGATCGTGACGAGGCGCGAGCTCGTCTTCTGCCAGCCGAAGACGTCAGTCACGGTCAGCGTCATCGTGAAGGTCCCGTTGTTCGCGTACGTCTTCGTTGTGGTCTTGCCGGAGGCGTTCGTGCCGTCCCCAAAATTCCATGTGTAGCTGAGTGCCTCGGCTCGGCCGATCTCGGGGTGTCCGATATCCGGATCCGAGCTCGCCGATGCGTCGAGCCCGAGCGAGCTGCCTTCGGTTTGCGCGCCGTTCAACGTGAAGCTTGCAGTAGGCGGATGGTCTCCCGCCTCGACCGCAGTTTGGAAGGCGAGGGGTAGCAGCGACAGCACGTCCAGCCCCGTCGAAAGCTCGATGTGATCGACCGTCGTCAGGTACGTCTGCCACGGAACACTTCGCACGCCGGCGACGTTCGGCATGTTGACGGCAAGCACGGTGAGTCCGGCGAGATCGTCCCAGCTCTGAACGGACCCGAGGGTGAACGGGACGCCATTGCGCGGTCCGATGAGCGCGATCTTCCACGTCGAATCCGGGACGGCGACTTTGCCTTCGTTCTTCAGGAACGTCAGCGGATGCGACGGCGTGTAGATCGGCCCGGTGATGACGTAGACGGCGCGGCCGCCTTTGGTCGCCGAGTCGGCGAGCGCGTTCTCGAATTGCGCCCAGACGCCCTGATTCAGATCGGCCTGCTGCGGAACGATGTTGGTGAGATAGAAGGTGGATGCGTTGTCGACGTTTGCCGTTGTGCGATCCGCCGAGCGAGTCATGTGCCCGCGATCGAAGCCGCCGTTGGTGTAATCCGACGTCAGGATCTGCTTGTTCACGGGGAGGAGCGGGTCGGCGGTGAAGCAGTTGCAGCGGTCCTGTCCACTTACGATCTGGCGTGAGTCGAGCTCGTAGGACACCCAATTCGGCGTACCGCGCGAAGCGTTGTACGAGAGCGTGTATTGCGGACGAGCGATGAGCAGGTCGTTGAGATTGAGCGGCGTCGCCGCGCTCGGAAAGCCGAACTCGATGTTGTTCGCGTACGTCGTCGGCGGAGAGACGACCGGCGTTTCGATCGTGACCGGACTGGTTGTGAACTCGTAGGGCGTTCCGCCGCCGACCGGCACCGCTGTGATCTTGATGCGCGGCTTTGTGGCTGACGCCGAGACACCGGTGATGATCCCCGTGTTTTGTACGAGCGCGACGGTCGCGATCGTCGGATCGAGCGCTTCGAAAGTGAAATTGGCGTTGACGATCGTACCGCCCGAGGCGACGCGCGCCGTAGCGAAGAGCTGCGTCTGGAAGCCGGGCGGGAAACTCGACGACGAAGAGCTGACGTCGATCCAATGAATCTCCGGAGTCGTCACGGTCACTTGCTGCGACGCGCTCTTCGTAATCCCATTGTCGCTCGCGGTCGCGGTGATCTTCACAGACTGCGCGTTTGCCGCGACGCCGGTGACCACACCAGAGTTGTCGACCGTCGCGACGGCGGTGTTGTCCGACGACCACGTCACGGTAGCGGTCGCGATCGGCTTGTTCGCGGCGTCCTGCGGCGTTGCGGTGAGTGCCAACGTCGCCCCGGCGGTCACCGTCGTGCCACCCGAAATGACGACGTGGTCCAATGGCCCAGCGGTCGAACCGCCTGACCGCCAAGTGTACTGGCAGTCGTTCGGGGTTCCCTTGTCGCCCAGACCGAAGGTCGTGGTCGCGCTGACCCAGTTCGCGCCGGCCATCACGGTGTGGTCGATACTGGGGTCGACGACGAGCCGGGCGATGCCCGTCTGCGGAGTGAACGACGACGTGATCGTGCGCGTCGCCGGGCTCACACCGAGGTTGACCGTGCTCGCCGAGTAAGCGACCGAGTCGAGGAGCACGCCGGTCGCGGTCTTGATCTCGACCCAGTCGGTGTTGTTGTTGCCGAGGGTGATCGACGTGCCGTACGAGTAGGCTTCGGTCGTGATACCGCCATTCGATCCCGAGGCGATATTGTTGCCGAGCACCACACAGGCGCCGACCGGCAGGGGTACCGAAGAGACGATCGTGTGCGATTCCACCGTCGTGCTCCCGGTGTACACGGTCGTCCCGGAGGCCGACAGAACCTTGTAGTTCTGGAGGTTCACGTCCACCGGCCCGGGGTTGTAGAGCTTGATGTACTCGCCGGCGGCGTCCGCGACCTTACTAGGATCGGCCATCACCTCTACAATCACCAACTGCGGCGCCCCTGGAGTCACGTCTTGGCTGGGCCCTTTCGGGCCGAGGCGCGGATTCGTCGGCTGATCGATGCTGGTGGAGCAGGCAAGAACAAGGGCGCTCGCCGCAAGAATCGGGGTGCGCCCGATGATTCGATGACGTAACATCACTCTGAGAATCGACGGGTTGAAGGCGCGAAGAAATTAGGCTCCGAACACCGAGGCCGGAAGTCGGATGAGCAGAGTTTTAGCGGATCGTTACGTCATCGAACGAGAGATCGCGCGCGGCGGCATGGCGACCGTCTATTTGGCGAACGACCGCCGCTACGACCGCACCGTGGCGATCAAGATT
Source organism: Gemmatimonadaceae bacterium (assembly GCA_035535975.1). Lineage (GTDB taxonomy): Bacteria > Gemmatimonadota > Gemmatimonadetes > Gemmatimonadales > Gemmatimonadaceae > JAQBQB01. Next base: position 19,496 of record DATLPC010000133.1, on the reverse strand, counting down.
CTGCACCCCGAGCTCGTCGCGGCGATCGGGCCGGGCCGTTTCTCGCGCGAGATCGAGGTCGCCGCGCACCTGAGTCATCCACACATCGTGTCGCTGTACGACTCCGGCGAGACCGACGGCAGTCTGTTTTACGTCATGCCGTACATCCAGGGGGAATCCCTCCGGCAGAAGATCGAGCGTGAGAAGCAGCTCTCGGTGGACGACGCGGTGGAGATCACTCGCCAAACGGCTTCGGCGCTCGACTACGCGCACGCACGCCAGCTCGTGCACCGCGACATCAAACCGGAGAACATTCTCCTCCACGAAGGCATCCCGATGGTCACCGACTTCGGGATCGCGCTGACGCGCAGCTCGTCGCTCGACGATCGGCTCACCATCGTCGGGCATACCCTCGGCACGCCCCACTACATGAGTCCCGAGCAGGCATCGGGTGACGTGGATCTCGATGCGCGGAGTGACGTGTACAGTCTCGCCTGCGTGTTGTTCGAGATGCTGACCGGTGCGCCGCCGTTCACCGGCCCCAATGCGCAAGCGGTGATCGCCAGGCGGTTCACGGATACCGCGCCGTTGATCCGCCGCTATCGGCCGAATGTTCCGGAGCGGATCGAGCTCGCCATCCGCAAGGCGCTGGCGCGGAATCCCGCCGATCGCTACCAGACCTGCGGCGCGTTTGCCGAAGCGCTCGCGCGCCACCTCGAACGCGAGGCGCCCACGCCGTCGGTCGCCGTATTGCCGTTTCTCAACCTGAGCTCCGACAGCGAGAACGAATTCTTCGCCGATGGAATAACCGAGGACGTGATCGCGCAGCTGTCGAAGATTCGGTCGTTGAAGGTGATCTCGCGGGCGTCGGTGATGCGCTACAAGCGTCGCGAGCCGTCACTACAGGAAATCGCGGCGACGCTGGGCGTCGGAACGCTGTTGGATGGCAGCGTGCGCCGCGCCGGCAACCAGGTGCGCATCGTCGCGCAACTCGTCGACGTCGCCGACGACCAGCCGCTCTGGTCGGAGACCTACGACCGCAACCTCACCGACATTTTCGCGATCCAGACCGACGTCGCGCTCGAGATTGCGGCGGCGCTCGAAGCCGAGCTGTCGCCGGCCGAGCGGCGCCGAATTCACCGCGAGCCCACGGACAGCTTGCAGGCCTACCAGGCCTACCTGCAGGGGCGGTTCTGGTACGGACGGTACACGAACGACGGCATCAAGAAAGGGCTCTCCTACTTCAATCAGGCGATCTCGGTAGATCCTGAATACGCGTTGGCGTACGTCGGCATCGGGATGGCCTACGCCGAGATGGCGGTGGGGCAGGACGTGAACGAGATCCGCCCCGAGGAGGCGCACCGCCGCGCTCGCGAGGCTGTCGAGACGGCCCTGAGGATCGACCCCGAGCTCGGTGAAGCCCATTCCATGCTCGGGCTCCTCAGTTTCACCCACGACTTTGATTGGGTGCGGGCTGAATCTGAGTTCAAGCTGGCTCTCGAGCTGAGTCCGGGGTCGGCGGATATTTACGACCACTACGGCTGGCTTTGCGGCTCGATGGAGCGCTGGGATGAGGCGCTCGCGCTCGTGAAACGCGCCGAGGAGCTGGATCCGCTGATGCACCGGAGCGACGTCGCGTCGACATTGGTTCGTGCCGGTCGATACGAAGAAGCGCTCGAGTCGGCGAAGCACGCCGTTTCGTTCGATCCGCAGCATGGACGATCGAACTCGACGCTCGGTTGGGCACTGATCAAGCTCGGACGCATCGACGAAGGTCTGGCGAGTCTCGAGCGCGCGGTTGCGGCCAACCCGGACAGCACAATGTACCTGGCACAGCTCGGCCAGGCGTACGCTATCACCGGCGACACGACTCGCGCGCGCGAGGCATTGCGTGTTTTGGAAGAGAAAGCGACGCAACGCTACGTCTCACCATACCACCTCGCGTACGTCTACACCGGGCTCGGGGACGCGGATCGGGCGATCGATCTGCTCGAGCGCGCCTACGCCGAGCGCGCGGGGTCCGTCTACGGGATCAAGGGATCGTTTCTATTCGCGCCCCTACGGTCGCATCCCCGCTTCCAAGCGCTGCTCGCGAAGATCAATCTCGCCTAGGCGAAATTCCGCTTCATCGCGCCGAAAAACGCGATCGCGTTGTTGAGGACCCGGTCGCGCGCGGCCTCGTCGATCTCGAGCGATGAGTTGCCGCGCTGGCTCACGTGGCCGAGGACGATGCCGTCGTTGCGCGGCATCATGCCGGCCGCGGTGTAAGTCACTTCGGACTGCGGGACAAGCACGACGAGCTGGCCCTTGACCGGAATCAGCTCGCGGTCGTCGAACAGCGTGGCCGAGCCGAGGCCCGTGCAGTTGACGACCACGGGCTCGGCGAGCGCGGCGAGATCGCGCGGCGTGTCGAATTTGCGAACGACGATGCGACCGCCGAAGGCGATGACGTCTCGCATCAGCGCTTCCAGATAGATCGATGGCTCGAAGCGGAGAACCGGGAGAACGGACGCGTACGGCGTGGCGAACGGATGCTCGCCGGGGCCGAGCGTCGTTCGGCCCATGCCGATCGAATCGGGAATCAGCGGCGGTCCGCTGACCTCTCCAGCGCCGAGCACGGCGCCGCCGCCACTCGTGCTCGAGTTGATCGGCGAGTATTCGTCGATCCACGAAACGCCGTGGCCGGTGCCGACGAGGAGCTGGTGCTCGCGATAGGCGATGACCGCGGCGCGGCGGAACTGATCGTCCCATTGCGGCGTTCGGCGATCGTTGGCGATCAGTCCGGAGACGGGCGTGAACGCGGCCCACGCCATGTTGGAGGTCGTGTCCGGAGGGAGCGCCATCGCGTAGATGGTGACGTCGAAGCCGTGCCGTTGCAGTTGGCGCGCGGTCGTGAGGCCGACAATCCCACAGCCGACGACGGCCGCGCGTCGTTCGGTGGCCGCCAATGCGCACTCGGTGGCGAGGAACGCCGTGCCCCACGACAGCGAATACCCGGCGCCGCCGTGGCCGTAGTTATGAATGAGTAACTTCTCATCGAGCTTGTCGGCGCGGACGACGAAGCCGGAGTCGCGATGTGGCCGCAACCCAACGGTCGTACGAATGATCCGGTCGCGCGAGACGTTCACGGGAACGAGGCTGACGCGCCGCCTCGGCGACGGATTCGTCCGCCCGAAAACCGGAGCGCAACCGCCGACGGCAAGGCTGGCGGTGGCGAGGCTGGTGGTCCTGAGGAAATGGCGTCGGTCCACGCGCGGATTGTAGCCGTCGGCTGCGGGGTGAGCTAGGTTCTCTCACCCTCTTTGCAAGCAGTCACACTATGGACGCCACAACCGCACGTCGTATCGGCAACGCAGCGCTCGTTCTCGCCCTCTTCATTCTCGCCTGGGCGATCTGCGGAAAACTCGGGTGGGTGCCACCCATGGCTAACGTCAGGGTGATGTCGATGTTCGGATTCGTGCTGGCCATGATCGCACGCGGTTTTCGCCGCCGCGCCGACAGAGCCGCGGCGGCCGCCGGGGACTAGCGGGGTGCCGCCGCTCCGGCCAGCGGCGAGTCGGCGAACGTCGGAGTCGAGCGCAGGATCTCGCGCTCGTCCTCCGACATGTCCGGCGACACGTCGCCGAAGAGCGGCGTACTGAGATAGCGCTCGCCGGTGTCGGGCAGCATCGCGAGGATCGTCGAGCCTTTTGGCGCCTCGTTCGCCACCGCGAGCGCGGCAGTAAACGTCGCACCGGCCGAAGTACCGACGAGAATTCCTTCCTTCTGCGCCAGTTGGCGGCTCGAGCGCATCGCGTCGGGCGCGGCCACGGTGATCACGCGATCCACCAGCTTCGCGTCGATCGCGTCGCCAGTAAGCTTGGGGATGAAGTCCGGGCTCCAACCTTGAATCGGATGCGGCTTCCACGAGGGATGCCGCGACGCCGGCGAGCCGTCGTCGTGGCGTTCCTGCTTCGTGCCACTCGTGATCATCGCCGCGTCGGCGGGCTCACAGAGAACGATCTTGGTCTCAGGCCGTTCCTTGCGTAGCACGGTGCCGACGCCCTTGAGCGTTCCTCCGGTTCCGAAGCCCGTCACCCAGTAGTCGAGACGCTGCCCCGCGAAGTCGCGCAGGATTTCTTGCGCCGTCGTGTGCATGTGGATCGCGGCGTTCGCTTCGTTCTCGAACTGACGCGTGAGAAACCAGCCATGCGTCTTTGCCAGCTCGACGGCTTTGTCGACCATTCCTGTCCCACCGGCGGGCGCCGGTGTGATCACGACCTTCGCGCCAAGAAAGCGCATCAGACGTCGTCGCTCGACGCTGAAGGATTCGGCCATCGTCACGACGAGCGGATACCCCTTCGCCGCGCAGACCATGGCGAGACCGATGCCCGTGTTGCCACTCGTCGCCTCGATCACGGTCTGACCGGGCTTGAGCACTCCGCGGCGCTCGGCGTCCTCGATCACGCCGAGGGCGAGGCGGTCCTTGACCGAGCCGAGTGGATTGAACGCTTCGACTTTGACGTAGAGATCAATGCCGTCGGGCGCGAGCCGATTGATCTTGACGACAGGCGTGTTGCCGATGGTCTGCAGGATGTTCGCGAAGCGTGTCATTGGGCCTGCCGGTCAGGGATTCAAAAAGCTACCACGGGGGGGAGAAGGGGCAGTAGCTAGCGACCCGCGTTTTCGCAGAACATCGATGTGATGAACTGCATGTTCGCGACAACGTTGTTGCTCGCCTCGGGAGGATGCGTCACGATCGGATTGAAGAGACCTTGAGTTGCCCACTCCTCGAGGTCGTTAGACAACCCGGTTGCAATGCCGCAAGCCGCGTCGAGGTTTTGATCCTCGAATGAGCGATCCAGGAACGACACCAGCTTGTTGTATCGCTGATCGACGCTGTTGATGGCGCCGCAGCTGAGCGTCGTCGACGACTTGTGGAACGCCTCGTTCAGTTCGCGGGCCACTTCGCGGACGGCCGGGAGTGGGCGGACTTGTGGCGCGGGCAGCGTGATGGAGCAACTCGGACCTCCATCTCCCTTCGCGAACGAGGGCCCGCCGGGCGCGCGTGGACTCGACAGGTTGGCCGAGTCGCAGGCGACAACGGTGATGGCGAGGATAGCGAGTACTCCGAATGCGGATGTGCGTAGCATCGTAGTTCTCCGGTAAACGGTGACCAGATTTGGCAGGCTCAGCTGCGTGGACGCAAGACGCTGCGAGTGAACGCATTTTTCCCGCCGCTAGCGTATGCGCCAGCGCGCGGTACTTTCCCGCGCGTGAACCACCGGGACGTTGGGCGGCTTCGACAGGCCGCCATCTATCTCCGCGGCTTGGCCGGAAGACTGCCGCGCGTTCCGGTCGACGCTGCGGCCCTCGAGGCGAGGGCGCGAGAAGTACTGTCCCGGCAAGCCTTTGCGTACATCGCCGGAGGCGCGGGAACGGAAGCGACGATGGCCGCCAACCGCGCCGCGTTCGAGCGCCACAAGCTCACGCCCCGCGTCCTCCGAAATGCCGAGTCGCGCGACCTGTCGGTAACACTATTCGGACGCAGACTGCCCGCGCCCCTCCTCACCGCCCCGATCGGCGTGCTCGAGATGGCACACCCGGAAGCCGATCTCGCCGTGGCGCGCGCCGCCGCTTCGCTCGGCGTGCCGATGATCTTCTCGAACCAAGCGTCGGTCGCGATGGAGCAGTGCGCCGCCGCGATGGGCGAATCGCCGCGCTGGTTCCAGTTGTACTGGAGTAAGTCGGACGCGCTCGTCGAGAGCTTCGTCCATCGCGCCGAAGCGTGCGGCTGCGACGCGATCGTTCTGACGCTCGACACGACGGTGCTCGGCTGGCGTCCGCGCGATCTCGACCTCGGCTCGCTGCCCTTTCTCGAGGGAAAGGGGATCGCGCAGTACACGAGCGACCCGGTATTCCGCGCCGCGTTGAACGAGCCGTTGCCGGACATGGTGAATGCTCCGCGAGCGTCGGTCACCTTCGCGAGCATCATGGCTCTGATTGGAGGAGCACGGCGCTATCCGGGAAGCACAATCGCCGCGCTTCGCAGCGGCGAGTCGCGACGCGCGATCCAGCGATTCATCGCCACCTACTCGCGGCCGTCACTCGACTGGAATGATCTCGCGACCCTCCGCCGCATGACGACGCTGCCGATTCTGCTGAAAGGAATCCTGCGCGACGAGGACGCCTGCCTGGCGATCGACGCCGGCATGAACGGCGTGATCGTCTCCAATCACGGCGGCCGCCAGATCGATCGCTCCATGGCCTCGCTCGACGCGCTGCCGTCGATCGTGCACGCGGTCGAGGACCGGGTACCGGTCCTTTTCGACAGCGGCATTCGCACCGGCGCCGACGTCGCCGTCGCTCTTTCACTCGGCGCGACCGCGGTCTGTGTCGGTCGACCATATGCGTACGGGCTGGCGATCGCCGGCGAAGCGGGCGTGCACGACGTCCTCACCAACATCCTCGCCGAGTTGGATCTCACGCTCGGGTTATTTGGCTGTACGTCGATCGCTGATCTGCGGGCGTTGTGAGAAACGCCTCGAAGCGCCGCCTACTCGGGCGGCTTCGGCGCCGCCGGTGGCGGTGGGACGTTTGGGACGGGGTGGGCCATGCGGTCTTTGACCGCCGCGATGAACCGCTCGGCGTCTTCCTGCGCGAACGTTCGCGAGACCCTTTCGCCGTCGACCTTGGTGTTGTTGAACAACTGGTGCTCGTCGCCGTTCTTCCACTCGAAGACGATCGTGTTGTCTTCGTATCGTATGTCGCGGATCTCGTTCAGCGGATACGACGCATGCGTGCCGATCGCGCTGGCGACAGACGACTTCACGATCTGCGCGATGCTGCCGCCCAAGCCCGTCGTTTCGCCGGAGGTTTTCGCATTCACGGCGTCCTTCACCTTGGCGATCGTCTTCGGCGAGAGGCCGGCGAGGATACTGTTCCCCGCAAGAATGAGATCGACGGAGCTATCGCGGTTGTAGATCCGGACATCACCCGGCGCGAGCGCGCTCGGCGGCGGAACTTCCGTCTCGATGCGCATCGTGTGCTTGCTGCGCGTCGGGCGTTTGTGAAGGAAGTAGCCGCTCACGAAGACGATCGCGAGCAATACCAATCCGAATCGAATCAGTCCGGCCACAACCCGGCGCGACGAGACGGTCATGTTATGATGGTAGCATGAATTCCGCCGCACATCAAACCGCCAACGAGCGGCTGGACGCCGCGCTGGCGGCCATTGCCGAGCACCAGACCCGTACCAATGCATTCATCCTCGTGGACGAGGCTGGTGCGCGGGTCGCGGCGCGAACGGTCGACGACGAGCGCCGCCGCGGTGTGGATCGCGGGCCCGTGCACGGCATGCCGATCTCGATCAAGGACCTGATCGACATCGCCGGCCAACCGACGACCGCGGCGTCTCGCGTTCGCGCGGGCTACGTCGCGGCGAGCGATGCCCCGGTGGTGCGGCGGCTGCGCGAAGCAGGCGCGGTCCTGATTGGAAAAACGAACCTCCACGAGTTCGCGCTTGGCACGACGAGCGACGAATCGGCGTTCGGCGCGGTCCACAATCCGCACGACGTCTCGCGCTCCGCCGGTGGATCGAGCGGCGGATCGGCGGCGGCCGTCGCGTGCGGTATGGGGGAAGCGTCCGTCGGTTCGGACACCGGCGGCTCGATCCGGATTCCCGCGGCGGCGTGCGGTGTTGTCGGGCTCAAGGCGTCGCTGGGTGAGATTCCGACGGAAGGGACCGTCCCGTTGTCGTTCACATTCGATCACGTCGGCCCACTCGCGCGATCTGTCGAGGACGCGGCGATGCTCTGGGCCGTCCTTACAGGTCAACGTCCCAAACCAATCGAAACGCCGACGCCGGGGTCGGTGACGCTCGGAGTACTCGGCGGCTACTTCAAGGATCTGCTCGACAGCGATGTCCGAACCGCGTTCGACGGCGCGATCGAACGTCTCGTTCGATGCGGCATGGCGATTAGCGATCGAACGATTTCCGGAACCGAATCCATAACCGGCACGTACGTCGCGATCTCGCTCGCCGAGGCCGCGCACTGGCACGCGCAGTTTCTGCAAACGCGCGCCGCCGAGTATTCGCCGGGTGTTCGCGCGCGCCTCGCGATTGGCGAGAAAGTGCTGGCCGTCGATTACGTCGCGGCGCGAGAGGCGCGCGAGCGGTTGCGTCGAGCCGTCGATGCCGCGCTCGACGGCTGCGACGCGCTCGTGCTGCCGACGCTTGCGATCGTCGCGCCAACACTCGGCGCACGGGACGTGACGATGAGCGAAGGTCAGGAGATTCCGGTGCGCTCGGCGATGCTTCGTCTCACCCAGCCGTTCAACATTACCGGCCACCCGGCGATCTCATTGCCGGTCCCGACGAGCGGATTGCCGGTTGGACTCCAGCTCGTCGGCCGTCGCGATCAAACCGCCGCGCTGCTGGCGGCGGCGCGCGCCTGCGAGCAGGCGCTCATGTGATCACTTGCCATCGCGCAGCTCGGGCTTGCTGTTGACGACGATCCAGACGACTGTGTCCCACGCGTTGTGAATGCCGATGAAGAGAAGTCCCAGCGCCGCGCTGGCAACCGCGAAGAAAGCGCCACGCGTGTGTATGCCGGCCAAGAGCGTCGCGGTGAGAATCATCAGATAGGCCGTGAGCGGCAGCAGGGTGTGCCAGATCCAGTCTTCGAGGACTGGCTTGTAGGCCTGCTGACGTCGTGCTCGTATCAAGGCGCGAATGACGAATCCGGTGCCGGCAAGAGCGACGAGCGCCAGCACCGCTCGCACGCCGGTAAGTCCGTCCCACGGCGCGCTCATGAAGGCCGACACGGCGAGCGCCGAGCCGAAATGCACTACCGTCGGTGTGCCAAACGCCGCGATCCCTTCGCCGGACCCTTCGTCAACTCGCACGTCGGCGATCAGCACGACGACCACGAACTGCAACCCGATCAGCGCCGCGCCCGACGAGCCGACGATGACGTAGAAGCTTTCCCAGCCGCTGAGCACCGACGCTGCCGCCTCCACCATGCCGGCCCCCGATAGGTTTACCGCACGTAACCTACCTCAACTCGCTCATGCCGACACATCGACCAATCCACGATCCCAATCTTCCCAAGCCCGTCGGACCGTACTCGCCGGGGATGGGATTCGAGCGGCTCGTCTTCGTCTCGGGGCAGGGCGCCACCGATCCCGCGACCGGAAAGCTCGCGGGTTCCAGCGCCGCCGCGCAGACGGAGCAATGCTTGAAGAATGTCCAGACGATTCTTCGCGCCGCCGGCTCCGACTTGAATCATGTGCTGCGCTGTGGCGTCTTCCTCGTCGATATGAGTGAGTTCGACGAGATGAACGGCGTCTACTCGCGAATGTTTGGCGACCATCGGCCGGCCCGCACGACGATCCAGGCCGCCGCCCTCCCCGGCGCCGGGCTGCGGGTCGAAATCGATTGCATCGCCTACATCCCGTAGCGTACCAATTCCACTGCGTTAGGGGTCAGACTCCATTCGAAGAATGGAGTCTGACCCCTAACGCGGGGGGTTGGCACTACTGGCGGTGGTAGGTTAGGCCGGCGCGCTGGGCTTGTTCGACAGCGACGACCATCCCCGGGATGAGATCGATGCCCGGGAGAATGTTCGACTTCAGATCCTCGTAGACCGCTTTGGTCTCGAGGCCGCGCTTCTGGGCGAGTAGACCGGCGAAGATGCCGAGCGCGTTGTTGCAGAGAATGAGAGTCGCGCCGCGCTTGGAGAGCGATTCGATGCTCGCGGCCGGCAGGGTGAGCCCGAGAATTACCGGCGCGCTTCGCCACGGGTTGGCTGTCGCGGGTTTGCCCGTCGTGGGATCAGTTGTGTCGAGGAACTCGCCGAGCTTGTACTTCGACCACATCGCGTCGTTGAGGGCGTAGAACGTCGTCGCGCCGTAGAAGGTCAACACGGCCTTGATGTCGGCATCCTTCACGCCGAACGCCTTGTTGTACGTGTCGTAGTAATTCATCACGTGCACGAGCGCGATACCGCCGCCGACGCTCGGGTTATCGAAGAACTGGCGGTGCTTTCCTCGCAGCTTTCCGAGCCAGGCGTTGCTCGGCTCGATCGACGAGACGGTGGTCGCGGGACGCGAGGCGGACTTCGCGTACACTGACCCGGCGGCAACGGCGAGCCCGGCCGCCGCCGCGGACGCGACGAGCAGCGCGACGAGTGCGTCGCGGCGCGCGGTCGATGTTGTGACAGGCATGGGTGGATCTCCTCCAGAACAGTTGTTGTTCGAGCGTACGTGTTTCTTGCTCGGTTGTACTTCTATTCTGCGTAGGCCTGTCGGAATCCGGACACGCGCATTTAGAGTTTCGCCAACCATCCAAACGAGCGGGAACCGGCGAACGAGGTCGTGGATTGGATCGGTTCCATCGGAAAATCAGTACGATCAATCGGCCGGTATGAACCACGGCCGCACGCTAGGAGAAGAAGCATGGCATCGACGTTGTCGCCGGATCTGTTGGACAGACTCAGCTCACGCTTTCGTGGAGACCTGATCCATCCCGGCTCCGACTCGTACGAGTCGGCGCGCAAAGTTTGGAACGGGATGATCGACAAGCGCCCCGCGGCGATTCTGCGATGCAAGAGCATCGCCGACGTACAGAGCGCGGTTCGCTTCGCGCGCGAGAATGAGGCGCCGATCGCCATTCGCGGCGGTGGCCACAACGCGGCTGGTCTCGCGACCTGCGACGACGGCATCGTCGTTGATCTGAGCGGAATGCGGGACGTCGTCGTCGACGCGGAGCGTCGTACGGCACGCGCCGGCGGCGGCACGACCTGGGCCGACTTCGATCGCGCCACGTCGCAGTACGGTCTCGCGACGACCGGTGGCGCCATCTCGACGACCGGCATCGCCGGCCTCACACTCGGCGGCGGGCTCGGTTGGTTGATGCGCAGCTACGGCATGACCTGCGACAACTTGATCGGCGCCGAAGTCGTGACGGCCGACGGACAGTTGCGTCGCGCGAGCGAAGAAGAGAATCCCGATCTCCTTTGGGCGCTGCGCGGCGGCGGTGGGAATTTTGGCGTCGTCACGACATTCGAGTATCAACTGCATCCCGTCTCGACGATCCTCGGCGGCATGCTCCTCTATCCGCTGACGCGAGCGAGAGACGCGTTCCGTCTCTATCGCGACGTCGCGAAGTGGGCGCCCGACAAGCTCACGGTGTTCGCCGGAATGCTGCACTCGCCGGACGGCATCCCGCTCGTCGCCTTTCTCGTGTGCTACAACGGTCCGGTCGACGACGGTGAGCGCGCGATCAAAGCGATCCGCGACTTCGGCGCGCCCGCGGCCGGCGAGATCGGTCCGATGCCGTACACGGCGCTTCAGAGCATGCTGGACGCCGGCTTCCCATCGGGATTGCACGTGCACTGGCGTTCCGATTTCGTGAAGTCGATCTCCGATGAGCTCATCGAGATCATCGTCTCGGCCTACGAGCGAGTACCGTCTCCGCTCAGCGCGATCCTGTTCGAGCAGTTCGGTGGCGCGGTGCGCCGGGTGCCGCGCGACGCAACGGCGTACGATCAGCGCGAGTCCGATTTCAACCTCGTGATCGTGTCGCGCTGGGCCGACCCCGCGCACGCCGAGCAAAACGTGCAGTGGGCGCGATCGTTGTCCGACGCGGTTCGCGCGTACACGACGGGCCAAGTGTACGTCAACTACATCGGCGCCGGTGAAGCGCCTGACCGCGTACGCGCGGCGTTCGGACCGGACAAGTTCGCGAAATTGTCCGCGATCAAACGGAAGTACGATCCGACGAACCTATTTCGCCTCAACCAAAACATTCCGCCTGGATAGTCATTTTGGCGCAATGGGGGTCAGACTCCACTTGCAATGGGCTTAACGAGGGTCTGACCCCGAGGCGGTTTCGCTGGCTGCGTTAACGAAGCCAGACGTAGACGAGGGCGCGGCGTTTGCCGAAACCGAGACAGTAAACGTGTTGACGCCCACCGAGCTGGTCCGCGATGCCTTTCGGTGTTTCGGCGCCGAACGGTCGAACACCATTGGCTAAGAGCACGTTTGTTTTTTGCGCGCCATGGACACAGTTGACGTGTGACTGGTTACTCGCAGTCGGCGCCAATGGCGTGCGTCGACTGAAATCACTACTTTCACGCGTCTCCGACCATCGCGACGCGGCGTTGTCGAGACCCCCAGCATGTGTCGCGGACGCACAATGTCACATGGGATGTGCGGAGACCGACGACCGGTCTCCCAGCTTCACTCGGCCGACGACGTCCCGGAGCTGATGCGGCGCGCGATGCGCTCACTCGTTCGTGCCGAGGAGTTGGCGAAGGAGCTCGGGCGAGTTTCCGACACCGAGCGCGACACGCTGCACGTCGGGTTTCTCGCTCTCGTTCGGCGCTACGTCGTCCACCTTCGCGACGACGGAAATGAGCCAGCGTGCGTCGCGAATCGGTTGCGCGAAGAGCTCGACGACTCGCTCATGCCGTTCAACGTGCGCCATCACTGCGCGACGCTTCTCGAGGACGCCGAGCGTTGCGTGCACGAAGTATTCGCGGCGGCGTCGCCGCGCCAGGATGGCATGGCGGCTCTGGGATAACTCAGGGGCGGCGCAGCTCGGCGAAAAACCGTTTCACCTCCGGCCACACGACGTCCGGACGCTCGGCGTAGGGGAAATGTGCCGCGCCCGGAACTGGGAAGAGGCGGCTGCGCGGGATCATCGTCCACTCGGCGACCAAATCCATCGGTATCGCGTCCTGTTCGCCGTGCACGATCAGCACCGGCATGTGCAGCGCGGGGAGAGCCGCGCGAAGATCCCACTCTCCATACGACGCCATGACGACGCCATTCGTCTTCGTGAGCCCGTACCTGATGCCCGCCGGGTCGGACGCGCACAGGTCGGAGCGAATGAGCGCGAGCGAAACATCGGGATCGGCGAGTCGCGGCCGCATACCGACGCTCCAGTAGTCACGACACGCCTGACGAACATTGTCCCCCGCCGCGAGTCGCCGATTGGCATCCGACTGCTTCGCGAGCTGCGCGCTGTCCATGCGGCGGAGCAGCGTCCGCCCGAACCGTTCGAAGAAATCCCCGCGTCGCGGCGGCACGGGACCGAAAAAGATCATCCCGCGGACGTGATCGGGATGGGCAATGGCGTAGGTCGCCGCGAGCAACGGACCGTATGAGTGCGCGACGAGCGTTGCGCGATCGATCTTGAAGCGCCGCCGAATGGCGTCGAGGTCGCTGATCTGCGTCGCCGCCGAGAGGAGCGTCGTATCGCGCGGCAGCGTCGACCGACCGGCGCCGCGCTGATCGTAGAAAATGACGACGTGCTGCTCGGTGAGCGGCGCGAAGTCGCCATAGATGCTCTCGAGATCGACGCCGGGGCCGCCGTGGATCGCGATCAGCGTATCCGAGCCGCGGCCGACGATTCTATAGAAAAGTCTAATAGAGTCGCCGGCGGCGACGTAGCCTTCCGTCGGCTTTTGCGCCGCCGCCGGCATGGCGAGCGATACGAACGCCAGAATCCGCGCGAGTCGTGTGAGCATCTCCGCACATTTTCGGCGGGATCGCGGGTTGAGTCAACCTCCGACACTCTCTGAACGCCGCGCCTACCTGTTCTTGGGTGAAGGACGAAGAAACCGAACGCCCACCTCGGGCCGCCGCCCCTGGTTGTATGCCAATTCGCTGACGAGCAGCGCGAGCGGTTCCAGATACCGGGCGTTCTCCAACGAGCCGCAATTGACCGGCTCGAATCCGATTTGGCGAATCAACCGCGCGACCACGCGCTTCGCCGCGACGTCGTTCCCGCAATAGCAAACGTCGGGTCGTTCGCCAAGGACGCGAGGACCGGCGCGAAGAAGTTCGGCGGGCACGGTATTGAACGCCTTGATCACGCGCGCGCCGCGAGCAAGTCGGGCGACGCTTTCCCCGCCGGATCTCGTGCGGCCGATGACGAGCGCTGTGTCGGCGTCGTTCATCGGGTTGGTGCTGTCGATCAAGATCTTGCCGCGCAGCGACCCCGCGGCGCGAAGAACCGAACGTACGCGGTTCCAGTGTACGGTCAGCAGGACGATGCGAGCGTCGCGGACGGCGTCGGGAATCGAGAGTGCCGCCCGGGCGCGTGGGCCGCTGTCGCGAGCCAAGCGATCGAGTTTTGCGGGGTCGCGCGAATACGTGTACGTGACGCGGTGACCGGCGCGAGAGAACAAGAGCCCGAGGGCACTGCCCATGTTCCCCGAGCCCAACACGGCGATCGTTGCCACTTGGCCCTACGGAACGATCGTCGTGACGTCTCCCGCGAGTACCGCGAACTCGGCCCGTCGATTCTTCGCCCAGCAGCTCTCGTCATGCTCCTGGCAGACCGGGCGTTCCTCGCCGTAAGACACGGTCTCGATGCGCGCCGCGTCGATGCCGCGCTGGGTGAGATAGAGCTTGGCGGCGGCGGCGCGTCGCATCCCGAGCGCGAGGTTGTACTCGTCGGACCCGCGCTCGTCGGTGTTGCCCTCGATGCGGATGCGAATCGGTTTGTTCGCGCCGAGCACGCCCGCTTTGCGATCGAGCACGGGCTTGTCGGCGACGAGAATGTCCGAGGCGTCGAAGTCGAAGTGGATCGCCTGGGTGAGTACGGCGCGAGCGCCGGTCAGTTCGGCGGCTCGCGCTTCATTCGCGCGACGAATGCTGTCGGCGCGTGCGGCCGCGAGCCGTCGCGCGGCATCGGCGCGGGCGATCGAATCGCGCACGGCGTTCGCGCGGTTGATGCTGTCCTGATTGACGCGAGCGACGGGGGTCGGGGCAGCCGCCGGAGGCGGCGACTTATGACATGCCACGACCAGTACTATAGAAGAAGCGACAACTCCGACCTTGGCGATGACGCGCATGGCTCCTCCTCGGTAGCCGGGAGAGAAAGGGGACCGACGGCCACCATATTATTTAATGGTCTCCCAAAAGTCACGCCCCGGCGCAAAACCCCGCGTTAGGGGTCAGACTCCAATCTAAAGTTGGAGTCTGACCCCATTGCAGCGGTTTCGATTCAAAATCGCGGGGGGTGTGGATGATTCTGTTGCAGGCGGACGCTCAGGCAAGAGATCCGGCCAGCCAATCATCCCGGTGGCGACAGGCTGCCAGTAGCCTTTCTCGATCGAACGCGGCGCATGGAGCGCCGCGGCAACTAGAGAGAGGAGCTTGTCATGGCGCTGTTCATCGACGTCCACAACCACATTCCAGGCCTGACCCCCGAGGCCGTTGCGGGAGCACACCAGAAAGATCTGGAGACGCAAGAGAAGCACGGCGTGAAGTACCTCAAATACTGGTACAACGCGCAGAGTGGGCAGGTCTTCTGCCTCGTCGAGGCGCCCGACAAGGAGGCCGCGGTCCGCGTCCACCGTGAAGGCCACGGTCTCGTCGCGGACGAAATCTTCGAGGTCGTAGAAGGACACTGAGACGCGCGAGACCAATGTCCGGATTTCGCGCCGAAGTGCGCAGATAGAGAAGTGCACCGGACATCCCCCAAAATACCAATGGAGATGTTGTGAAACTGCATTTGATTCTGTTCGCTACAATAACGATCGGGTTGACGGCTTGCGCGGACGCGCCGTCTCCGACTGCCAGCCATATGTCGCACGAAGGCGGCGCGATGCTCTCGGATCTCGCGCGCGCCGGCAACGCCCAATCACTCGCCGCGCTACGGCAGGTCACCGCGGGCTTTCATGATCTCGACTCGGCGACATCAGCGGGCTACGGCTTGCTGAAGGCGCCGCCCGCGACCGCCGACGACGGTTGCATCTCCGACCCGAGCGCCGGCGGCATGGGTTATCACTATACGCGCGGCAACAACCTCGGCGACGATGCGATCGATCTGCTCGACCCCGAGTTCCTTGTGTACGCTCCAACCGACGGTCCGGCGTTGAATGGCGTGGCGAAGCGGCGCCTCGCTGCCGTCGAATACTTCCTGCCGTTTACGAACCGGTGGCCGGCCCCCGGGACTCAAGGATTCTCGAAAGCACCGTCGCTCCACGACTTCCCGTCCACGAGCACCCTCCCGGATCTGCCGTTCACGGCAACGACGAGATTCGGCGGATGGATGTTCCACATCTGGCTCTGGGAGAACAACGCAGCTGGAATGTTCGTGAACTTCAACGGCTCTGTTCCGCTTTGTAGGTAACAACGTTGTCGTAATTTCGAGCGAAGTGGAGCGAGAAGGGCCTATTCCTCGAGCGGGTGCTCGGCGAGTAGGCCCTTTTACACTTTATTGCCATGCCGTTCATCACTGTCAACGACACCGAGCTCTTTTACGAGCTCAGTGGAGAAGGGTCCGTCCCGCTTGTGCTCGTTCATGGCTCGTGGGGCGACCACACCAACTGGAATCCGGTCGTCGGCGAGTTGGCGCGCTCATTTCGCGTTCTGCGATACGATCGCCGAGGACATAGCCAGAGCGCGCGTCCGAAGACGCAAGGCAGCCTTCACGAAGATGCCGCGGATCTCGCGGCACTCCTCGAGGCGCTCGATTTGGCTCCCGCGCACGTCGTCGGAAACTCGGGCGGAGCGGCCGTTGGGCTTTGGCTCGCCGCGGAGCGTCCGGAGACGTTGCGCAGCCTCGCGGCGCACGAGCCGCCGCTCTTCGGTCTGCTCGCTGAAGAAGCCGCGTACGGCGCGGCGCTGCGTGCAGTCGACGAACGCATGACGAACATTTTTCGCTTGCTCCGCGATGGCGATTTCCGAAACGCGGCGCGGCACTTCGTCGATACAATCGCGCTCGGGCCGGGCGCCTGGGACCGATTGTCAGCGGCCAGGCAAGAGACGTGGGTAAACAACGCGCCGACTTTTCTCGACGAATTGCAGGACCCGAAGATTGCGATCGTCGATCTCGAGGCGCTCGCTCGTTTCGATCGGCCGACGCTACTCACTCGCGGCGAGCACAGTCCTCCGTTCTTCCCGGCTGTCGTCTCTCGGCTCGCGAAGGCGATGCCGGCCGCCGAGGAAATGGTCTTCGCCGGAGCGGCGCACCTTCCGCACGTCTCGCACTCCGTCGAGTTTGTCGCGACGATATCGAGCTTCGTGCAACGGTACGAGACAAAGGACCTACCATCCTTGACTGGCAACCAGCCAGGGACAGCAGGTCCTTCGCTTCGCTCAGGATGACAACGAGGGTTGCACGCTGACAGCGAGGCCTACACGCCGTCGAAGACCTCGAAGATCTGGTCGGCCACAAACCCGTGCGCTTCACGATGCACTCGCTCAGCGGACTCCATGTCCGGCGCTTCGACGAGGCAGAACACCTTGCCGGTTCGGTCGTTGAACCAGTAGCTCAAGTACTTCACGCCGTACTGCCCCTGTGTCTCGAGATCCTTGGCGTGCGCGCTCCTGATCCCGTCTTTCGTCAGGCCGGGGATGTAGTTGTGAATATCGATGTAGAGCGGCATTGCTCGCTCCTCAGAAGGGCGATCCGGCGCAGAGCGGCACGGCGGTGTTGAAGTTCGCGAACATTCCGCCCGGATTGTTCTCCCACAGCCAAATGTGAATCATCCACCCGCCAAAGCGCGACGGGGCGAAGGCGAGATCGGGGAGCGATTGCGTCGTCGGGAAGTCGTGGAACGAGGGCGCGCGTTTGAACGTCGCTTCGTCGGGTCCGGGCCACTTCGGGCTATAGGGAATGAAGTAGTCGAATGCCGCGAGACGCGTCCTTGCCTCGCCGTCGATCCGCGGCCCGTCCTTCGGCGCGTAGACGAGAAACTCGGGGTCGAGCAGATCGACCGCGTCGTCGCCGAGGTTGTCGAGCCGACCATAGTGGTAGCCCATGCCGCCGGCGTGGAGGTCCGAGATGCATCCGTCGGCGGCGGTGAGTGGATTCGAAAAGAGTTTGTACTGGGCGTCCGTCGCCACGTCGAGATCGTGGAATTTGACCGTCAGCTGTTTCAGCGCGCTGAGCGCCTGCGCGTCCGCCGATTGCTCCAGGTCGGACAGACTGACGCTGCCGGGATGTGACATGTGGCCCGTTGGAAGGGGCGACTCGGAACTGCACGCGGCCAGGACGGCGGCGAACAGGGTGATCACTGTCGGGATTCGTCTCATACCTTCTCCACACAAAAAATTGTTGATGGGTGAGCTACATTCAGCATGGTATGACGCAGTGATCGTCCGATTATCGTCTGGCTTCCCGCATCTCTAGGCATGCAGCGGCGTCTGGTCGTCTTAGGGCACGTGGCCCTCACCGGTCCGACGGGCCAGCTCCTTCGCCGGGCGTCGCAGCAGCGACGCATGGCGCTGCTCGCGTTGGTCGCGACCGCGCCGGATGCGTCGATCAGCCGCGATCGGCTCCTCGGGCTCCTCTGGCCTGACCGCGACGAGCGCACCGCTCGCCATCTCCTCGCCGACTCGCTCTACGTTCTGCGCCAGGCACTCGGCGACGACGCGTTCGTCACGACGGGCGAGTCGGTACGATTGTCGGCCCGGATGTCGATCGACGTCGCGGAATTCAACCAGGCGCTCAGCGACGGGCGATGGGGCGACGCTCTCGCCGTGTATCGCGGTGATTTCCTCGACGGATTTTTCGTGCGCAACGCCGCGGACTTCGATCAGTGGGCGTTGACGCAGCGAACGCATTTCCGCGATCTGGCGACGCGTGCCGCCTCGGCGTGGTCCCGCGAGCTGGAGAGTGCCGGACGAATCGATGATGCCGTTACGGCCGCCGAGCGGGCTCTCGCCCTCGCGCCGGTCGACGAGACCGTGTTTCGCGATCTCGTAAGACTTCTGTTCGCGAGCAGCAATCGGGCGCGCGCCGAATCGATCGCGCGGAGCTTCAGTCGGCGCCTCGAGGAGGAGCTGGGCGTCTCACCGTCCGCCGAGACGATCCGCGCGCTGCGCACTACGCGCGCGCGATCCAAAGCCATCGACTCGACAACGGCGGGAATCATTGCGCAGGGACGGTATCACTGGCACCAGCGGACACCGCGCGCGGTGCAGCGCTCGATCACCTATTTCACGCGCGCCGTCGAACGTGACCCACGCGCCGCCGATGCCTGGTGCGGACTCGCGGACGCGTGGAGTGTGATCGGCGGCCGCGGTTACGCACCGGCGGCGACAGCAATCGAGCGTGCCTCCGACTATGCGGCGCGCGCGCTCGCGATCGACGACACGCTCGCCGCGGCGCACATCTCGCTCGGGGGCGTGAACATCGTGGCCCGTCGCTGGCACGATGCCGCGTCGTCGCTCCGCCGCGCGATCGCGCTCGATCCACAAAACGCCGACGCCCACCATTGGCTTTCGCTCACGTTGCTCACCGGGTTTGGTGCACGCGATGACGCGGTCGACGCCCAGGTCACCGCGGCGATGCTCAACCCGGTCTCGCCGATTCAGGTCAGCTCGCTCGGATGGCAGCGCTACTTACGCGGCGAATACGATCTGGCGCGATCGGTTATGGAACCCGCCCTCGATCTGAGCGTGGAGATCGATGAAGCGCCGGCCGGCCTCGCCCGCGTCGCCGCTCGGCTGGGCGATGAGCAAACTGTAATGACGGCCATCAGCGCCGGCCTCACCCGGCGCGTCGAAGCGCG
>DATLPC010000132.1:0-4841 GCA_035535975.1 Gemmatimonadaceae bacterium | reverse complement strand
TCGCCGCCAACGGTCCGCCCGCGCCGCTAGCCGTCGCCACGAAGAATGCACCTGGCGACATCGTCGAGCTGTACTCGACGAGCGAAGTGTTCATTCCGCCGCGCGGCCGCTCGTTCATGAAGTTCAGCTTCGACTTTCCGGAGCCGTGCGTCGCGTTCGGCGATCATCGGTTCGGCTTTCTCATCTTCACCGACGAGAATACCTACGCGCTGTCGCGGCCTCGTATGGTCGCCCGCGGCGACGGCGACGCCCTCGAGTTGACATGCGACGAGTTCACCTGGGCCGGTGGCCAGGAAAAGGTCCCCGGCAAGCTGATTGCCCGCTTTCGCCGGGACGGCGCCACGGTCGAGTGGGATGTCACGGTCGAGATGCAGCGTCCGATCAAGACCGTCACTACCGTCATTCGCGACGTGCCGCGCGGGATGGTCTCGCTGGGCGGTGGACAACCCACGGACACGCGCGATGGTGACGTCCTTGGCGGGTACACCTTCGGCGCGGGCGATTTGCACAACTTCGGCACGACGAGCATGACCACCGCGGTGGCGATCGTTCAGGCGGGTGAGCAGGACTTTCGCTACATCACGACCCTCGACGACCGCGTGCGTCCCAAGCGTTACTACTTCCAGGCCGGCGAGCGGGCATTCCGCGTCGAAGCCATCTATGAGCACGACGCCTGGCGCAAGGACACGCGCGTCGTCGTTCCACGTTGGCGGATGGGACGCGCGACGTCGTTCGAGGGCGCGATGCAGCCGCACATGGAGCACGTCGAGCAGGCCTTCCACCTCGTGCCATGGGAAGAGCGGCGCGATGTCCCGGCCTGGCTTCGGCAGGTGGCGCTCGTCACGACGTTGCACGGCATGCACTACACGGGGTTCATTTTCAACGACTACGCGCGCCAGCTCGAAATTTTGAAATGGATGGCGACGCAGATTCCCGCGGACCGGGTGCTCGTGTTCCTCTCGGCGTGGGACGGCCGCTACTACTGGGACTATCCCAACTACGAAGTGCCCTCACGCATGGGCGGCGCCGCCGGCTTCAAACGCTTGATCAGCGAAGGACAGAAGCTCGGTTTCAAGATGATGCCGATGTTCGGCACCAACGCGGCCAACCGCGAGCAGCCCGTTTGGTCGAAGATCTCGTCGGGCGCGACGTACAAGATCGATGGCGATCTGTACAACCTGAACTGGGTGGACTGGAACAACGATCGTCACCAGGACGGCTGGCTGACGTACATGAACCTCGGCGCCGATTCCTGGCGCAACTTCCTCGAGGGACGCATCGCCGAGATGATCGACCGGTACGGCG
This sequence comes from Gemmatimonadaceae bacterium, assembly GCA_035535975.1. Classification (GTDB taxonomy): domain Bacteria; phylum Gemmatimonadota; class Gemmatimonadetes; order Gemmatimonadales; family Gemmatimonadaceae; genus JAQBQB01. The sequence goes on along the minus strand of DATLPC010000132.1, from coordinate 3,536 downwards.
TGGACGCGTACTTCCTCGACATCGTCGGCGGCCACGTGAACAGCACGACGGGAGACATGCACGACGGAACGAAGCGGCTCGTCGAGAACCTTCGAGGGAAATACCCGAAGGTCGTGTGCGTCGGCGAGATGCCGTACGACGCCTTGTACGAATTCATTCCCGTGTATCACGCGGGGGGCGGCGGTCGGTGGCGAAAGTACGCTCGGTTCTTCTCGCATCTGAGCGCGCCCGCGCCCGGTCGGGGCTCGAGCGGCGTCCACGAATCGGGATTCGGGCGATTCAACACGGAGACGCTCGGCCTCAATGAAAACGCGATTCCCACGCTCCAGGTGGTGGACGACACGTTCACGCGCTACCGCGACGTCATGGCGGCGGTAATCGCGCGGGCAAAACAGCGCGCGGGCATCGCCTGACGATGATCCGCCAACAGGTCTTGGAGGCGAACGTCGAGCTGTCGCGGCGCGGTCTGGCGCCCTTCACCTTCGGCAACGCGAGCGCGATCGACCGGTCGAGCGGCGTCGTCATCATCAAGCCGAGCGGCGTGCCGTACGAGGCGATGACCGAGCGCGACTTGGTGGCGGTCGATCTCGACGGTCATGTGGTGGAAGGGAAGCGACGGCCGTCGTCGGATCTGCCGACGCACCTCGCGCTCTATCGCGCCTTTGATTCGATCGGCGGCGTGGTACACGCGCATTCGCATTACGCCACCGTCTGGGCGCAGGCGGCATGCGAGATTCCGTGTCTCGGCACGACGCACGCCGACCATTTTCATGGGCCGATCCCGGTGGTCGGTCATCTGTCGGACGACGAGGTGGCGAGCGACTACGAGGCGAACACGGGACAGGCGATCGTGCGTCGGTTCGGCGAGCTCGATCATCGCAATGTGCCGGCGGCGCTGCTGGCCGGCCACGCCCCGTTCTGCTGGGGGCCGAGCGTCGCCGAAGCGCTCGAGATCATGACGGTGCTCGAGGAAGTCGCGCGGCTCGCTTACGACACCGTCGTGTTGAACGCCGCCGCCCGTCCGATCCCCGACGGCCTCCGCGACAAGCACTTTTTCCGCAAGCATGGTCCGGACGCCTACTACGGCCAGCCGCGATAATCCGGTCGTGCCCGCGCAACACTGCCACAATGGGGTCAGACTCCATTTAAAGAACACTAAATGGGGTCAGACTCGCAACAGAGTGGTGGCGGGTGCGTTGGTTTGGCTGGGGGCGGCGATCACGGCGTGTTCGCGACCCGCCCCGGCGCCGACGCCGCAGGCAGATTCAGAGCCGTCGGTTTACCTGTTCTCGTACTTCACGCGGAACGGCGACGACGGGCTCCATCTCGCGTACAGCGAAGACGGGATCAAGTGGCTTCCACTCAACGGAGCGCGGTCATTTCTTCGCCCGGCGGTCACCGGCCAGGGCGTCGGTTGGATGGAGTGGAACACCACGGCGGCGCTCATGCGCGATCCGTGCGTTCTGCGCGGACCGGACGGCGTGTTCCACCTCGTCTGGACGATCTCGTGGACGGACAAGGCGATCGGCGTCGCGCACTCGCGGGACCTGATCCACTGGTCGCCGCAGAAGCGCGTTCCGGTGATGGAGCACGAGCCGACGACCCTCAACACGTGGGCGCCGGAGCTCTTCTACGACGACGAGACCGGCCAGTACCTGATCTTCTGGGCGTCGTCGATCCCCGGGCGATTCCCGGCGAGCGATTCCGTCGCGCAGAAGACGCCACGCGGCCGCGCCGACCACCGGCTGTATTACGTCACGACGCGTGACTTCGAAACGTTCTCGCCGACGCACCTCCTCTACGACGGCGGGTTCAGCGCGATCGACGGGACGATCAAGAAGAGCGGTGACACGTATTACCTCGTCATGAAGGACGAGACGTTCTATCCCAAACCCGTGCGAAGCCTGCGCGTCGCGTCGAGCAAACACGCCACCGGGCCATATGGGCCGGCGTCCGCGCCCTTCACCGACGAAGACACCGAAGGGCCGTCGATCCTCCGCACCGGCGATTGGTGGCGCGTCTACTACGACCGCTACACGCGCGGCCGGTACGGCGCCGTCCGCACACGCGACTTCGTGCACTGGGAGCGCGTGACCGATTCGCTCGACGCCCCGCGCGGCATCCGCCATGGCTCGGCGTTCCTGGCGCCCCGCTCGGTGCTCGCGGGCTTGCTCGCGGTCGACAGCCTGCGCCGCGCGCCGACGACGAACGCACCGTACCGTGACGCGTCGCGACCGGTCGACGAACGCGTTCGCGATCTCCTGAGCCGGATGACGCTCGAGGACAAGTTCTGGCAGTTGTACATGACGCCCGGCGATCTCGACGGAAGCGACTACTCCCGCGGCGTGTTCGGTCTGCAGGTTCCTGAGCCGACCGGCCGAACAAATCCGGCCGCCGCCGACGCCGAGCATGTGAATGCGCTCCAGCGATTCTTCACGCAGACGCGGCTCGGCATTCCGATCATCCCGTTCGAGGAAGGCGTTCACGGGCTGCGCCGGAATGGCGGGACGATGTTCCCCGCGGCGATCGGGCTCGCCGCGACATTCGACACGTCGCTGATGGGACGCGTCGCGACCGCGATCGCGCGTGAGACACGCAGCCGCGGCATCCGCCAAGTGCTGTCCCCGGTCGTCAACATCGCGAACGACGTGCGCTGGGGACGCGTGGAGGAGACCTACGGCGAAGATCCCGTTCTCATCTCGGCGATGGCGGTCGCGTACGTCCGCCCATTCGAGGGAGCGGGCGTGATCGCGACGCCGAAGCATTTTGTCGCCAACGTCGGCGACGGCGGTCGCGACAGCTATCCGATTCAGTTCAGCGATCGGCTGCTCGAGGAAGTGTTCTATCCGCCGTTCAAAGCGGCGATCGGCGCCGGCGCGCAGTCGGTGATGAGCTCCTACAACTCCGTCGGTGGTCTGCCCGCCAGCCAGAATCATCAGCTGCTGACCGACGTCCTCCGCGACGAGTGGGGTTTTCAGGGCTTCGTGATCTCCGACGCGGCCGCGACGGGTGGCGCGACCGTGTTGCACCACACCGAGGCGAGCACCGCGACGGCGGCCAAGCACGCGCTCGAAAGCGGGCTCGATGTGGTCTTTCAATCGACGTACGATCAACACCGCCCGTACCTGGATGCGCTTCAGGCCGGGCTGGTGAACGATTCGGTGATCGACCTCGCCGTCGGCAGAGTCCTGCGCGCGAAATTCGGGCTCGGACTGTTCGAGCATCCGTTCGTGAATCCGGAGAGTGCGTCGTACTGGGCGACAAACGCGGGACATCGCGCGCTCGCCTCGGAAGCGGCGCGAGCTTCGATCGTTCTCCTCCAGAATCGCGGCGCGACGCTTCCGCTATCGAAGGACGTCCGCTCGGTCGCCGTCATCGGGACCGACGCGTCCGAAGGTCGGCTCGGCGGCTATAGCTCTGCGGTCGCGAACCCGTCGACGATCCTCGACGGCATTCGCGCCAAACTCGGCGGCGCTCGCGCGCGTTTCGCGCCCGGCCCCGGCCGATTTGCGGCGGAATACGTCGTCGTCCCGGGC
>DATLPC010000131.1:0-22657 GCA_035535975.1 Gemmatimonadaceae bacterium | reverse complement strand
GCGATCAAGAAGGAACCACAAACTGCCGTGGTGAGATCTTCGACGTCGTGCGAGCAGTCAAGCAGCCGATTGACGCCGTAATCGCCGGCCATTCACACAGTCTCGTCAACACCGTCGTGAATGGCGTGCCGATCGTCCAGGGGTTCTCGTCGGGGACGGCGATCGACGTCGTCGACATCGCGTACGATCGGACAGCCACACCGACCCGGCACGAGGTCCGTTCGGTCTACACGGATTCCGTGGCGCCCGATGCCTGGGTCGCCCAGCGTGTCAGCGCCGCCGAGCAAGCGGTCGCGGCGAAGGCGTCCGTTGTCGTGGCGACGGTAGCCACCGAGCTGCCCGGCACCGACACCGGGCCACTCGGGGATCTGGTCGCCGACGCGATGCGCGCCGCCGGCAACGCGGATTTCGGCGTGATGAACCACGGAGGTATTCGGGCGCCTCTTCACGCGGGGGTCGTTCGGTACAGCGACGTCTTCGAGGTTTCGCCCTTCGGGAACGTCTTGTACAAGATCACGGCGAAGGGCGCCGAGATGCGTCGCTACTTCGAGAAGATCGTCGGCGGGCGAACGCCGAACGCCTGGGTCAGCGGCGTACGAATCACCTACGACTCGACGCGCAGCGCCGGGTCGCGTATCACCTCGCTCACGTTGGCGGACGGACGCCCGTTCGATGACGCAGCGACCTACTCCGTGGTGATCAACGACTTCATGCTCACCGGCGGAAGTGGGCTCGGATTTCCCGGCCAGGACGTCTCGTCGGCGCCCATCAACATCAATGACCTGGACGCGTTGATCGCGTACCTCAAGAGCCTACCTCAGCCCGTGACGGTACGAGCGGAGACCCGAATTCGAGTGGCTCGCTGATCACTCTATCGGGCTGTTCTCAGGGAACCGTACCCTTCTCTGAGCCCAAACGGGTGATCGTATCGAATTCCTCAGGGGTGACCGGCTGAACGGAGAGCCGGCCGAGCCGGATCAGCGCCATCTTCGAGAGCTCTTTCACCTTCTTGATCTCGTCCAATGAGACCGGCCGCTTGAACGCCTCGACGGCCTTGATGTCCACCATGAACCAGGTGGGATCGTCCGCCTTGCTCTTGGGGTCGAAGTGAGGGTCCTTCTTGTCGAGCGCCGTGGGGTCGGGATAGGCCTCCCGCGCGACCTCGGCAACACCGACGACAGCTGTCGGCTTGGCGCTCGAGTGATAGAATAGGACGCGATCGCCCTTTTTCATCGCGCGAAGATGGTTGCGCGCGGCGAAATTACGGACGCCGTCCCAATGCGTCGTGCGTCCGGGGGCGGCGAGCAAATCGTCGAACGAGAAGGTCTCGGGCTCGGACTTCAACAGCCAGTATTGCCGTGCCGGCATGATCGAAATGGTTTTGGGTTCGCCTCAGTCTATGCAGCAAAGCCGACGGGTGACAATGACCCTCTCGCTGGCTTTGCTCGTTTGCATTGTGACCGGCGGACAAGCGCAGCAGACCGGATCGGCGCTTCGATATCCGCCGACGACTCGGGGCTCGCAAGCCGATGAGGTTGGGAGCGTTCGCGCGGCCGACCCGTATCGCTGGCTGGAGAACGTAGCCTCCCCGGACGTCCGAGCGTGGGTCGCGGCCCAAAACGCCGTGACAGAGGGATACCTCTCACAACTGCCGCGCCGAAAGGAGATTGCCGACCGGCTCAGCGGCTACACGCAGCGGCGCGTGACGAGTCCGCCCGTCGCCGGCGGCGAGCGGATTTTTTTCGCCGAGCGGACGGGAGGCGACAATCAGCCCGTGATTTTCGTGCAGGACCGCGCGGAGACGAGACCGCGCGTGCTGCTCGATCCCAACGCGTTCTCGCAGGAGGGATTGATCGCGATCGTCGACCAAGCGGCGTCGCCCGATGGGCGGTATCTGGCGTACGGCGTCTCGATTCAAGGGTCCTCGTCGCGCACGATCCACGTTCGCGACGTCCGAACGACGCAGGATCTCACCGACAACGTGCGGAACGTCAAACAGCCTCCGATCGGCTGGACCGCGGACTCGCGGGGCTTTTTCTGCGTGCGAACGCTCATTCCACCGGGAAACTCGGATGCGTTGGCGCCGGAGGGCCGCCAACAGCTCATCTATCATCGCGTCGGACGAGGACCGGAGGACGATCAGGTGATTTTCGAGGCGCCGGATCATCCCGATTGGCGGCTCGACGCGAGAGTCAGCGAGGACGGGCAGTACGTCGTCATCGCGCTGACGCCGAAGACCGAGCCGCGCACTCGTGTCTACTTCATCGATCTCGACAATCCGGACCGGCCGAACCTGCGCGCCCCGATCGTGAAGCTCTTCGATACCGGCGATGCCTTCTACGAGTTCGTGTCGAGCGACGGGCCGCTGTTCTTCGTACGGACGAACAAGAATGCGCCGCGCGGACGCGTCGTCGCGGTGGACATCAACGCGCCCGACGAAAACCATTGGACGACTGTGGTTCGCGAGACGTACGACGCGCTCGTCGGCGCCGTTCGGGTGGGCAACCGGGTCGTGGCGCATCACCTGCGCAACGGTCGCTCGACACTCGATTTGTACGCCTTCGACGGCGGGGCGCGCGGGAGCGTTCCCGTGCCAGGAATCGGCACCGTCAGCGAGTTGACGCCGCAGCGCGACAAGGGCGAGCTGTATTTCACCTACAGCTCGTTTCTTCAGCCGCCGGAAGTGCTGCACTACGACCTCGATACGCGCACCGAGACCGTGTATCGCGAAGTGCCGGCCGACACGTCGTTCAACACCTATGAGACGACACAGCTTTTCTATACGAGCCGCGACGGGACGCGTGTCCCATTGTTCATCACGGCGCGACGCGGGCTCACGCTGAACGGCACGCATCCTACCTTGTTGGCGGTCGGCGACGCGGCGTTCGGCGAACCCGCTTCCCTCGCCTACACGCCGATGATCGCCACTTGGCTCTCGCTCGGAGGCATCTACGCCGTGGCCGATGTTCGAGGCGGAGGCGAGGACGGCCGCCTGTGGCACGAGGCAGCGATGGGGACGAAAAAGCAGACAACGGTGGACGATCTTACTTCCGCCGGCGCGTTTCTCGTCGACCAGCGCTACACCCGGCCGTCGCTGCTCGGTCTCGTCGGCAGCGGGTTCGGGGGGATTGCGGTCGGCGATGCGGTGACGCAGCGAGCGGATCTCTTCGCGGCCGCGTCGATTGACGGAGGCTTATTGGACCTGGCGCGATTCAATCGTTTTGCGGCCGGTTGGACCTGGGTCTCGGAGTTCGGGGCGCCCACCGATGCCTCGGGTCTCCGATCGCTCATCCAAGTCTCCCCGCTTCACAATGCGCAGACGGCCAGGCGCTATCCCGCGGTGCTCCTGACGGCGAACGAGCGCGATGATGTCGTGCCATCACTCCACAGCTACAAGTTCGCCGCTACGCTTCAGGCAGCCCAGACCGGTCCGGGTCCGGAATTGCTTCGCGTGGAGCCGGATGCCGGATTGGACGCCGCAACGCCGGCGAACAAGCGAACCGCTCGCGAGGCCGACCGCCTCACCTTCCTGTTGAGCGCCTTGCGAACGCTCCCCTGAACCAGAGCTTTTTAAACATGGGTGTGCTTGCCGGATACGCGACGTTCGTCGCTTACGTGAAACTTGCCCTGCTCGGAGCGGGCGCTCTGCTCGCGGTGGTTTGCGCACTGGACTGGGCGGTGCGAACGAGGCGGATCAGCCCATTCTCAGGCGTCGCGCGGTTTTTTCGCGCGCGCGTCGATCCGATGATGGCGCCGGTCGAACGAGTCATTGTCCGATCAGGTGGCGTTCCGACGGCTGCCCCGTGGTGGTCGCTCGTCGCGCTCGCGCTCGTCGGGATTCTCCTTCTTAGTCTGCTGCAATTCGCCTACGGCATTTTGTCGCAGGCGATGTTTGCGTTCAATGCGCCTTCCACGATCGGCATCACGCTCGCGTCGTGGGGCTTCGGGATTCTCCGACTTGCCCTTCTCGTACGCGTGATTTCGTCGTGGCTTCCGATTTCTCCCTACTCGCGCTGGATTCGATGGTCTTACGTTCTGACGAATTGGATGATCGCACCTCTTCAGCGGGTGATCCCGAGAATTGGCATGATCGACATCACGCCAATCGTAGCGTGGATCTTGCTGAATATCATCCAAGGCGTGTTCGCAATTCCGTGAGCGCGCTGCGGATTGCGTCGGTCAATGGCCGAGTTCGGTTTTCGGTGCATGTCCAGCCACGCGCGAGCCGCACCGAGATCAGTGGTTTGCACGGCGACGCGCTCAAAGTGCGGATCGCCGCGCCACCCGTCGACGGCGCAGCAAACGAGGAACTCGTGGATTTTTTTTCTTCGCTCTTCGCAGTCGGGCGACGAGCGGTTAGAATACTCGCCGGCACACACTCGCGATCGAAGATCGTCGAGATTGAAGGAATCAACGAAAGCGCAGTGCACGACGTAGTGAACACTTCGCGCTGATGCCGAATCCAATGACACAAATTCTGCTGGTCGGCGGCGATCTGCCGCTACTCGAAGGATTGTCGCAATCCTTCGCGGCGCTCGGATTCACGCCGACTGTCGTGCAAACACTTCATGAAGGGCGCGAACACGCCGCGCATCATCCGCCGCTCGTCGCTGTGGTGAGTCGCTCGCTCGCCGCGGCATCGACGAGCGACGCGTTGAGCATTCCGCTCGCGCCCGGTGGCGCGCTCGTGCTGTATCGCGTGGTCGGGAGCCCGCTCGTCACGCTCTCGCCGACGATGCAGCGAGCGGTGATGGCGGACCTCACACTGCCGCTTGAACGCAACCGTCTCGTGGCGCTCGTGCAACATGTTGGCGAGCGTGCCAAGACGACGGGCCGTGGTGTTCGGGGCGATTCGAGCGAAGAAATGGCGGAGGCCTGACTCGGCGACTCGGCGACTCGTACAGATTGCCTAACCGGTAAAACGGTGCTACACTAGGACAACAAGGGTTCGTGGCGATTTCAGGCAACTTGCGGCCACGTTAAACATTCCGCTAAAGCGCCAGCCCGGGCGCTTTCGTCGCGGGCATTTCTTTTTTTTTGTCCTGTATGTCCAAGTCCGGCACAACGCCTTCCACAACTTCAGCCTTCGGCACGCCACGAGCAGCTTCTGGTGGCGAGCGCCGCGATTACCTCGCGGCGCTCGACGCCCGTGTGCTCGTGTTCGATGGCGCCATGGGCACAAACATTCAGCGGTTTCACCCGACCGCGGAGGACTACGGCGGGAAATCGCTCGAGGGCTGCAACGACCACCTCGTGCTGACGCGGCCGGACATCATCCAGTCCATCCATGAATCTTTCCTCGAGGTCGGCTGCGATGTCGTCGAGACGTGCACCTTCCAGTCGACGCCGCACCGGCTTCGCGAGTGGGGGATCGAGGAGAAGACCCGCGAGCTGAACGTCGCGGCGGCGCGGCTGGCACGCGCGGCGTGCGACAAGTACTCGACGCCCGACAAGCCGCGCTTCGTCGCCGGCTCGATCGGCCCGACCGGCCTCCTGCTGTCGAGCAGTGATCCGGTGCTCTCGAACACGACGTTCGCGGAGCTCGAGGAGAATTACTACACCCAGGCCAAGTATCTCGTCGAAGGCGGCGTCGACGTTCTCCTCGTCGAGACCGCACAAGACATCCTCGAGGTGAAAGCCGCCGTCTCCGGCTTCGAGAAGCTGTTCGCCGAGATCGGTCGCCGTGTTGCGGTTCAAGCGCAGGTAACGCTCGACACCAGCGGCCGCATGCTGCTCGGCACCGACGTCGCCAGCGCCATGACGACGCTCGAGGCGCTGCAGATCGACGTCATCGGGCTCAATTGCTCGACGGGCCCGGAGCACATGCGCGAGCCGATCCGCTATCTCGCGGCGAACTCGCTGCGTCCAGTGTCGTGCATTCCGAACGCGGGCCTGCCGCTCAACACGGGCACCGGCGATGCCGTCTATCCACTCGAGCCCGCGCCGATGGCGGATATGCTCGGCGAGTTCGTCGAACAGTTCGGCGTGCGGATCGTCGGCGGGTGCTGCGGTACGCGGCCGGAGCATCTGAAGGCGATCGTCGATCGGATCAGTGGTCCAAGGGCAGACGCTGTCATCCTGAGCAAAGCGAAGGATCTACCTTCCGCATCTGGTAACAAGAACGGGACGGCAGGTCCTTCGGTCGCTGCGCTCCCTCAGGATGACGGCGCGCCGAGCGCCGGGAGCGTTCGCGGCTCTCGCGTCGCGCGGGCATCGAGCGCAATGCGGGCGACGGACTTCGATCAGAATCCGAAGCCGCTGCTCATCGGCGAGCGCGTGAACGCACAGGGATCACGCAAGGTCAAGCGCTTGCTGCTGGCCGAGGACTACGAGGCGATCGCCGACGTGGCGCGGGAGCAGGTCGATTCGGGCGCGCATGTGCTCGACGTTTGCGTCGCGGTCACCGAACGGCCCGACGAAGCCGAGCAGATGGCGAAGGTCGTCAAGCTGCTTTCGATGACCGTCGACACGCCGCTCATGATCGACTCGACGGAGCCGGCGGTCATCCAGCGCGCCCTCGAAGCGATCCCCGGCCGGGCGATCATCAACTCCATCAACATGGAGAACGGCCGCGAGCGCATCGACCGTGTCGTTCCGCTCGCCAAGCAGCATGGCGCCGCGCTCGTCGCGCTCACGATCGACCAGGTGGGCATGGCGAAGACGCGCGAGCGAAAGCTCGAGGTCGCGCGAAGGATCTACGACATCGTGGTCGGCGAGTACGGCCTCAAGGCGCAGGACCTGATCTACGACGACTTGACCTTCACGCTAGCGACGGGCGACCAGGAATGGGTCGATTCGGCGGTCGAGACGATCGAAGGAATTCGTCTGATCAAGCGTGAACTGCCGGGTGTATTCACGAGCCTCGGCGTGTCGAACGTGAGCTTTGGGCTGGCTCCGGAAGCCCGCGCCGTCCTGAACTCCGTCTTCCTGCACCACTGCGTGGAAGCGGGCCTCGACATGGCGATCGTGAATCCCGCGCACGTGCAGCCGTACGCGGAGATTCCCACGGAGGAGCGGGCGCTCGCCGACGACCTCGTGTTCAATCGCCGGGCCGATGCGTTGCAGCGGTTCATCGAGCATTTCGAAGCTGGCGACCCGGCGACCCGGCGACCCGGCGACTCGACGGGTGAAGACCCGACCGCGTCGATGCCGCCGGCTCAAAAGGTTCATTGGATGGTCGTACACCGAAAGAAAGACGGCATCGAAGCGGCGCTCGATGCGGCGGGCGTGCGAGAGAACCCAGTGCGCGTGCTGAATGAGGTGCTGCTGCCGGCGATGAAAGAAGTCGGCGACAAGTTCGGCGCGGGCGAGCTCATTCTGCCGTTCGTGCTTCAGTCAGCCGAGGTGATGAAGAAGGCGGTGAAGCACCTCGAGGGTTTCCTCGAGCGCGCCGAGGGGTATACGAAAGGCAAGGTGGTGCTCGCGACGGTCTACGGCGACGTCCACGACATCGGGAAATCCCTCGTCAACACGATTCTCTCGAACAACGGCTACACGGTGTTCGACCTCGGCAAACAGGTGCCGGTGAACACGATCATCGAGAAGGCGCTCGAGGTCGACGCCGACGCGATCGGGTTGTCGGCGCTGCTCGTGTCGACCTCGAAGCAGATGCCGCTGTGCGTGCAGGAGCTCGATCGCCGCGGACTGAAGATTCCCGTGCTCATCGGGGGCGCGGCGATCAACCGGCGGTTCGGGCGTCGCGCGTTGTTCGTGGAAAACGAGCGGGCGTACGATTCCGGCGTCTTCTACTGTAAAGACGCGTTCGAAGGTCTCGAGACGATGGACCGGCTCCAGGACGACGAGGCGCGCGCACCGTTCATCGCCGGCATGATCGACGACGCACGGAACGACAAGTTCCTGCACACGACGGTCGGCAAGGACGTGTCGGCGGGGACGAGCGCGGGCGCGCGCAGCGATGTCTCGGCGGACAATCCGGTGCCGCGCGCGCCGTTCTTCGGCGTGCGGACGCTCAACGACATCCCGCTCGACGAAGTCTTCGCGCTGCTCGACCTCGACGAGCTGTATCGTCTGCAATGGGGCGGACGCGGGTCCGGTCCGGAATTCGATCAAATGGTGCGAACCGAATTCCGCCCGACCCTCGAGCGTCTCGAAGCGTCGGCGAAACGCGAGGGATGGCTCAAGCCGCGCGCCCTCTACGGCTTCTTCCCCGCGCAGGCGTCGGGAAACACGCTGCTCGTTTTCGATCCGGATGCGTACACCGCCGACGGGTCGATGAACGAGATCGCGCGCTTCCATTTCCCGCGGCAGGAAGGGCGCGAGCGCCTCTGCATCGCCGACTATTTCCGCTCCGCCGATTCGAGCGACGTTGACGTCGTGGCGTTTCAGATCGTCACCGTTGGTGATGAGGCCACGCAGCGATTCCAGACGTTGCAAAACGCGGGTGAGTACACCGAAGCGTTCTTCGCTCACGGGCTCGCCGTCGAGACGGCGGAAGCGGTCGCCGAGTGGATGCATCGTCGCGCGCGTCACGAGCTCGGGGTGCCGGCGGGCCAAGGCAAACGCTACTCGTGGGGTTACGGGGCTTGCCCGGACCTCGAGGACCATGCGCAGCTGTTCAAGATCCTGCCGGCGGAACGCGAGCTCGGCATGGAACTGACGAGCGCGTTCCAGTTGATCCCCGAGCAGAGCACGGCGGCGATCATCGTGCATCATCCGCAGGCGAAGTACTACGCGGTGCGAGGCTGACGGCATGACCACGATCGAACGCCTGCTGGACCCCGACTCGATCGTCGTCTTCGACGGCGCGATGGGGACGATGTTGTACAGCCGCGGCGTGTTCATCAACCAGTGCTACGACGAGCTGAATCTCCGCGCGCCGGAGCTCGTGCGTGACATTCATCGCCAGTATGTGAACGCCGGCGCCGAGGTGCTCGAGACGAACAGCTTCGGTGCCAACCGCACCAAGCTCACGCAGCACGGCCTGCAGGATCAGGTGAAGGAGCTGAACCGCGCGGCCGCGCGCGTGGCGCGTGAGGCGGCGAACGATCGCGTGCTCGTCGCCGGAGCGGTGGGACCACTCGGCGTTCGTCTCGAGCCCTACGGCCCGACGTCGAAAGACGAAGCGTGCACGATCTTCCGCGAACAGATGGAAGGCTTGGCCGAGGGGGGCGTCGATCTCTTCATCCTCGAGACGTTCGGCGATCTCGAGGAAATCGAGCAGGCGATTCGCGCCGCACGGCTCGTCGACGCGACGAAGCCGGTGATCGCGCAGATGACGATCGGCAGCGACTACCGGACGCCGTACGGCGCGTCGCCGGACGCCGTCGTTCGCGCGCTCGACGCGTGGGGCGCGGACGTGATTGGCCTCAATTGCTCCGTCGGTCCGCAGACGATTCTCGAGTGCATCGAGAAGATGGTGCCGCTCACGCGACGCAAACTGAGCGCGCAACCGAACGCCGGGATGCCGCGGGACGTCGGGGGACGTAGCATGTACATGGCGAGCCCCGAGTACATGGCGACGTACGCTCGGCATCTGGTTCAGGCGGGCGCAAAGATCGTCGGAGGATGCTGCGGAACCACGCCCGACCACATCCACGCGATGGTCGAAGGCATTCGTCCCCTCGCGCCGCGGCTGGCGCACGTCGGCGTCAAGCACGTCGAGGCCGGCGGTCCGACACCGGGCGTCGCTCCGACCGCGGAGCGACGCCCTTCGGCCGCCGAAGCCGTGCCCTTCGGCGAGAGATCTCGTTGGGCGGGAAAGCTGGCTCGCGGCGAATTCGTGTCGTCGGTAGAGATCGTGCCGCCGCGAGGCGTCGACGCGTCGCGGATGTTGACCGACACACGCCGACTAAAAGAGGCCGGCGTCGATGCCGTCAACGTTCCCGACGGACCACGCGCTCAGAGTCGCATGGGCGCGCTGCTCACGAGCGTATTGATCGAGCAGCAAGTTGGGATCGAGACCGTGACGCACTACGCCTGCCGCGATCGCAATCTGCTCGGCATGCTGAGCGACTTGCTCGGTGCGGCGGCGGTGGGGCTCCGCAACCTGCTCGTCGTCACCGGCGATCCGCCGAAGATGGGCCCGTATCCCGACGCCACAGCGGTCTTCGACGTCGACTCGATCGGGCTGACCAACCTCGTCAGTCACTTGAACCGCGGTCTCGACCCCGGCGGCAACGCCATAGGAAAGCCGACCTGCTTCGCGATCGGTGTGGGTGTGAATCCGGTGGCGATCGATCTGGAACAGGAGCTCAAGCGCTTCCATTGGAAGGTGGACGCCGGCGCCGAGTTCGCGATCACACAGCCGGTATTCGACGCGGCGCAACTCGAAAAATTCTTCAAGCGCGTCGGCGACAGCCACATTCCTGTGGTCGCCGGCATCTGGCCCCTCGTCTCAGTTCGGAACGCGGAGTTCCTGGCGAACGAAGTCCCCGGCGTGTCGGTCCCCGACGACGTCATCGCGCGCATGCGTCGCGCGAACGAAAAGTCCAAGGAGCATGCGGTGGCCGAAGGCATCGCCATCGCGCGCGAGATGTTGGATCGCGTTCGTCCGCTCGTCCAAGGCGTTCAGGTCTCGGCGCCATTCGGCAAGATCGAGTTGGCGTTAGACGTGTTCGCCAACTCCTTAACCGCCCCTCAGGTGCTGGCGGATCCGGCGGCGCGACCGGTCAACGCGTAGCGCCCGCCGCCGGCGAGAGCGAGAACGAGCGCGTCGAAGAGAATCATCGCCTCGACCTCGATTCCCCACCCGCCGCCGCCGTTGATGTGCATGATGAACCGGTGCTGTGAAAGCACGATCGCCATCAGCATGTCGAACGCGATCACCAGCCCGGCAAGTCGCGTGAACAGGCCGAGGAAGAGCAGGAGCGGCGCGACGATCTCGGCGACGTACACGCCGTAGGCGAGGAACGCCGGCAACCCTTTGCTGGCCAGCAGCTCGCCGATCCACCCGACGCCGTGCGTCGCCTTGAAGACGCCGTGGAAGAGTACGATCACACCCAGGGCGAACCGCAAGAGCAGGAGTCCTGCGTCGATTCGCGGCGGGTATTTCATCGCGACCATAGCGTGCCTCAGCGCTGGACCAACGGAGACGAGTGCCACCCGTGCGGCCAGCAACGTGGCCGGGGATGGGCGGGACGGCAAGGACCGCCGAGTATATTTCGTTGATGCGTTCCATCCTGCTGATCGATCACGGCTCGGTGAAGCCGGAAGCGAATCACATGGTCTCGTGCATGGCGAACCTGCTCCAGCACGTCGTCGGCGATGACATCCTGGTTCGGCACGCGCACATGGAGCTCGCCGAGCCATCGATTGCCGCGGGCTTCGCGGACTGCGTACAGAACGGCGCGACCGAGGTCATCGCCTTCCCGTACATGTTGTCGCCCGGAAAGCACGTGACGCGCGACGTTCCGCGACTCGTCGCCGAGGCGGCCCAGGCATTTCCTCAGGTGAGATATCGCGTGACCGGCGCGTTCGGGGTGCACGAAAAACTCGCCGAGCTGATTGCGCTGCGCGCCGGCGTCGATGTGGCGAAACACATCACGGCGGAAGAGGCGTGTCGCTGCTGGGACGCGGAGGGACGCGTCGGATCTTGTGGGGCGGCTTGCGCGGCGCGCGCCGCGGCGGTTGAATCGACGAACTGAGCTCACGTCCCACTCACGAAATTCTCCATGTCTCACGCCGCGCTCACGACTTTGACGGACGACGAGGCGATGTTCCGCGACGCCGTCGCCGGCTTCGCGGACGAGGAGGTCCGCCCGCGCGTTCAGCAGATGGAGCGCGAAGGAAAGCTCGACCCGTCGCTCATCAAGAAGTTCTTCGACATGGGGCTGATGGGCATCGAGGTCGGCGAGTCGCTCGGCGGCGCGGGAGGCTCGCTGTTCATGGTCGCCTTGGCGGTCGAGGAGATCAGCAAGATCGATCCCTCCGCCGCCATCTTGGTCGACGTGCAGAACACGCTGGTGAACTACCCGATCCGCACCTACGGCAGCGATCACATCAAGAACACGTATCTGCCGCGTCTGACCTCGGAGACCGTCGGGGCGTACGCACTGTCGGAACCGTCGTCAGGATCGGATGCGTTCGGGATGCAGACGCGCGCCGAAAAGCGCGGGGACTGCTGGGTCCTCAACGGGCGCAAGCTGTGGATCACGAACGGGGCGGAAGCACAGATCTACGTCGTGTTCGCGAACGCGAATCCGTCGGCCGGCTATAAGGGGATCACGGCGTTCGTCGTCGAGCGTGGCTTCAACGGGTTCGCGGTCGGGAAGAAGGAAGACAAGCTCGGCATTCGCGCGTCGAGCACGACGGAGCTCATCCTCGACGACGTCGAGGTGCCGGAGGCGAACGTGCTCGGTCCGGTCGGCCAGGGCTACAAGATCGCGATCGAGACGTTGAACGAGGGACGCATCGGCATTGGCGCGCAGATGATCGGCTGCGCCGCCGGCGCTCTGGCGGCCGCGACAAGCTACGTGCGGGAGCGAACGCAGTTCGGAAAGAAGCTCGCCGAATTTCAGGGCATTCAATTCCAGCTGGCGCAGGCGCGCACCGAGCTCGAGGCGGCGAAGCTCATGGTCTACAACGCGGCGCGGATCAAGGACGGCGGCGGCGACATCGCGATGGAAGGCGCGATGGCCAAGCTCTTCTCGTCGCAGGTCGCCGAGCGAGTGACGTCGGTCGCGCTCGAGCTTTTCGGCGGCTACGGGTACACGAAGGACTATCCGGCCGAAAAGTTCTATCGTGACGCGAAGATCGGTGCGATCTACGAAGGCACGAGCAACATGCAGCTCCAAACGATCGCCAAAGCAATGCTCCGATAGCCACGAGGACAGCCGATGCGGGCGGTTCGAATTCACGAAACCGGCGGACCGGACGTACTGCGAATCGAAGAGATTCCCGACCCAGTCCAGGCCGCGGACGAGCTGCTGGTCGACGTCGAGTTCGTCGGGATCAACTTCATCGAGATCTATCAGCGCGAAGGTCTGTATCAGCGCCCGCTGCCCTGCACGATCGGCGCTGAGGGGGCGGGCACGGTACGCGCCATCGGCTCGGCGGTCACGGGATTCAGGCCGGGCGACAGGGTCGTCTCGCAGAACTTCAAGGGCGCGTACGCGGAGCGGGCCGTCGTGCCGGCGGCTCGCGCGATGCACATCCCCGCCGGTATCTCCACGAAACAAGCCGCAGCCGCGTGGCTTCAGGGATTGACGGCACACTATCTGGTGACGTCGAGCTTTCCTCTCCACCACGGCCATCGTGCGCTCGTCCACGCGGCGGCAGGTGGCGTCGGCCTGATGCTCTGCCAGATGGCGAAGAAGCGAGGGGCGACGATTTACGGCACGGCGTCGACCGAGGCGAAGCGGGCGCTGGCACACGAAGCAGGCGCCGATGAGGTGATCGACTATACGTCGACTGATTTCGCCGTGGAGATAAAGCGGCTGACGAACGGCGGCGGCGTGAACGTCGTCTACGATTCCGTGGGTAAGACGACGTTCGACCGGTCGCTCGACTGCCTGATGCGTCGAGGCATGATGGTTCTGTTCGGACAATCGAGCGGACCAGTTCCGCCGTTCGATCCGCAGATTCTCAATCGTAAAGGCTCACTCTTTCTCACGCGGCCGAAGCTGGACGACCACGTACACGTGCGGGAGGAACTCGAAGCGCGGGCGAAGGATCTGTTCAGCTGGATCGAGCGGGGCGAGCTATCGGTGCGCGTTGGCGCGGAGTTTCCGCTCGACCGCGCGGCGGACGCGCATCGCGCGCTCGAGGAGCGGAAGACGACCGGAAAGGTGGTTCTGGTCGTCTAGATGCGGATCAATTTGCTCCGCCGGTGGGTATTGCATACAATTCTCCGAGATAGGGGTCAGACACCATCCAGGAGATAGGGTCAGACACCATCTCGGGGCCGGCAGGGGGATCTATGGGTCGAACTTATTCGTTGTCGATTGGGGTGCTCGCTTTGGTTGTCGCGGCGGCGAGCGCGGGGTCGCAGACCGCGACGCGGGCCATCGTACGCGTCAGTGCCCGCGATTCCTCCGGCGTGCCGGTTCAACGAGCCGAGCTCACCGTCGTGCACGGACTGCGCGACATCGTCGCCCGAGGCACCACCGATGACGAAGGCCAGGGCACGCTCATCGTCCCCGACGTGAAAGACTCGACCGATTACCAGGTCGTGATGCGCCGAATCGGTTATCCGCGCACCGATCGGTTCTTCAGCGTCGGCCCGCGCGACACGGCCAAGGTCGAGCTCATCGTCGCGCATCCGACGCCCACGCTGGCCGCGGTCAAAGTGACGGCCGAGGCGAATGTCCTTCGAAAGAGCTACTACCTCGACGCGGACGACATCGCGAATTCCGAATGGCATTTCGTGAACGGCTGGGACGTGCTCAAGCGCCTGCGGCCGGACATGCTGACGAGCCGCGGCGGTTGCGAGACGGGCGCGCAGGAGATCTGGGTCAATGGAAAGCGCATACGCCTCCCACTGTTGCCGACGGGAATGGCCCGCGCGACGGCACTCGTCGGCGTTCCGACGCGCGCAAGGTTCACGTATGTGCCGGTGAGCGTGCTTTCCGAGATCGAGCCCGAGCACATCGAGTCGATCACGTACCACGACTGCTTCGATCACACCATGGCGGCGGTCGGCAGTGTGAATGCGGTATTCGTGGTGCTGAAGCCTGGCGTCGTCTACCAGGAGAACGTCGGCAGCTTCGTCGTCGAGGCGGCGGCCGACAACGCTGGAAAACCGATTTCCCGTTGAGCTCCCGCGACGGCGGGCGAGACCATCCCGACAACGCCGACTCGCTGAGCCGGCGTTCTTTCGTCGGCGCCGTGATTGCCGGTGCGGTCGTTGTGCGACGGGGGGCGATCGACGTCGTCCACAGTGGAACGGCGCAATCGGCCGCGACTCAGATCCCGGCCTTCGCGCTCGACGAGCTCACGATCGACGACCTCCAGGCCCGCCTCGGCAGTGGCGCGGAGACGTCTCGATCGCTCGTCCAACAATACCTCGCGCGAATCGACGCGCTGGATCAGCGCGGTCCGTCGATCAACGCCATCATCGAGCTGAATCCAGATTCACAGACCATAGCGTCTCAGCTCGACGACGAGCGTAAAGCCGGGCGTCTTCGCGGACCGTTGCACGGCATCCCGGTCCTCATCAAGGACAACATCGACACCGCCGACAAGATGCACACGACGGCGGGCTCGCTCGCCCTGGCCGACAACATCGCGGCGCGCGACGCCTTCGTCGCCGAGCGTCTGCGCGCCGCGGGCGCGATCATCCTCGGCAAGACCAACCTCAGCGAGTGGGCAAATTTCAGGTCGACTCACTCGACGAGTGGATGGAGCGGGCGCGGAGGCCAAACACGAAACGCCTACGCCCTGGATCGCACCCCATCGGGATCGAGCTCGGGTTCGGGCTCGGCGACCGCGGCCTGTTGCTGCGCGGCGGCGATTGGGACGGAGACCGACGGCTCGGTGACGTCGCCGTCGGCGGCGTCGGCGCTGGTCGGAATCAAACCGACGATCGGGCTCGTCTCGCGTTCCGGCATCATTCCGATCGCGCACAGCCAGGATACCGCCGGACCGATGGCGCGCTCAGTGCGCGACGCGGCGATTTTGCTCACGGCGATCGCCGGCGTCGACGCGCGTGATCCGGCGACGAGCCCGGCGTCGTCTCGAGCGGCGCGCGACTACACGATCACGCTCGACAAGAATGGACTGCGCGGAGCACGCGTCGGCGTCGCGCGCAAGCGCTTCACCGGATATCACGCGGAGACGGACAAGCTCTTCGAAACAGCGCTCGACCTCATGAAGAGGCAGGGCGCCACGATCATCGATCCGGCGGACATCACCACAGCCGGCCAGACGGACGACTCGGAGTTCGACCTTCTGCTCTATGAGTTCAAGGCCGACCTCAACGTGTATCTCGGGCGTCTGGCGCCAAACGTCGCGGTGAACTCCCTCGCCGACGTCATCGCGTTCAATGCGAAGAATGCGTCGCGCGAGCTCCGGTTTTTCGGTCAAGAGATCATGGAGCAAGCGCAGAAGAAAGGTCCGCTCACCGAAAAGAAGTATCTCGACGATCTGGCGAAAAACCGCCGGCTGATGGGTGCTCAGGGCATCGACGCGACCGTCGCGAAGTACCGGCTCGATGCGATCGTCGCGCCGACTCAGGGCCCGGCGTGGCTGATTGACCTCGTGAACGGCGACGCCGGCGGGCTGAGCTCGTTCACGTCGCCGGCGGCGGTCGCGGGGTATCCGCACGTCACGGTGCCGATGGGGTTCGTGCGCGGACTGCCGGTCGGTTTGTCGTTCGTCGGCCGGGCGTGGAGTGAGCCGACCCTGCTCAAGCTCGCCTATGCGTTCGAGCAAACCGCGCCCGCCCGCCGCAAGCCGACTTTCGCTCCGACCGCCGAGATCGGCGACACCCGCCGTCCGGCCTAGCCGGCGAGGTTGCACCAACCCCGAATTGGGGTCAGACTCCATTCGGCGTGGCCAAACAACGCCCACCGTATCACCACCCCGCGAATGGGGTCAGACTCCATTTCTTGAATGGGGTCAGACTCCGTTTCAAAAGTCGTGTTAAGTCGCTCCGCGCTCTGTTCCGCCCGTGAATAGGGTCAGACTCCATCCTTTGAATGGTGTCTGACCCCATCGGGCGCGGTTTGGTAGTGGTCGAAATCAAACGGAGACCCCACATGCTGGTCTCGATCCGCCGTCTCGCTGTCGCGTCGTCCTTGATCGCCGCGCTTCCCGCTATCGGTGTCACACAGGCGCCGCGAGGACGGCCGCTTGCCATCGAGGACTACTACCGAGTCAAAACGATCGGCAGCCCGGTGATGTCGCCCGACGGGAAATGGGTGGCGTTCACCGTGAGCACTCGTGTCGAGGCGACGAATGACAACACGAGCGAAGTCTGGCTCGTGCCGTCGGACGCGTCGGCGCGTGAGCGACGGGTGAGCGGTGAAAACGCCAACGCAACGAATCCGCGCTGGCTCGACGACGGCCGCCTCGTTTACTCGAGCGATCGCCAGTCGCTAGCCGTGATTCCGGCCCGGCCGGACTCGGCGCCGCAGCCCGCGACCGCGCCGGCTCCGACGGGGCGCGGCGGCGGACGCGGCGGGCGTGGCGGCGCGTCCGGAATCCCTCTGCGCAGTCCAGCCGGCAACGCCGTCGCCATGGTGCGCGACACCCCCCTTCCCGCGCGCGAGAAGGTGTACGAATCTGATTTCGCGAAGCGGCATGAGGAGCGCTTCAAGGGAATTCAATTCGACTGGGTGGAGTTTCAGCGCGACGGCGCGCAGTTCCCGCTGCCGAACGCGGCGGACCCCTACCTCTTCCCACCACAAGAAATCTTCCTCTCCAACGGCGACGGCGCCGACAAACAGCTCACGCACCTCGGACTCCGCCCTGAAGGCACGTCGTGGAATCGCGCCGGGACGTTGCTCGTCTTCACGGCCGATTCCGGCTATCGCAACGAGCTCCTCTACGGCCGGAACGATGTTTGGACCGTGACGCCGGCGGGCGCGCTCCACAAGCTGACGTCGAACAAGGATTACAGCTACACCGGCGCGGTGTTCTCTCCTGACGGTCAATGGATCCTCGCTACTCGCTCGACCCCGACGGACGCCGTGATCGCCAAGAAGATGGACAACGGTGGTCCGGTAGATCTCGTCGTCGTTCCAACGAACGGCGGCCCCGAGGTGAATCTCACCGAGGCGTGGGACTACCTGCCGTCGGGAGCCTTCTGGAGTCTCGACGGACAGTACGTCTACTTCACGGGCGGAGTCGGCGGCACGACGCATCTCTTCCGCATATCGCCAAAGACGAAGCAGGTCGAGCAGGTGACGAAGGGGGAGCGTCGACTGAGCGGGTTCGACTTCGATCGCGGGATCACGAAGATGGCGTACCAGGTCGGTACGTTCGAGGCGCCCTCGGAGATCTACGCAGCCGGCATCGACGGCTCGGCGGAGAAGCAGCTCACGCATATCGGCGAAGCGTTCACGCGCGAGATCGCCTTGAGCCGCGCCGAGCGCGTGAACTTCAACAGCGCAGATGGAACGCCCGTCGAAGGGTGGCTGCTCTATCCGTACGGCTACACGGCGGGCAATCGCGACCGTACGTATCCGATGATCGTGAGCAATCACGGTGGGCCGCACAGCGCCAATCAATACGGCTTCGATTTCAAGAATCAGTATTTCGCCGCCAACGGCTATTTCGTGCTCGAGGTGAACTTTCGCAGCTCGACCGGCTACGGCGAGAAGTTCCTGTGGGCGACGTGGGGCGCGTGGGGCACGAAGGACGGTCAGGACGTGATGGCCGGGATCGACTATGTGCTGGCCCGACATCCGATAGACCGTCGCAAGGTCGCGCTGATCGGCCACTCGTATGGCGGGTTCATGACGAATTGGTTGATCACGCAGTATCCCGATCGCTTCGCGGCGGCTGCGTCGGGCGCGGGGATCGCGAACTGGACGAGCGACTACGCGAACTCGGACATCCCGCGGACGAAGGAGACGGAATTCTGGGGCCCGCCGTCGGATCCCAAAGCACGCGAGACGATGATCAGGCAGTCGCCGATCACCTACGCGAACCGGATCCGCACACCCACGCTGTTCATCAACGGCGAGATCGACAAGCGCGTGCCCTTCTCGGAGAACGAGCAGCTCTACGTGGCGATCAAGAAGAACGGTGTGCCGGCGAAGATGATCCAATACGCCGGCCAGCCGCACGGCATTGCGGGCTCGTGGAACAACGTGCACCGCATGCTCAACGAGCGCGCGTGGTTCGACCGCTACGTCAAGGCGACGAGCACGGTGGACGCAAGCAAGGCTCGCTAAACGGTCATCCTGAGCGCAGCGAAAGCTGTCATCCTGAGCGCAGCGAAAGCTGTCATCCTGAGCGCAGCGAAGGATCTATTGTCCCAACCTAGTAGCTAACTCGGGACAGTAGGTCCTTGGCTCGCTGCGCTCGCTCAGGATGACAGCTTATCGCCCCTCGAGCCAGCGGTACATCGGCTCCCACTTCTCCGGCGGCCGTCGTCCCAAAGCTACGATGGTACCCAGCGCGTACAGCGCCGTCAGCCCGACTCGCATATTGCGGTGGGCGTTTTCGTGCGGTCCAGGCGGCGGTGAAGCAGTGGCCAAGAAAGTCCCCGGCACAGCGAAAAGCAGCGCTCCGGGCAGGTTTCGGAGATGCGAACCGTCTCCCTGACTTACGGCGACCTCCGAGATCGCCGTTCGAGGAAGGATTACCCTTCCCTGCCCGCCCGGAATGTCGATGACGAGCGTATCCGCCGATACGCCGGACAGATTGCCGACGAAAAGATTCGTCGACCCGCGCGTGGCCGCGACGCGCACGCGAACTCGATCGCCCACTTGCAGCGTGTCGCGGAACTGACCTTTCGCCGTCGAGCTAAGCAAGACCACCGCGACCGCCGCGACGAACCAGAAACGATCCATTAGAGCGCGCATCGCCCCCCCCAAAGAATAGAGCTCTAATTCGAATTAAGTCGAATCGTGCTTGAAGCGCAAAATGGGGAGGAGGCTGTTGTAGTCGTCCGTCCAGCGCCTCAATCTTGGGGGCACAACGATATCCTCTTTGTCGTCCTCCAGCTCGGAGTGCGCCAGGAACGCTTGGCTGTTCGTCACGAGGACCCAGTCGGCTGAGAAGACGTCGATCTTGTTGTCGTCGGCTGACGAGATGAGGACGGACTGCATCCCGGCGTGGTCCGCGAGCTGCTTCACGACCGGCTGCAGCCGCAGGAACCGGTTCGACACGTGGAACGCGATGATCCCGCCCGGCCTGATGTGCCGCTTGTACAGCTCGAGCGCCTCGCTCGTGATCAAGTGCACGGGGATCGCGTCGCCCGAGAACGCGTCGATCGCGATCACGTCGTAATTCTGCGGCGGCTCGTTCTCCATCGAGATGCGCGCGTCGCCCGGCACGATCTCGATCGTCGCCTTGCTGTCGCGGAGATACGTGAAGTAGCGCTGCGCGATCGGCGGAACAGCGGGGTTGATGTCGTAGAATCGAATCACGTCGCCCGGCTTGCCGTACGCCGCGATCGTTCCGGTGCCGAGTCCGATCACGCCAATGCGACGCGGCCGGTCGGCGCAGCAGAGGTCGATCGCCAGACCTACCCCGGTCTTGTGCCCGTAGTATGTCGTCGGCTCGGTACGCAGCGCGGGACTGAACACCTGCTGGCCGTGTTCGATCACACCGTGATACAGCGTGCGGGCTGTCGCGTGGTACGTGTCGTAGAAATTCTGGGAGATGTGGAGGTCGCCGTAGAAATTGCGCGTCCGGTAGAACGCATTCTCACGATCCTCGCGCACGTCGCGCACGATGAGCAGCACCGCCGCGGTGACGACGGCCGACCAGAGCACCCGCATCGGAAGTCCGGACGGCCACGAAACGATCAGCGCCAACAACGCGGCGAAGGCCAATCCGCCGGCGAGCTCATATGTCCCCGTCAGCGCATACGGCGCGACAATGCCGACGAAGATCGCGCCAAGTGCGCCGCCCGCCGCGACGCTGAAGTAAAACGTCGTGAGCCGTGCCGGCGCCGGCCGCCGCCGATAGAGCTCGGCGTGGCAGAAGAGACAGAGCGCGAACAGAGACACGGTGAACGTGGAGACGACCCACATGATCGGCGAAAAGAGGTCGCCTTTGTACAGGTAGTAGCCGGCACCTCCAAGTCCAGCGAGCGCCAGGAGGTAGCCGAGCCATCGCGGCACCACACCGTCGCCCGTACCGCTGAATGCGATGACGAAGCTGAGGAGGTAGACGACGAGTGGGATGATCCAGAGCAGGGGGATCGTCGCGACATTCTGGCTCAAGTGATTCGTCACCGCCGACAACAACAACGAACCGCACGCCGCGAGCGCCACCCAAAGTACGCGGTCGCCGGCCGTCTCCTCCCGACGCGTCGCCTCAGCCTCGACGAGAAGTTCCGGCGCGAGATCCTCGGCTTGCATCTCAGCATTGGCAGCGCCGCCGGGCGCCTCCACTCCGCGCAGCGCAGCCGCAATCGTTCCGCACACGAGCGCTAGGCCGGCGAATCCGATGGCCAGCACCGTTCCCTGCCCGTGCAGACTCACACGCGGTTCGATCAACCATGGGTAGATGATCAACGCCAAGAGCGAGCCGACGTTCGACACGGCGAACAGGCGGTACGCCTTGGCCGAGCCGCCGCTCGACGCGCGCGCGTACCAGGACTGCAAAAGCGGGCTGGTCGCCGAAAGCGTGACGAACGGCAAACCGATCAGGATCGTGAGCAACCAGAGCACGCTGGTGATCGGACGCGTGTTGCTCGCGCGAAGCGACGGGTTCAGCGCGAGCACGAGCTGCGCCAACGACAATGCGAGCAGCGCGAGATAGATACGGAGCTGGCTCCGCGTCGAAGCGCGCGTCGCCAACAAATGGGCGATGTAATAGCCGAGGAGAAGCGCGCACTGGAAGAAGACGAGACACGCCGTCCAGACGGCGGCCGAGCCGCCGAGGAGCGGCAAGATCCGCTTCCCCGCGATCGGCTCGGTGAGGAAGAGCAGCGAGCTGCTGAGGAAGATGGCGAGCGCAAAAACGGACCCGGGGAGTTGCCGGGTCCGTGTATCAGCAGAAGTCCCTGGCATGTCGACGGGGAATGTGTCGACTCGCCAGGGACTCACGCCAGAGAGGCCGCTACAAAGAAAACGGACTACTGAATCGGACCACCCTTCTTGGTCTGCGGCACACCGTCAACCATCCACTTCGGCGCCGGCGTGCCCTTAAGGTAGTGATCGAAGAACTGCTTCATGCGCTGCTGGAAGTCCTTCTGGTTCTCCTTGCGCGCCAAGTGGTGCGGCTCGCCCGGATACGAGAGCAGAATCACTTCCTTCCCCCACCGCCGCGCCGCACCGTACAGCTCGAGCCCCTGGTGCCAATCGACAGCGTTGTCCGCGGTGCCGTGCAAGATCATGAACGGCGTCTTGATGTTGCGGACGTGGTAGAGCGCCGACTGATCCTCGAACAACTGATGGTTGTCCCACGGGTTCGTCCCCATGCGGACCTGTCCGACCTCGACGATGCCCTGCTGCAGCGTACCCGTGCCGGGATACGTCTCGTCGTAGAAGCTCACGAGATTCGTCGGCGGCGCGCCGGTGACGACCGCCGCGAACATGTCCGTCTGCGTGAGGATGTACGACGTCTCGTACCCGCCCCAGCTGTGTCCCTGGATGCCGATGTGCTTCGGATCGGCGTAGCCCATCTCGATCACCTTCTTCACACCGCTCGTCACGCAGTCGAGCGCCGAGCTGCCCGGCTTGCCGATCTCGTACACGATGTCCGGCTCGAAGACGAGATAGCCGTCGCTCGCATACTCGGCGAAGTGCGGCCGGTCGTCGTAGACGGGCGTCGCGAACTGGTTGTGCGTGTTCGACAACAGCTCGTAGAAGTAGACGAGCATCGGGTACTTCTTGCCCGGCTCGTAGTTCGCCGGCAGAGTCAGCGTGCCCTGGAGCTTCTGGCCTTTCCCATTCTTGAAATCGACTAGCACGCGTTTGCCCCACGCGTATTCGTCGATGAACGGATTGGCGTCGGTCACCTTCGCCGGGGACGCAAAGCTCGCGTTCGACGTCCAGTAGTCGGGGAACTGCGTGAACGACTGCTTCGTGAAGATCACGCGATCGGCCTTTTCGGCTTTCTGGATCTGGCCGACCGA
>DATLPC010000130.1:0-5637 GCA_035535975.1 Gemmatimonadaceae bacterium | reverse complement strand
CTAGACAGGAAGAAGCTCGAGAAGGTTTACCTCGGGTACGACGCGGGCGGAAAGCGGATTGGATTCGCCGTCAGCGCGGCCGAGAACGGCTTTCAGGATCTCGTGACGCTGATGTTCGGCTACGACGCCACGGCGCACAAGTTGATCGCGATGAAAGTGATCGGCAACAAGGAGACACCGGGCCTCGGCAACAAGATCGAGACGGACAGCGGATTCGTGAATGGATTCGTGAACGCCGTCGCGCCGATCAGCGGCGTGAAGAAGGACCGAGGCAAAAGCACACCCAACGACGTGGTGATGATCACGGGCGCGACGATCTCGTCGCGCGCCGTCATTCGTATCATCGACAACGCGATCGCGCGCTGGCAGCCGTTGATGGATGCCTATCGCGAGGAGGCAAAGCCATGACCGTGATCGTCGGCGTGATCGGGGCGGCAATTCTGTTCGGGCTCTTCTCGATGCTTCGACCGAGAGACAAGGCGGGCTGCACGGGCGGTGGAAATTGTGCCAGCTGCACCGGCGACGGCGCCTGCAGCAAGGAAGGAGCGAGACGATGAGCTTCACACGAGATGGTATCAGCACCCGGATCGGACGGCGCGAGTTCGTGGGTTTGGGACTCGGCGCATTCGTCGTGGCGAGCGTTCCATTCGCGCGGCGCCGGCCGGTCGGCGTCGTGAGACGGGCGATGCCGGTGATGGGGACGATCGCGCAGTTCGCCGTCGTGCATCGGGATCCACGGGAAGCCCAAGCCGCGATCGACGCGGCGATGGACGAGCTCCTCTGGGTCGAGCACACGATGACGCGCTTCACCGACACGTCGGACATCGGACGGGCGAATCTGTTCGCGGCCGACGACGCCGTGGTCGTGAGGCCGGAGACGGCGTACGTCACACGCGAAGCCCTGCGCTGGGCCGCCGCGCTCGACGGCCGGTATGATCCGGCGATCGGCGCGGTGTGCAAGCTGTGGGACGTGAAGCATCGGCACGAGCCACCGCAGCCGGATCGCGTCTGCGCGCTGGCGGATCGCCGTTTCCACCGGAGCGTCGAAGTCGGAACGCTCCACGGCGCGCCCGTGCTGCGGTACCACGACAGCGAAGCGCGCCTCGATCTCGGCAGCATCGCGAAGGGCTACGGTGTCGATCGCGCGGTTCGCGCACTTCGCCGGCTCGGCATCGAGAAGGCCGTCGTCGTCGCCGGGGGAGATCTATATACCATCGGGACGAGCCCCAGTGGAGACCCGTGGTCGATCGGCATCCAGTCCCCGACGGACGAACGCGGCATCGTCGGAACGCTGGAGCTCTCCGACCGTGCCGTCGCGACGTCGGGCACGTATCGCCAGTTCTTCCGGTATCGCGGCCACAAGTATCACCACATCATGGACCCGGGAACCGCGCGGCCGCGGGAGACGGCGATGCAGAGTCTGACCGTGATCGCCGACTCGGTGATGCATGCCGACGCGTCCACCACGGCGCTGTTCGGCATGAGCGAGACCGACATCACTCGAGCGCTCGCCCGCCACCTGCCGGGCGCGCAGCTCGCGCGGATCATCTGATCATGAGGCGCCTCGCATGAGCATGATCAAAGCGTCCTCCGGACCGGCGCCGACCACCGCGGCCGGCATTCTCACGCGCCCGTTCTGGCACGAGAACCCGGTGCTCGTGCAGACGCTCGGCCTCTGCTCGGCGCTCGCCGTCACCAATGCGGTGGCGAACAGCATCGCGATGGGGCTGGCGACGACGTTCGTGCTCGTCGGGTCGGCGATCATCGTCTCGCTGCTGCGGAAGATCATTCCGCACCAGATCCGCATCACGACCTACATCCTGATCATCGCGACGTTCCTCGCCATCGCCGACATGTCGCTCGAGGCGATCGTGCCCGACGTGCACAAGGCAATGGGCCCGTACATCGCGCTGATCATCACCAATTGCATCGTGCTGGGACGGCAGGAAGCCTTCGCCTCGCGTCAACCCGTGCCGCTGGCGATGCTCGATGCCCTCGGCAATGGTCTGGGCTTCACGATCGCGCTCCTGATGATGGGCATTCCGCGCGAGGTGCTCGGCAACGGCACGTTTCTCGGCGTCCACGTCATGCCGCGGTCGTTCGAGCCCTGGGTCGTGATGATGCTGCCGCCGGGCGGCTTCTTCATGATCGGCCTGCTGCTGATCGGCGCGAACTGGCGTGATCTGCGAAAGCGAACGCGCGCGCAGATCGCGCAGGCGATCGCCGCCGAGGCCGAGGAATCCGCCATTGAAGCGAAAGAGCGGGAGGTAGCGGTCGTATGAGTGATCTCTTTTGGATTTTCGTCTCCGCGGCGATCGTCACGAACTTCGTTCTCGTCTACTTCCTGGGTCTGTGCCCGGTCATCGGCGTGACGAACAAGAGCGCGACCGGCCTGCGGCTCGGGCTCGCGACGACATTCGTGATGGTGTTGGCGAGCCTCGCGGCCTGGGTGCTCAACGCCTTTGTGCTCGCCGCCGCGCCGTTCCTACGTGTGATCGCCTTCGTCGTCGCGATCGCGTCGATCGTGCAGATCGTCGAATTGTTCGTGAAGAAGACGAGCCCTTCGCTCTATCGCGAGCTCGGCATCTTTCTGCCGCTCATCGCCAGCAACAGCCAAGTGCTGGGGATGACCATCTTCCAGACGAATCGCGGCTACACGCTGCTCGAGGGTTTGATGTTCGCATTCGGCGGGGGACTCGGCATCACCGCCGTTCTCTCGCTCGTCGGTGGCATTCGCGAGCGCACGGACCTGGCGCCGATTCCCGCAATCGCCCGAGGTCCGGCGCTCGTTTTCATGATCGTCGCGACGCTGTCACTCGCGTTCATGGGCTTCGCCGGAATGGGGGCCGCTTGATATGCGACACGAAAGCCGGGATAGGGGACACGAAACGAGGAGGTCGACAATGGAACGCCAAGTCGCCTACTGCTCCGCCTGCGACAAGGACGTGCACGTCGTGGTCACGGACGAACCGTCGCAGGACGGTCATGCGAACCTGCACGACGCCGAGATCGTCTGTCTCGAGATCGGTGACGCGTGCAGCGGGAGCCTCTGCCCGATCGGCGCCACGTCGCCGACGGTCATGGCGGCGCGTCTCGTCCGCAACGGACTGCAGACGATCATGCAGCCCGTGTTTCAGGCGGCGTGTGCGACGTGCGGCCGGACGACGACCCATGTGATCGTCGAGCGAACGCACGCCATCTGCGAGGACTGCGGGACGACCACGCCGAGGTCGGACTTGGTCGTTCAGACCTGACGCGCCGCTAGTCGCCGACGACGACGCCCGCCTCTTCCGCGCGGTCGGCCGGCGTCGTCGATCCGGCCAGCCCCGGCGAAGGTTCGGGCTGCACCTCGTCGGCGAGCTCCTCCGACACCGGCTCGAGCAGGGCGAAGCGCAGGACTTCGTCCATCCGTTCGACGAACACGAACGACATGTTCTTGCGCACCTCTTCCGGCACGTCTCGGAGATCCTTTTCGTTCGACTTCGGCATGATGATCTCGCGGAGTCCCGAGCGATACGCGGCGAGTACCTTCTCTTTCACGCCGCCGATCTCGAGCACCTTGCCGCGGAGCGTCACTTCGCCGGTCATCGCGATGTCACGACGTACGGGGCGGCCGCTCAACGCGCTGGCGATGGCGAGCGTGAGCGTGATGCCCGCGCTCGGACCATCCTTCGGGATCGCGCCCGCCGGCAAGTGGATGTGCAAATCGTTCTCGCGGAAGACCGATTCCTCGATGCCCAGCTGCGACGCGCGCGATCGCACGTAAGAGTACGCGGCGTCCACCGATTCGCGCATCACGTCGCCGAGCTGGCCGGTCACGGTCATCCGGCCCTGCCCGGGCATGCGCAGCGCCTCGATGAGCATGATGTCGCCGCCCGTCGACGTCCAGGCGAGCCCGGTGACGACGCCAACCTCGGGTTCCTTCTCGGCTTCTTCGACCGCGTAGCGCGGAATGCCGAGGAATTCTTCGACCTTCTCGATGTCGACGACCCACGCGCCCTCTTCACCTTCCGCCTTGGCGCGCGCCCGCTTGCGCATGATCGCCGCGAGGTTGTGCTCGAAGTTCCTCAAGCCTGCTTCGCGCGAATATCGATTCGAGATGAACGACAACGACTCGTCGGTGAACTGGAGATCCTTGTCGCTGATGCCGTGCTCCTCGAGGAGCCGCGGCAGCAAATAGCGCCACGCGATCTCGACTTTCTCCTCGACCGTGTAGCCGACGATCTTGATGATCTCCATGCGGTCGCGCAGCGGCGCCGGGATGTCGTAGAGATTGTTCGCCGTGCAAATGAACAGGCACTGCGACAGATCGAACGGCAAGTTGAGATAGTGGTCGACGAACGCGTTGTTCTGGCTCGGATCGAGCACCTCGAGCATCGCCGCGGTCGGATCTCCGCTCGGACCTCCGCCCGACATCTTGTCGATCTCATCGATCATCAGCACCGGATCTTTCACGGCGACGCGCCGAAGCGCCTGGATGATCAAGCCCGGCATCGCTCCGACATACGTGCGACGATGGCCGCGAATCTCCGCCTCGTCGCGCAAGCCGCCCACTGAAATCCGGTAGAACTCTCTCCCAATCGATTTGCCGATCGCCGCGCCGAGTGACGTCTTGCCGGTCCCCGGCGGCCCGACGAAGCAGAGGATCGGACCGTGTGGATCGCCGCCGCGCAGCTTGCGCACCGCGAGATACTCGATGATGCGCTCCTTCGCTTCGTCGAGGCCGTAATGCTTGCCGTCGAGGGCTTCGCCGATCTTCTTGAGGTCGATCTCCGTTTCGCCGGACCGCTTGTTCCACGGCAGCGACAGGACCCAGTCGAGGTAGGTACGCACGACCTGGTACTCGCTCGACGCCGGCGACAGCATCCGCATGCGCTCCGTCTCCCGCCGCGCTTCTTGCGCGACTTTGTCCGGCAGCTTGGCGTCCTCGATCTTCTTGAGGATGTCGATCGCTTCCTTCTCGCCCGGATCGGCCTCGCCCAACTCGGCTTGAATCGCGCGCAGCTGCTGCCGCAGATAGAACTCACGCTGGTGCTGCTCGATCTTGACCTCGGTCTGCTTCTTCACGTCCTCCATCACGCGGGCGCGGGCGACCTCGCGCTCGAGCCGCGACAGGATGAAACGCAAACGCTGGCCGACATCGAGCCGCTGCAAGACCTCGTCTTTGTCAGAGATCTTGAAATTCATGTTCGTCGCCGCGAGGTCGGCGAAGCGACCCGGGTCGGAGACGTTCATCTTCAGGATCGCCGGCACTTCGTCGGGGATGCGATCCACCAGCTCGGCCAGCGTTTCGGCCGACGACACGACGCGCGCGACGAGATCGTCGAGCTCCGCCGGATCGGGCGGCGTCTCGCGCGCCGCGCGGATGTTGGCGATCGGGAACGGATCGATCTGCGACAGATCGTCGACGACGATGCGCCGCAGCCCCTGGAGCGTGATCTGCACCGTATCGCCCGGGAGGTTGATCCGCTCGTGCACCCGCGCCGCGACGCCGACGCGCCCGCGGAACCGCTGCGAGTCGATCGGCTCGTCGTGATCGCCGCTCGCCACGACCAGCGCGACGATCAGTCCCGAGTTCTCGTTCGCCCGAAGGAGGGCGAGGTTTTCCGGAGCCCCCATCTGGACCGCGATCGTGCC
>DATLPC010000129.1:0-22665 GCA_035535975.1 Gemmatimonadaceae bacterium | reverse complement strand
GTCGCGTTGAAATACGCGCTGGAACGGCCCGAGCGCGTTGGCGCGCTGTCGCTCATCAGCCCCACGAACCTGGTCGGAATTCCGCTGCTCAGCCTCCCCAAACTGGCGCCGCGATTCATGGCGCGTTTGCTGGGACGTTATCTGGTGCCGCGATTCGGTGTCGAGCTGATCCTCCGACAAGTGGCGTACGGCAATACCGCGCTGGTGACCGACGAGACGATCGACGAGTACTGGGCCCCGACGCAATTCCCGGGTTACGTGTACGCCGCGCGGTCCAGCCTCAGCGAATTCGACTGGGAACCGCTGAGCCGCGAGCGCGCCGAAACGCTGACGGTCCCGACCGTGGTGATGCTGGGAATGCAGGATCGTCTAATTCGCGGGGCTACTGAAGCGGCACGCTCGCTTCGCGGAGCTTCCGTGCATGAGCTCGCGACGGGCCACTGCGTTCACGAAGAGTCGCCGGAGCGAGTTTATGAGATCATCGCCCGGCACTCGTTAGGTTGAATGCGGGTGCAATGGCGTTAAGTCTCATGCAGAGCTAAGTTTAGAAGTCGCATCGCGGCAGGGATCACCTGAAATGACGGGCTGATCGCCGGGAATGTCGCGATGACTGGGGACGAGCGCGCAGACCTCTGCGCGGCCGCACGAGTTCCCATGGCGCGGGGGCGAATACGTGTCCGCGCCGGGTACGCCGAACGGACATCACCGCCGGCGCATTTTCGAGAGACACCGGTCCCGGGAAGGCCCCGGGTGTGCGGCCCCGGTGCGTGGCAATGGACATCATGGTAACAGAGACAACTGAAGTAGAGCTGGCAGCAGCGTCCGAGACGACTCGCTTTGACGAACTCGGACTTTCCGCCACGGTGCTGAGCGCCGTGCGCGACGCGGGATACAACCATCCGACGCCGATTCAGGCGGAAGCGATCCCGCTGATTCTCAAAGGGCGCGACGTCATGGGACTCGCGCAGACCGGAACCGGCAAGACGGCGGCGTTCACGCTGCCGATCGTCGACCGGCTGCTCGACGGACCGCGGCGCACGCGCGTCCTCGTCCTCACACCGACGCGCGAGCTGTGCGTGCAAGTGGAGGAGAGCGTACACAAATACGCTCGCCACGCCGAGCTGCACGTGGCGTCGGTCTACGGCGGCGTACCGCTCGATCCGCAGCAGAAGAAGCTGCGCGCCGGGGTGGACATCGTCGTGGCGACCCCCGGCCGTTTGATCGATCATCTCGAACGCCAGAACGTCGTGTTCGACGACCTCGAGGTCCTCGTGCTCGACGAAGCGGACCGGATGCTCGACATGGGCTTCGCGCCGCAGATCAATCGCATCGTCGCCGACGTCCCGCGCTACCGGCAGACGCTGCTGTTCAGCGCGACGATGCCCCCCGAAGTCGAAGCGCTCGCGCGGAAGTACCTGCGCAAGCCGATCGTCGTTCAGGTGGGACGCAGATCCCAGGCGGCGAACACGGTGACCCACGCGGTCTACCCGGTGCCACGCGAACGAAAGAGCGCGCTCCTCGCTCAGCTCCTGCGCGACGGAGAGCTCGACTCGGTGCTCGTGTTCACGCGCACCAAGCACGGCGCCGATCGCGTCGTTCGACACCTCGAGAAGGACGGCATCGAGGCCACGGCGATGCACGCCGACAAGACGCAGCCGCAACGGACGCGGGCGCTACAAGACTTCAAGACCGGCCGCGTCCGCGTCCTCGTGGCCACGGACATCGCCCAACGCGGTCTCGACATCACCGGCATTTCGCACGTCATCAATTACGACGTGCCGCAGCAGGCCGAGGACTACGTTCACCGCATCGGCCGCACCGGCCGCGCCGCTCGCGAAGGTGACGCGTTCACGTTCATGTCGCCAGACGAAATCGCGATGGTGCGTCAGATCGAGCGGGTCATTGGGCAGCCGATTCCGAGGATTTCGGTGCCGGGGTTTGATTTTGGAACAGTGGCGGCGGACTAGGAGAGCTCGTGTGTACGCGCGGGCTTTGCCCGCGCTGTGAGTACGGCCGCTGACGCGGCCTGTGAGGACGCTCGCTTCGCTCGTTGTGAGTACAACAAAGGGGCGCCGATAGGCGCCCCTTCTGATGCAGTCACACACAGCGCGACGTCAGCCGCGAGTACTCACAGGGCGCGAAGCGCCCGTACACACAGCGAACGCCAGCGAGCGTTCCCACCGCTCTACTTGGGCACCACCAGCAGCCCAACCTCCCCATTGAATCCGTCCCGCATCACCGGCATTCCCGGCGGCGAGACCCATTGACCGCCATCGACGCGCACGTTGATCTGGTGCACGCCGGCTGACAGCGGGAGGGCGAGCTCCCAGAGGTCGCGGCCGCGACGTATGAGCGTGAGTGGGCTCCAGTCGCTGAAGTCGCCCATCACGTCGACCGTTTCGACGCCGCCGACGCGGATCACGATCTTCTGCATTCCGCTTGCACCCGGCTTCATCTCGAAGCTCTTTACGAGAACGGTATGCGGAAGTGCGACAGGAACCGCCGTCTTGGAGATCGGGGCGTAGGCGAGCTGAAGGCCGGTCATCCAGAACGTTCGCGCGGGGAGACCGCGAAGGGGCAAGGCGGGTTGTCGTCCCCCGCCGCCGATGATTGCAACGCGCTCGTTGAGCCAGATCGTCGCGTTCGCCGAGCTCCAGCGGCGCGAGTCGGGTGTGACGTCGTACGAGTCGCCGAAGCGGTGGCCCATCGCGGCGGAGAGCTCAACGGCGCCGACTTCCCATCGCAGCATCGCCTCCAGATCGCTGAACCGTGACTGGCGCGCGCACGCGCTGGCGGTCGGAGACTCCGAGAAGAGCGGCCGCGCCTCGGAAAGGCTCATTACGGACGCCACGGAGGGTGTCATCGCGCAGGAGAGCGATGCGCTGCCCGTGTCGTGAACCGAAGCCGTCTTGCTGAACGAGAAGTTCGTGAACGTGGTCGTCAGCGTCGCCATGCCGAACTTCGTCGTCGCGTCGCCGAGCTTGCCCCATGCGCCGGCGTCGGTGATCTCGGCCGACGAGATGACGGCGACGCGCCAAGGTCGCGCGACACCACCGCCGAGCCACATCCCACCGTGTGTACGGAAGAGGACGTGGACGCGTGTTTGGACGTCGACCTGATCGCTGCCGAGCGAACGATCGTCCATCGCCCGGCTTGCGTTGCCGATCATCTCGGCGCGCACGCCGTAAACGGTCGGTGAGGTGAACGTTCCGGACACGATGCCGTCGGCGATCTGCAGCTGCTGATCGGACAAATACGCCGAACCGCGCGCCGAGATCGTGGCGTGCGGGAAGTTGTACTTAATGTTGGGAGTGAGCCGGATAACACTGCTCGGAATGACGCCATCGGACACCGAGTACTGGCCCGCCTCGATTTTCGAGGCGATTTGCGCCGCGAGTCCGCTGTGAGCGGGCAGCGTCAGCGCTGCGGTGAAGAACAGGATGGCGACCTTCGGCTCGTTCATATCATTCCGAGCGCTCTTTCTCCTGCCCCTCGGGCGTCTGCGGACCCTTTGTGGTCGGTGGGCGTCCCGGGGCTTCTCGAATCCGGTTTTGCAGCGCCGTCCCCGGATTCAACCCTCTAAGAATGTCCGACTGAACGTTGTTCCACAAGCTTTGGAAGGTGGCGTCATCCGCCCCCTCCTCCCAGAGCCGGGCGATGGCCGACGATGCATCTTCGCCCGGCACTCCGCGGGTAATCAGGTCGGCCCAAACGGTAAACGCGCTCAGGTCGCTGCGGCCGCGCGGTCGATTCTTGAACGTCTCCAGCTGATTGGGCTTTGCTCCGGCAAGGAGCACGGACGACGCGGCGTCGAGCTCGAGCGTGTCGACGCGGCCCAGCACTCCACGAGCCGTTCGCAGCGCGGCGAGCTTCCGATGGACTGCCGCGACGATTTGCCGGCCGTCCGCCTTCCGTGTGATGCCGAGGAGCGCGATCGAGCGAAGGGGCTGGGTGGGTAGCCCCTCCGCCGCTGCCGAGTCGTACAGCAACTCGACGGCTGCTCGTGTCTTGGCGTCGAGCTTGGCCATACGATCTTGCTGCTCGGGCTCCTGCGCACGGAGGGGCAGAGAGACGACGAGCACACTTGCCGCCACACCCAACAGCCGTGGCAGCCATCGCACGCGCGCGAACACCTTCGAACGAGACCGATCGCGGGACCGACTCACGACGAGGATCCTCGGACAACGAGTTTCACGGAGTTGGCGTGGCCGAACCCGTCGTCGGGTGCGATTGGCGCCGACGGATCCTGAACCCAAGTGGTTCCGTCGACTACGAACGCGTAGAGATGGCGGCCGACCGAAAGCGGCACCGCAACTGTCCACAGGCCGCTCTTTCCCGATCGGATCATCGGCGTCTTCGCCACATCCCAGTCGTTGAAGTCTCCGACCAACGAGACTTGGCCCGCCTGAGGCGCGACGATGACGAACTTGTACATGGTGTCGGGGGAAGAAACCCGGGGCTGCGAAGGCAAAACAGCGACACCTCGAGGATGCTCGGCCGCGCGGCCGCCCGGGTTAGACGTTGCCACGCCGGTCAAGACACCAATCCCGACGAGGCCAGCGGCCAGCAGCGCGCTGCCGACCGGCGATATGTGGAAGACGCGCGGCTGAAGGAGTCTGCGCCACCCCGGAACGGGGGCGGGGACGGGCTCGGCGCGAACGGCCGCCATGATGCGATCGCGCGCCCCCGGATCCGTGAGGACCGGGCGCCGCGCTTCGCTGGCGATCCATTCGACGTAAGGGTGTTGTTCCGAGTCAGTCATGCTGAATTCGTTCCCAGCGTTCACGAAGTCGGTCACACGCTCGCTTCACACGCATCTTCAATGCTGAGACGCCGACGCCAGTGAGAGCCGACATCTCTTCATAACTCATCTCTTCGATGTGCTTGAGGAGGAAGGCCTCGCGCAGCAGCGGGTCCAACTCGTTCAATACCCGCTGTACGAACTCCTCGTCCTCGCCAGTCCACACCGCCGAACGGTCCGGTGCATTCAACAACAGTGCTTCTTCCCGCACGAACACTCGCTCTCGATGCGCCCGGCGAGCTGCTACACTGCGACACTGGTTGACGAGGATCCGGTACAGCCAAGCACTGAAACGATCGCGCTCCTGATACCGATTGAGCGCCCGATAGGCACGGAGGAAGGTCGCCTGCAACGCATCTTCCGCGTCGTCCCGGTTGCCCAGCATCCGGATTGCAAACCGCGCGCACCGGTCGTAGTACCTGTCCACCAGCGCGGCGTACGCCTCAACGTCTCCCGCGAGCACGCGTTGAACGTCTCCGGCATCGTCGCTCATGTCCTGTTTTATAACCCACCTCCGTCCGGCGAACGTCACATCAGATGCTCGTAAGCTATCTCGTGTGCGCGCCGGATCCCTTTCTCCGACCTCCCCCTACCACCTGACGCGACCGAGACGCGACATAGTCAACGTGTCAACAAAACGACCACGCCGGATCGCGACGCTCAAGTTCGAAAGGCCATACCCCATACCCCGGGCATCGAACACCGCTGAGTCGCGGTTCGAGCCGAGGTGCACGCCGTAACCGGCGCCGAGCTCGCGACGCAGAACCCGGGATCCGGCCGACCGCACCTCCACCACCCCGCGCCCGGTGTCCAGCACGATTGCGACCACGCGGCGTCTGGAGACGGCGAGTTGCCGCGCTAAGGAAAAGGTGCTCCCCAAATCACCCACCGCGGCCCGGACCGACGCCGCGTCGCGCAGTGCCGCGAACCGCTG
This sequence comes from Gemmatimonadaceae bacterium, assembly GCA_035535975.1. Classification (GTDB taxonomy): domain Bacteria; phylum Gemmatimonadota; class Gemmatimonadetes; order Gemmatimonadales; family Gemmatimonadaceae; genus JAQBQB01. The sequence goes on along the minus strand of DATLPC010000129.1, from coordinate 16,930 downwards.
AAAGCCGATCGACAGCAGTACCGCCATCATGGCGAGCGCCACGACCATCTCCGGAAGGGAAAAGCCAGACCGCCGCATTCTCTCAAAACAGTCTCGACTGGCTCAGCGTGCGTAACCATTTTGCGCGGTCAGGTGTGCTTCGAATGCCGGCTCGACCAAACGATCCCTCTGCCCCTCCTTCCAATGCCACGGCTTTCTCTTCTCCCGGTTGTCTCGCTCATCGCGTTGTCCGGGTGTGCAAACCCGCGAGCCGAGGCAAACGTCGCCCAGGCCTTGAACGACGCCGCGAACGAGATCTCGGGCCTCAAGAATGATCTTGCCGTCATCCAAACCCAGCTCGATTCCCTGCGAGGCATCGTCGCCAAGCAGGACACCGTCATCGGCAAGCTCGCCGAAGTAAACCACATTCCCCGCTGAGGCTTGCGCCCTGTTGGCGGCGCCATAGTTCGCCAGCGACGCCACCTCGCATTGCGTAGAATTCAGGCCGTTCCCGCCATCCCCGCCGCCTTTTCATCCCTCTCGTCGAGCGACGTATGACGTATTTCCGGCAGCTGGCCGGTGCCTTGGTCCTGGTATCCGGTGCGCTTCTCCCTGTGGCCGCGCAATCGAACGACGCCGATTACACGGCAAAGATTCGCCAGCTGACTTCCACCGACCCGAAATGGAAGTTCACCTCCGAGCTCGTCGATCATCTCCCGGCGTCGTCGCGCGTGCCGACGCCCTTGAAGGTGCTCGGCTACGTGCCCGGGTCGCCCGGTCATCTGTCGCACGTCGCTGAGATCAACGCCTACTTCCGCGCGGTCGAGAAGGCGTCGCCGCGGGTGAAGGTTTTCTCGCTTGGGAAGAGCGAGGAAGGACGCGAGATGATCGTCGCGGCTGTGGCGGACGAAGGGACGATCAAACGACTCGACGAATACCGCGCGATGCTCGGCAAGCTGGCCGATCCGCGAGGGCTTTCGGCGACTGAGCGAGCGAGGCTGATCAAGCAAGCGAAACCGATCTATTGGCTGTCGGGAAGCATTCACTCGCCGGAGACGGGAAGCCCCGAGATGTTGATGGAACTGCTCTATCGGATGGCGGTGGAGGAGACGCCGTTCGTTCAAAGCATCCGCAACAACACGATTACGCTGATCACGCCACAGACGGAGGTCGACGGCCGCGATCGCCAAGTAGACGTGTTCAACTACCGTCTCACCGACAGCGTGACGATCCCGCTCGCCTATTGGGGTCAGTATACCGCGCACGACAACAACCGTGACGCGATCGGCATGTCGGCGAAGCTCACGCGCAACATGCTCTCCGGATTTCTGTACTGGCACCCGACGATCGTGCACGACCTCCATGAGTCGGTGCCGTTCATGTACATCATGACCGGCACGGGCCCGTACAACGACGAGTTCGATCCGATCGTCGTGAACGAATGGCACACGCTCGCCTACAATGAAATGAACGAGATGGCGAAGCGCGACATGCCCGGCGTGTGGACGCACGGCTTCTACGACGGCTGGGCGCCGAACTACATGTTGGCGATGGTGAACCTGCACAACTCGATCGGCCGCTTCTACGAGACGTTCAGCGCGACGGGTCCGGGCGGCAATGGCTGCATGACGACGTCGTTCACGCCCGGCAGTCAGGCCGAAAAGGAATGGGACCGGTTCAATCCGCCGGTATCGGGCGTACGCTGGTGCTTCCGCAACAACATCAACTACCAGCAGACCGGCGTGCTTCTCGGAATGAAGTACCTGACCGATCACAAGGAGACGTTCCTCGACAATTTCGTGGCGAAGGCGGAGCGCCTCATCAAGCGCGGGAAGACTGAAGCGCCATACGCCTATGTGATTCCGCATGACCAGCGGCGCGCGCAGCAGGCGGCGGATTTGGTGAACTATTTCCGGATGCAGGGGGCGGAGGTTCAGGTCGCGAGTCAGGATTTCCCGACGCGCGTCGAGCCGCAGATTCTTGGACGGCAGGGTAGCGCGCTGCTCGCGCAAAACACGACGCGGGTGCGCGCAGGCGGGATCTCGACCGGCGTGCTGGCGAGCACTGGTCGCGGCGGCCGCGGCGGACCGGGCGGAGCCGGCGCCGGCGGGTTCGCGGCGGGCGATGGTTCGGTCGCGCAGGCTGGCGCTGATGCGGCTGCCGCACCCGAAGGAGCGGCGGGCGGTAGTGGTCGTGGCGGACGTGGCGGCGGTCGCGGAGGCCAGGGACGCGGAGGCGCCGGAGCGCCGACCGCGAGCGGTGGCGGCGCGACTCGTGGCGGAGCGCCCGCGGGCGCCGATTCCGCGGCGGCTCCGGCGAACAAGGATCCGATTGGGCGCCCGGCGACGGTGCACGCGGGCGACTGGATCATCCGCATGGACCAACCCTACACGCAGACCGTCCGGACGATTCTCGCCTACCAGCACTTCAAGCCGGCCGATGATCCGTCGCCCTACGACGACATCGGTTGGACGCTCGATGAGCTCTATAATGTGCAAACGCTAAAGGTCGTCGACTCGACGATCCTGGCCAAACCGATGAAGATCCTCGACGCCGACGCGAAGGTGCGCGGGTCGACGACGGGGACCGGCTCGGTCCTGCTCGTTCGACATCTCGGCGATTGGCGTTCGGCCGCGCTCCCCTGGAAGGTGAAGGGCGCGAAGGTCTCGGTCGCCGATTCGGCGTTCACGGCGAGCGGCACGAGCTTCCCGGCGGGGACATTCATCGTCGACGGCCAGAGCGCCGCCGCGACGATCGCCGACCTCGGCTTGCCGGCAACCGCCGTGGCGAGCGCGCCGGCGGTGAAGTCGCACGCCGTGAGCGCGCCGCGCATCGCCTACATCCATACGTGGAACAACACGCAGGATGAAGGCTGGGTACGGTACGCGTTCGACTTCATCGGCGTTCCGTACACGTACATGGCGGACCAGCGGTTGGCCGACACGAAGATCCTCGACAACTACGACGTCGTGATCTTCCCGTCCGCCGGGACCTCGGCGCAGGCACTCCTGGCCACGAAGCCGGTGACGGGGGGGGGGAAACCGATTCCGTGGAAGAAGTCCGCGAAGACTCCGAACCTCGGCACCCCCGACTCGACCGACGACACGCGCGGCTCGATGGGGCTCGAGGGTGTGATGGCGCTACAGCGATTCATCGCGCGCGGCGGCTTGTTCATCACCGAGGGCGCGACCGCCAGACTCCCGCTCGATCTCGGATTCACGTACGGCGCCGTGAGCGTGGCGCCGAGTGACAGCCTGTGGGCGCGCGGCTCGGTATTCCGCGCTCAGGTTGTCGACAAGGCGAGCCCGATCGTCTACGGCTACGATCAGGACAATCTTTCAGTCTATTACAAGCAGGGCGCGCCACTCTTCAATGTCGGCGCCGGCGCGGGCGGGGGCTTCGGCGGACGCGGCGGTGGTGCCGGTGCGACCGCGGCAATGACGGCCCGCACGATTCTACGAATGAACAGCAACGTGGACTCGCTCCTCGTGTCTGGTGGCATGCTCCATGGAGAGGAGATGGCGGGGAAGGCGGCTGTCGTCGACGTGCCGCTCGGCAAGGGCCACATGGTGATGTTCGGCATCCGTCCGATGTGGCGCTTCCAGACGCACGGCAGCTTCGCGTTGGTGTTGAACGCGCTGGCGAACTGGAACGCACTGAGGTAGTCGCCGAGTCGCCGAGCCCCCCATCGCCGAGTTACTGTTCATTTATGCGAGTCACGATCGAATACTGCACGATGTGAAACTACGAACCTCGCGCCGCCAGTTTGGCGGCGGAGATTCGTCAGCGATTCCCCGGGTCGCAGGTCGAGCTCCTGCCGTCGTCGGGCGGGCGCTTCGAGGTGTCGGCGGAAGGGAAGCCGATATTTCAGAAGTCGGTAACGCGACGACACGCGGGCCCGGGCGAGATCGTGAAATTGCTGGAGTCGGCGGCCGCGGCAGGATAGGCTCGCCGGTCGGCGGGTGCGGTCCACTTCAACGAAAGAAATGCGAATCGCCATCTCCACCGGCGGCGGCGACGCCCCGGGTTTGAACGCGGTCATCCGCGCCGCCGTGTTGTCCGCGTTGAACCGCGGATGGGACGTGCTGGGCATCAAACGCGGCTTCGCCGGTCTCATGGGCGAAGACGAAGTGATCCCGCTGACGCGCGATAGCGTGCGCGGCATCGCGCACCTCGGCGGAACGATTCTCCGCACGACCAGTCGCGGAAATCCGTTTCACTATCCGCGGAAACAGCCCGACGGCAGCGTCCTCGAGGAGGACCGCTCGGATGAGCTGATCGAGAGTGCGCGGCGCCTGGGGATCGACGCCGTCATCTCGATCGGCGGCGACGGTTCGCTCACCATTGCCAAACTGCTCTGCGACAAGGGCATGAAGATCGTCGGCGTGCCAAAGACGATCGACAACGACGTGAGCGGCACGGTGACGACGTTCGGCTTCGACACGGCGGTGAACACCGCGCTCGAGGCGATCGACAAGCTGCACACGACCGCGGAATCGCACGACCGAGTTATCGTCATGGAGGTCATGGGGCGCGACGCGGGATTCATCGCGCTGCATTCCGGCGTCGCGGGCACGGCGGACGTAATCCTCATTCCGGAGATTCCGTACGACATCGAGAAGGTTTGCGAGAAGATCACGTCTCGCGACCAAGCCGGGCGTCACTTCTCGATCGTGGTCGTCGCCGAGGGTGCATTCCCGAAAGGAGGGCACGTCTCGCTCCTCGGCGCGTCGCTTCCGGGCGAAGCACCGCGACTGGGCGGCGTGTGCGAACCGATCGCCCGCGCGATCGCCGAGCGCACCGGTAAGGAGACCCGTTCACTCGTGCTCGGCCACCTCCAGCGCGGCGGCATGCCGACCGGCTACGATCGTCTGCTCGCGACCCGGTTCGGCGGCGCCGCAGTTCGCGCCGTGGCCGACGGCAAGTGGGGCCACATGGTCGCGCTGCAGTCGCCGCACATCGTAACGATCCCGATCGACGAGGCGCTCCAAGTTCCGAAGCGCGTCGATCCGAATCACGACGTCGTGCTTACCGCGCGAGAGACGGGAATCAGCTTCGGCGACTAGGGGGCTCGGCGACTCGGCGGCTCGGCGGCTCGGCGACTCGGCGACTCGTCGCCCATCGTCCCATTGCCAGGACGGCCGATTCCAGCCGCACGGACACAGCTGGAACAAATATGTATACAGTGTTTCCACCAAGTTATTGAAATCGTTAATCTTCCGTCCGTCCCGCCGATGAGTTCAGGTGGCACCGCGCCTGCTTCGAACGGTTCGTAGCACCCGGTGTACGGGATGCAGTGGAGGGGAAATGAAGCAGTTGCTAGTGGTGCTCTCGTGTGGACTCATGGTCGCTACGGCCGCGCCTGTCATGGCGCAGGCTGGAGCGCAGAAGGATAGTGCGAAGAAGGGAAGCGTGATTCCGGCGGACGCGCGCCCGCCCAAAGGCATGTGCCGTATCTGGATTGAAGGAGTTCCGGCGGCGCAGCAGCCGGCGGCGACCGATTGTCCGTCGGCGATCAAGAATCGGCCCTCCAACGGCAAAGTGATCTTCGGTGACGATTTCGCCGACTCGACAAAGAAAGTGGGCGACAAGTCGAAGCTTCCGCCAAACGCAAAGGGATTCACGGGCGGAAAGCCGCCGACGTTCCAGATCAAACCGCCTGAGTAGGGCAAAGCAGAGAACGCTCGCGGCCTTCTCCTTGCTTCAACGGGGTGCGTGATCCGAACCGTTCGTGATCCGTACCTCCCCGAGCATGACGCCTTCGTCCGGTCGGACCCTGAGACTGGCCGCGTCATCGTCATTGCGCCGACACGCGCCGCTTGCGAGACGATCGAGCTCGCGCTGCGCCTTCACATCGAGACGTTTCTCGAGGAGCACCACGGCCGTCGTGTACGCGAGCTGGCCGCTTCGGGCCGCGGGTTCGGGATCATCGCCGGCACGGGAACGGGGAAGACGCTCGCCATCCGGCCGATCGCCGAAGAAATCCTCCGCAGCACGGAGCTCAAAGTCGGTGTCGTGAACCGCGAGCGTGAGGCGACGCCGGAAACCCCGACGTGGAACGTCATCATCGTCACGACGGGGATCGCGCGCCGCTGGTTCGAGGAAGGGGACATTCTTCGCACCGACACGATCGTCGTCGACGAGATCCATCAGACGTCGGCAGAGCTCGAGCTTTGCCTCGCGCTCGGGAAACGGGTCGGCACGCGCTTCATCTGGCTTTCCGCCACGGTCAATCCGGATTTCTACGCGACGTATCTGAGCTCCAGCGATGTGCTGGAAGTCTACGACTTCGATCCGGAGAAAGCGGCGCAAGTTCGCGTCCTGTACAAGAAGCCGTTGCAGTTTCTCGACGAGGCTTTTCTCCGCCAGCTGATGAAGCAGCGGCGCGGCGTCGCGCTGTTCGTGCCGACGCGACGTGGCGTCGAGGACGCCGCGGAACACGTGCGGCGTCTAGCGCCTCGCGTGAACACCGCGTTCTACCACGGCGGCGAGCCGATTCGGACCATCCGTCCCTTTCTCGAGGGCGGCGAGGGCAAGCCGTTTTTTCTCGCGATGACCGCGGCCGGCCAAAGCGCGCTCAACGTGCGCGGCCTCGACACCGTGATCATCGACGACGTGAAGTTCTTCAACGCGATCAATCGCGGACGGAACGTGCTCACGCAGGAGCACCTCGGCGCAAATGAGATTTTGCAGATGGCCGGGCGCGTGCACGGCCGCGTGCAAGGCGGTCGTGTCTTCATTCTTTCCGACCGCGACATCCAGTTCGACGCTCTCAAGCCGACGGAGCCGGAATTCCAGCTTGCCGGCGACTCCGAGCGCGTCGCAATCACCTGCGCGGCCCTCGGCGTTCGTGCCGACGAGCTCGAGCTCCCGGTGCCGCTCGACAAGATCGCGTATCGCCGCGCCCTCGCGCTGCTCGAGGAGCGGGGCATCGTCGAACGCGGGCGTCTCACCAACTACGGACGCGCGGTCGAGGCGATGCCGGTCGAGCGGCCGTGGGCCGAGCTTCTCGTCAACGCGGACGACTTACTGATGCCGTACCTCGCGGTGATGGCGTCGATCGAGTCGCTACACCGCATGACGCGAGACGAGCGGGATCTGGACGGTCTGATCGTTCCGGGAAGCGATCATCTGACCGCGTACAACTTGTACGCCGAGGCGTATCAGTACGCCGGCCGCATGGGAACGGTGTACGGGTTGCCGCGCCACATCTTCGACGAAGAGCGGATCGAACGGTGGGCGGAGCGACGGGGCGCGCTGGTAAAATCGATCGAGGACGCGGCGCTTGGCATGGCGAGCGTGTATCGGGCGATCGGTCTTCCGCTGCCGTCCAAGATGCTCAACGCCGGCGAGGAAGCGCTGCGGTCGTTCCAGGAGCTGCTTGCCGGATACATGCCGTTCACGCTGGTGATGGACGAGCAGACGGCGTGGGGCGACGAAGCCCGCGTCTCGAAGACGAGCGTGTGTGGGAGTTGGGGCGCGATCGCCGGCGAACTGCGCTACTTCGCCGACAAGTTCGGCAATCCACGCGCGTCGATCGAAGGAACCCAGATCCCGTACGACTTGTTGCGGCGGTTCGCGGACGTCGCGGCGGGCGAAGTCGTGTATGACCCGAACAACCGGCGTTCGCCGCTCGCGCTTCGTCGCCGTGTCACGTATCAGGGGTTCGAGTTGGAGCGCGACGTCGAGGCGATCGACGAGTTTCCGGCCGAACTCGCCGATCGCGCGCGGCACGCCTTGGCCGAAGCGCTCGCGCGCGGCGAAGCCCGGCATCACGGCGCGCGAGAGAGCCAGGATGCGGTGGAATCGATCAGGGAGACGTACCGTCGCTCGGGCGGCAAGACCCCGCGCCTGAACTTCGCGGACCTGACCGCGCTCTATGAGCGCCAGCTGGCGAACGTGAGCTCGTTGGCGCAGTTCAAGCAAACGCCGATCACGATCGACGTAAACGCGATCGTGCCCGCCGCGGTGCGGGAGCGATATGCGTCGCTTCCGTCGAGCGCGCGCGTGCGCGACCGAGACGTGGAGATTCACTACGACATCGAAGAGAATGCGGAGGGGACTCCACTCGGCGTCGCCCGGCTCAGGCTTCCGGAAAAACTCGCCCGCACCCTCACTGACGCCGAGCTGCCCACGCTCGACCGTCCGCTCCGCTTCATCGTGACGCGAGGCGCTCGCGGCGCCGCGCGCGCGAGCTCACTCGCCGATCTTCAGGAAGAGCTGGAGCGGCCGTTCACCGAGCAAGAGCTGGCGGAGCTCGACCGCTCTGCCGAATCGAGGCGGGAAGAGCGGCGGGATCGCAAGCGTGACCGTCGCGTGCGGGAAAGCGGCGAGCAACTGAAGGACCACCGGCGCGTCGCCGACTCGCGGCGCGACGGACGTCGCGACCGACCTGCAAAGGGGGGCGGACGCTTTCGTTCGCCCGACAGCCGCGGCGGCAAACGCAAACGCCGGCCGCGCGGCTAGCAAGTCAATCGGCGTCCGGCAACTCGGCGGTAAACGACTCCTGCCGAAACTGCGTGAAGCCGCGCGCAAGGTAGTTCGGCAGCGCGTGCGTCGAATCCAGCGTGCAGGTGTGCAGCCACACGCGCTGCGCGCCGAGCGACCACGCTTCCTCGGCGGCGCGCGTGAGCATCGCCTTGCCGATGCCGCGCCCGAAGAATTCCGGACGCAACCCGAAGTAGGCGATCTCGACCGAGCCGTCGTCGTGGCGATCGAGCTCGAAGTAGCCGGCGCTCTCGCGGCCGGCGAGGCATTCCCAGATGGTGATCTCACGCCGCGCGAGATGATGGGCGAGCTGCGCATCCGTCCAGGCGTTGCGGTCGCGCCAGTACCATCGCGCGCCGACGTCCTGGTATAGGCGGCGATATACCTCAACGGAGATTCGGTCGCGGCGAACGAAGCGAACGTCGCTATTCGGTGGCGGGGCGGGGCGGAGCTGCGCCGGGGAACGCAGCTCCAAGTACGTACGAACGACCTCTACGCTGCGACTCAATGCGACTTGAGCTTCTCCCGATGACGCGCCGCCTTGGCGCGATTGCCGCAGGTGGCCATGTCGCACCAGCGGCGGCGGCCGTTCTTGGTGTTGTCGAAGAAGACACGCTGGCAGCGCGGGTCCGCGCAGCGGCGCACGCGCGACAGCTCTCCGAGGATCAGCGCGTCGGCCGCCGATTCGACGACCGGGATGACGAGGCCGGCGAAGGCGTCGCCGACCGGCACGAACGAGCGAATGAAGGTGCCGTCGGCGCGCTGCTCGACGCGGCGCGTACCGGCGCTGCGTCCGAGGACCCGGTTGATCTCGACGAGTCCTTCCACCCGGACGCGGTCGCTCGTCGGTCCGCGTTCGGCGAGTCCGCGGAGCGCCGCGCGGACGCGCCGGGCGTCGATGAGCGACGCTGTCGCGCCGGCTGGTTGCTGTTGCGCGCGCCGCCGAATACCGGTGGCGCGCTCGACGTCGAGCAGCGCGGCCGCTTCGAGCCAGCGGACCATCGACTCGAAATCGCGCAATGCGTCGAAGCGTCGGATGCCGAACTCCGAGTTCACGAAGTCCAACCACAGCCGCTCACCAACGAACACAAACGGCGAGCGTTCCATCGTCGGACGCGGCGCGAAGGGAATCGCGGCAGGATTGGAAGCGGAAGGTGGAGTGAGTGTGAGCATCGTTCGCGACGGGGGACGACAAGCATACCGCGCGAAACGACGCGCAGCAAGCGAACAGTATCGGGCGACCATTTTTCCGGCGGAATCACGCCGGGACTATTCCAATCGGCGTGTCGCGGGTACATTAGCCGCGCTTCGATCCGTATTTCGTAACGTTCAGTTACTTTTTAGTATGTCGTTACAGACCGTCCAGCGCGTCGTCGTCGGCTCGAAGAATCCGGTGAAGATCGCCGCCGTTCGCGCGGTGCTGGCCGCGGCGGGCGCCAGCGCTGAGGTCATCGGACTCGGCGTCGCGTCGACGGTGCGCGATCAACCGGTCGGCGACGACGAAACGATTCGCGGCGCCGTCGCCCGAGCGAAAGCCGCGCGAGACGAGACGGGCGCCGAGCTCGGTGTCGGGATCGAAGGCGGCGTCGTCGAGCTACCGGACGGATCGATGCGCACGTGCGCGTGGGCGGCGGTCGTCGACGCGGACGGCGTGACGGGGATCGGTGGTTCCCTGGCGATGCCGTTGCCCGTAGCGGTGGCGGAGCTGGTGAGAGGAGGCCTCGAGCTCGGGCACGCGATGGATCGCTATGTCAACGAGCGCAATACAAAGCACGGAAAAGGCGCCGTGGGAATTCTGACCGCCGGACTCGTCGATCGCCAACGCGCGTACGAGTCGCTGGTCAGCTACGCGCTCGCGCCGTTCATCACGCCGGAACTCTACGGCCCGGGTGAGCGAATTCCGGCGTCAGAATAACCCTCTTGTACTCCGGCTTCGATCCAAAATTGAGAAGCAGCCCGACACAGAGGCCTGACGCGCGGAGGTAGTTTCGAAGTTGGGCTGTGCCGCTCGGGTCCAGCCGCTGTATCGCCTTGGTTTCCACGATGACTTTTTTGTCAACGACCAAGTCCGCTCGATATCGGCCTACAACGACCCCGCGGAATAGGACTTCAAACGGCAACTCCCGCTCAACTCGCAGGCCCGCGTTCTGAAGTGTCACGGCCAATGCATTGGCGTAGACCGGCTCTGCGAACCCAACGCCGAGCTCCGTGTGCACGTTGTACATCCCACCGATAACCGAATGGGTGAGCTCATGATGCAACAACCCTTTTTCATCCCTTTTCACGCCGTCTCCGTGCCTTTCCGCGAAATCCGTGTCTGTAATCCGTGTCTAATGACTTAAGCGCGAGCTTAGTGGTGGCCATGCCGGCCAGTACAAGCGTTCGGGCTCCGTCAACATCATTTTGACGCGGATGACAGCACGGATTTCCGCGGAAAGGCACGGAGGGGCGCGACGAGTTAACGGCAGAAACAGCTACATGTTGTTGCTCGAGGAGGCGGGAGCGGTCAAAGCGTCCTCTTTGTAACTGATCCATCCTCGGTTCTCCTCTACGATCATCTCGACTTCCGTGCCGAAGGGAATCGTGAGATTGGGATTCTCGTGACCGGCGGGGAAGTCCATCAAAACGGGAACCTGAAGATCCGCGATGAGGTCGAGGAGGAAATCCTCGAACTCGTCCTCCTCGGAGCGGTCGAGTGAGAGTTGGCCGAACACGATGCCGGCCACGGATTGCAGCAACCCGGCGGCGCGGAGGTGGACGAGTCGCTCGTCGACGACGGACATCGGATCGCGTGTCTCTTCGATGAAAAGGATCGCGCCCTCCATGTCGACCTGATAGTTCGTGCCGATCGTTTGCTGGACGAGCGACAGGTTGCCGCCGACGAGTCGGCCGGTCGCCTTTCCCGCGACGACGCCGCGAGAGAGCTCGCGGCCGATCTTGGCCGGCGGGCACGCTGTCGTGAGCGCCGTGATGAGCGAGACCATCGTGGGGTCGCGAAGGCTCGGGATCAGATCGTCGACCGTGGGGCCGTGAAAGCTCCGGAGATCGGCGCGACGCATCAGCCAGAGGTGTAGCGCCGTGATGTCCGAGTATCCAACCAGAATCTTCGGGTCGTTCTTGAAAACTTTGGGATCGAGGTGCGGGAGAAGACGGACCGCGCCGTAGCCGCCCGTGCTGGCGATGATGGCGTTCACCTGCGGGTTGACCCACATCTTCATGAGGCTTTCCGCGCGGCGCTCGTCCTCGCCGCGCGTGAAGCGCGGCGGTCGATCCACCTCCGGATCGAGGAGCACCTTGAAGCCGGCGCGCTCCAGCGCCCGGACGCCACGCTGAAGCCAGCCGGCTTTCGGCGCGTAGGAAGGCGACACGACGCCGATTGTGTCGCCCTTCACGATTGCCGGAGGGCGGAGCAGCGGCCGGCGTGTGGTCATGGCGGCTATCCTAGATGCCGCGGACTACATTTACAACCATGACGCCTCCGGCGGAGCCACCTACGTATTTCCGCAAAGGTTTCGGCCTCCAATCGGAGGTCCGGGACGACCTTGCCGCGGACTACGACGGCCGGGTCGTCGACCTGCTGAGGTCGCAGGAGTACCGGCTCACGGTCGAGGACGTAACCATCCGCCTCGCCCGTGAATTCGGCTTCTGCTACGGGGTCGAGCGCGCGGTCGACTACGCCTATCAGACGCGCCGAAAATTTCCGGACAAACGAATCTTTCTTGTCGGTGAAATCATCCACAATCCGCACGTCAACGATCGACTGCGCGAGATGGGCGTCGAGATCTTGATGCGCGACGCCGGCGGATCGTTCGACTTCAGCCGGCTCGGTGGCCATGATGTCGTGATCCTCCCGGCGTTCGGGGTGACGATCGACGACTTCGCCGCGCTCCGTGACATCGGCTGCGTGCTCGTCGACACCACCTGCGGATCGGTGCTCAACGTGTGGAAGCGCGTCGAGACATACGCGCGCGATGGATTCACGGCGCTGATCCACGGCAAGTACTACCACGAGGAGACGCGCGCGACGGCGTCACAGGTGCGGAAGCACCCCGACGGCCACTACCTCATCGTCCGCCACATGGACGAGGCGCGAATCGTTTGCGACTACGTCGAAGGCAAGGTGAGCGCGGCCGATCTGATGCAGACGTTCGCGCACGCCGTGTCGCCCGGGTTCGATCCCGAGCGCCATCTCCGTCGCATCGGTGTCGCGAACCAGACGACGATGCTGGCGAGCGAATCGCTGGCGATCGCCGAGGAAGTCGGCACGGCAATCGTGCGAGCGCGCGGCGACGGGGCGCGAGCGACCGACTTCCGCAGCTTCGACACGATCTGCAGCGCGACGCAGGAACGTCAGGACGCGGTGCGCGAGCTGCTCGACGAAGGCGTCGACGTGATGGTCGTCATCGGCGGCTTCAACTCGAGCAACACGATCTCGCTCGCCGCGCTCTGCGCCGAGAAGGTACCGACGTATCACATCGAGTCGTCGTCGGGAATCGATCCGGAGCTTGGAACGATTCACTACCGGCCGGCCGGCGTGCAGCACAGCGAGCGCGACGCGTCAGATTGGCTGCCGGGTGGACCCGTGAGGGTCGGCATCACGGCGGGCGCCAGCACCCCGAACAACAAGATCGGCGACGTTGTGGCGCGCGTGCTGGCGACGCGAGGACTTCACGCTCCGCTCTGAGCTCGACAGCCGACCGTGTTCACCAGATACATCGCCCTCGGCGATTCAGTGTCGATCGACTTGTACCCGGCGTTGGACGCGGGCGAGATCGACGTGGCTGTCGCCCTCGAACGAACGGCGAGCGCCGGCAACGTGGCGCCGATCGGCGCCGCGTCGCTGCTCTATCAAAACTCTGAAGCGCACTGGCCGGATTTCATCGGCGAAGATCTCGTGACGCTGTCGCCGGGCATCGAGATGCAGAACCTGGCCGAAGACGGCGCGACGATCGGCGACGTATTCGGGGAACAGCTGCCGCTGGTCGAGGCGGGCGACGACCCGGTGGTCGTCACCCTGACGATCGGGGGCAACGATCTCCTGAGCGCGTACTCGAATCGTCCACGGCGCTCGCTGCTCGAGCGCATCGAGCAGGACATCGAGGAGGCGTACGACTTCCTCGTCGAAACGCTGCGCACGCAGCTGCCGCAGGGCACTTTCGTCCTCACGACCGTCTACGATCCGTCCGACCGGAGTGCCAAGATCCCCGGGGTGTTCGAAGAAGCGGGTCCGTTGCCGCTGGATATCCTCGACCGCCTGAATGCGCACGTGCGCCGTCTCTCCTCGGGCACGCCGAGGGCAATCCTCGCTGATGTGTACGCACACTTTCTCGGCCATGGCGTGGCAGCCGAGGAGAGCGACCGCTGGTACTGGCGCCGGTCCCTGATCGAACCGAACGCGCGTGGCGCGAGCGAGGTTCGGCGGGTCTGGATGGACGCGCTCCGCGCCGCCGGATCACTCGACGATTGAGCGCGATTGTGCCAGGCCGCGCCGGGTCGCAGACTATATCGCGATGGCAAACAAATACGGTTTGATCGATCCAGCGGATCCGGCATTCCGCGACGAGTCCGAAGTCGCGCTGGCGACACTCGTGTCGGCGACCGCCGGCTCGTCGAAGAAGATCGGCGCGAAGATGATCGTCGGCCGCAGCGGCCGGATCATCGGCGGCGTGACGATCGGCGGCTGCGTCGACGCGCAGGTGGTCGAGGCGGCGGACGCGCTATTCGACAAGGACGATGCCGACCGCCGGCTGCTCTCGATCTCCCTCGACGACGACGAAGCCTGGGAGATCGGGCTTACCTGCGGCGGGACGCTCGAAGTGCTGCTCACCCGAGTCGATCTCGGCTCGACCGACGATCCGACCGTTGCCGCGCACCGAGAGGCAATGGAGCTGCTCTCCGCCGGCGAGGCGACGGCGATCGTAACACCGATCGAATCGAGCGGAGGCTCGTACGCGGTTGCGGCGGCGGAATTAGAGGGCGCGGAGCCGGCCGAACGCACGTTCGTCGATCGCATCTCGCCACCGCTGACGCTCGTCATCGTGGGCGCGGGACAGATCGCGATGTCGCTCACCCGCATGGCGCGCGAACTGGAGATGCGAACGGTGATCGTCGACGGACGCGACCGTTACGCGACGCGCCAACGATTCCCCGAAGCCGACGACGTGTTGGTCGGCATGCCATCGGAGATTGTCGCGGCGATCGATGCCAATCGGCGCACCGCCGTGCTGCTGTTGGCGCACGACTACAAATACGAGCTGCCCGTGCTGCGCGACATCCTGCGCAAGCCGGTCGGATACATCGGCATGCTCGGGAGCAAGAAGCGCGGCGTGGCGATGCGCGACCTGCTGCGCGACGAGGGCTTCACCGACGACGAGCTGGCGCGCGTGCACACGCCGATCGGCCTCGACCTCGGCGGGAAAGCGCCGGCGGAAGTCGCGCTGTCGATTCTGTCGGAGATCGTCGCGGTTTACAGCGGAAAGCGTGCGTGACGGCGGGGCCCTACCGCCGCGTGGTGATCGAGCTGTTCCGCCACCCGAAGAATCGCGGTCCGCTGCACGATGCGTCAGCATCGGCCGAGGGCGCCAATCCGCTCTGTGGCGATCGCATTCGAGTAGAGCTCGGCGGTGACCGCTCACGCGTGACCGACGCCCGGTTTACCGCGGACGCCTGCGCCCTATGCATCGCGTCGGCGTCGCTCCTCACGGAGCGCGTGCGCGGGATGTCGGCCGAGGACGCGCTGCGGATCGATACGAGCTGGCTGTTCGCTTCGCTCGAGGGCGAGCCGCCTGCGAGCCGTCGTAAGTGCGCCGTCCTACCGCTCGACACGCTGCGCCGCGCGGTCGCCGCGCTCCCGTCAGCGTGATCGCGGGGCTCCTGCTCGCCGCGGGCGGCGCGCGACGATTCGGTTCTCAGAAACTCCTCGCGCCGCTGGGAGGATCACCCCTCGTGCGGCGCGCCGCCGCAACGCTGGCGACCGAGACGGACCAGTTGTGGGTGGTGGTCGGGTCAGAAGCAGCGGCGGTTCGTCGCGCGCTCGACGGGTTGCCGGCATGTTTCGTCGAAAACGAGCAGTGGGCGGAAGGGCTTTCGTCGTCGCTCGCCGCCGGAATTCGTGCGCTGCCTCAGGGGTTCGACGCGATAGTGATCGGGCTTGGCGACCAGCCGTCGGTGGACCGTGAGGTGATTCGTCGCGTGATCGACCGGTGGCGCGAAACGGCCCGTCCGATCGTCTCGGCGCGATATCGCGGAGTTCGCGGCCACCCGGTGCTCCTGGCGAGAGAGGTGTTTGGCGAAGCGTCGAGCGTGCGCGGCGACGTCGGCGCTCGTGAGTTGATCATGCGGGAGCCGGAGCGCGTCGCGTTCGTGGACGTCAACGGCGATCCGCCGCGCGACGTTGATACGACCGATGACCTCTCGGCACTCGAACGATGAGCCCTCGCTCGTTGGGCGGACGCGAGGTAACGTTGTGGACGGCTTCGCATGAACAATGAGGATTGACCATGCTCGCGCAGCTTCCCGTATTCCGACTTTCCTTCGTCGCCGGCCTGATGCTTTTCGCCACCACCGCTGACGGTCAACGCGCTCCCGCCGACGCGCATCGCGTGGCGACGATGGCGGGACGGTCACCCGTCTACGCGCCGAACGGCGTCGCGGCGACGAGCCAGCCGTTGGCGACGACGGCCGCGGTCGAAGTAATGGAGCACGGCGGCAACGCGATCGACGCCGCAGTCGCCGCGGCGGCCGTTCTCGCCGTCGTCGAGCCGATGATGACCGGGCCGGGCGGCGACATGTTCGCGCTGATCTGGAGCGCCAAGGAAAAGAAGCTGGTCGCACTCAACGCGAGTGGCCGCGCCGGATCTCTGATGAGCCGCGAGGAGCTGATCAAGCGAGGCCGCACGCGCATGCCGTCGCGCGGGATCGAAACGGTCACCGTACCCGGCGCGGTCGCGGGTTGGGACGCGCTACTCAAGAAGTACGGAACGATGACGCTGTCGCAGGTGCTCCAGCCGGCGATCGGTTATGCCGACAAAGGGTTCGTCGTCACGCCTGTAATCTCGGGCGACTGGGCTGGGCAGCGTACGATTCTTTCCAACGACGAGGGCGCGCGAGCGACGTTCCTCATCGAGGGCGAACCGCCGAAAGCGGGCGATTGGTTCCGGAATCCGGACATGGCGAATTCTCTCCGACAAATCGCCAAGGAGGGACCGGCGGCGCTCTATGGCGGTACGCTCGGCCAGAAGATCATCGCCCACGTGCAGAAACTCGGCGGCTTCCTCACGCTGGACGATCTCAAGAAGAATCAGCCGACGTGGGTCACGCCGATCTCGACGATGTTCAAGGGCTACCGCGTCTGGGAGCTGCCGCCGAATAACCAGGGGGTCGCCGTGCTCGAGATGCTTCGCATTCTCGACTCGTACGATCTCAAGTCGATGGGGCAGAACTCCGCGCCGTACCTGCATCACCT
>DATLPC010000128.1:0-22851 GCA_035535975.1 Gemmatimonadaceae bacterium | reverse complement strand
GGCGGGTCGATGGCCGAGGGCTGGGCGTGCTACGCCACGGGGTTGATGGGCGAGATCGGCGCGCTCACGCCGCTCGAGGTGGTCGCCGAGCAGCACTCGCGCGTTCGGCAGCTCGCCCGAGCCGTCGTCGACCTCGCCTTTCACGCCGGTGAATTGTCGTTCGACGAAGCCGCCGCGCTGTTCGTCGAGCGGACGGGCATGACCATGTCTGCGGCGGCGGCCGAGGTCGTGAAATGTTCGATGTTCCCCGGAACGCCCGTCATGTATTGGCTCGGCACGCGCGGCATCGTCGAGCTGCGCGACACGATGCGCGCGCGAGCCGGCTCGACCTTCTCACTGAAGCGCTTTCACGACGACCTCCTCGGCTGCGGCTCGATCCCGGTGGCGATGATCGCCCGCATGATGTCGGAGCGGCCCGAGTGAAGCGCGGAGCCATTCTCGCCGCGCTGTTGCTCGGCTGCGCCTCGGGGCGCGACTCCGGCCCGTCGAACGATCTGCTCATCGTCGGCTACGACCGCGAGCCCGACACGATGAACCGGTACGCGACCCACATCCTCGAGGACATTCAAAGCTGCGTCATCGAAGGCCTGGTCACCACCGACGAGCGGATGAACGTCGTCCCCGTGTTGGCCGCCGAGGTGCCGACGATCGCCAACGGGGGCGTCGTCATGCGCGGCGACGGCGGCATGGACGTCACCTGGAAGCTGAGGCCCGGCGTGAAATGGCACGACGGTCAGCCGCACACGTCGGCCGACGTCAAGTTCACCGCCGACGCGATTCTCAAGGGAGATTGGAAACCGGAGAGCACCGACGGCTTCGACCGTATTTCGTCGGTCGACACACCGGACTCGCTCACCGCCGTCGTGCACTACAAGGAGCCGTACGCGCCGTATCAGCTCCAATTCCTTCGCGGCACGCTACCGAAGCACTTGCTCGACGGCCGCGACATCGACAAGGCGAACGACTACAACCGCAATCCGATGGGCACCGGGCCGTATCACGTCGTAGAATGGAGGACCGGCGAATATGTGTTGCTCGAGCGCGTGCCGCACTACTGGCGCGGCGACGAGTATCCGAAGATCAAGCGCCTGCTCTTTCGCTTCGTGACCAACGCCACGACTCGCATCAACCAACTGAAAGCGGGCGAGGTCCATCTCGTCGCGCTCGTGCCGTGGGATAAAGTGCGAGAGATCAGGACGCTGCCGAACGTCCGACTCAATCAGGTGCTCGGCAACGGCTACGAGCACGTGACACTGAATGAAAAGCATTTTCCGCCCTTTGCCGACGTCCGCGTGCGACGCGCCCTCGCGCACGCGATCGATCGCGACCTCATCGTGAAGACGATTCTCGACGGGCTCGTCTCGCCGGTGAACGGCCCCATTCAACCGATGTCATGGGCGTATGAGCCGAACGTCGTCACGTACGCGTTCAGTCGTGATTCGGCGAATCGCTTGCTCGACGAAGCAGGCTGGCGACGCGGCGCAGGGACCGACAGCACGCGCGCCAAAGACGGACGACCGCTCGCCTTCACCCTGATCACACAGGCGGGATTCACCATTCGCGAGAACGTGGCCCAAGCGATTCAACGTCAGCTCGCCGACGTCGGCGTAAAGGTGCAGATCAAGCTGCTCGATGGAACCGCGATCAGCCCGGTCTGGTTCAGCGGCGACTTCGACGCGATGCTGCATTGGTGGCAATCGGGCGCCGACCCGGAGATCACGACCTTCTTCGCCGCCGACAAATCGCCGCCGGCGGGGCGCAATATCGATTACATCAAGGACGCCGAGCTCACCAAGCTGCTCTACGCGTCGGATCGCACGATCGATCAGACGAAGCGTGCCGACCTCCTCAGGCAGGCGCAGCGCCGCGTCGCCGAGTTGATTCCGGAAATTTTCCTCTACAACACGTCGAAGCTCGACGCGGTGCCGGCGACGCTGCGGAACTTCAAGGGCAATCCCACCAACGCCGGCCCATTCTGGAATGTTCACGAATGGGAGCTTCAGCCAGCCCGGTAGCACACGGATGCTGACGTTCGTCATCCGGCGCGTCGCGCAGATCATCCCGTTGCTCGTCGTCGTCTCGCTGCTCGTCTTCGCGCTGATTCACGCGGCCCCGGGCGGACCGCTCTCGCTCTACCTCGACAATCCGAACGTTCGTCCCCAGGACATCGAGCGCCTTCGCCGGCAGATGGGGCTCGATCAGCCGTTCGTGGGGCAATACGTGTCCTGGGTAACGGCGTTCGCGCGCGGCGACTGGGGTTACAGTTACGCCGACGGCCGGCCTGTGGCCGAACGTCTCCTCGAGCGCGTCCCCGCGACGCTGCAGCTCATCGGCGTCTCGACGCTGCTTGCGGTCGTCGTCTCGCTCGTCGTGGGAGTCGCCTCCGCGGTCCGGAAGGGTGTCGATCGCGTGGCGACCATCGCCACGGTTGCCGGAATCTCGCTTCCCGTGTTTTGGTTCGGGCTCGTGCTCCAACTGCTGTTCGCTAACACGCTGCACTGGCTCCCTTCATCGGGCCGGGCGTCATTCGCCGGCGGCGGGCTGGGCGACCGCGCGGCGCACCTCGTGCTTCCCGTCATCGTGCTCGCCGGCGCGCACGCCGCCGGATGGTCCCGCTATCTCCGAAGCTCGATGCGCGGCGCACTCGAGCAGCCGTTCATCGGCGCCGCTCGCGCGCGCGGCGTGAGCGACGCGCGGCTCGCCACACGGCATGCACTTCGGAACGCCCTCTTGCCCTTCGCCACAGTGGTCCTGCTCGACGCGTCGATCATGGCGTCGGGAGCGGTGGTTACCGAGAGCGTCTTCGCCTGGCCCGGTGTCGGCAGCTTGTTCACCGAGGCACTGGCCAAGCGCGACTACACCGTGCTCATGGCTTTCCTGATGTGCGGATCGGCGGCGGTGGCGCTGCTCAGTCTCGTCGCCGATGTCGTCGTCCATGCCCTCGACCCGCGCACACGCGAGGCGGTCGCGCTGTGATTCGCGCCTGGCTCCGGCGTCATCGAGCGGCCCTCGTGCCCGGCGCGGTTCTCGGAGCGCTCCTCATTCTTGCCGCGTTCGCGCCCCTCATCGCCCCATACACGTTCGACGCACTCGATCTCGCGCGCCGACGCGGCGCACCGTCGCTCCACCACCTCTTTGGCACCGACGAGCTGGGGCGCGATCTGCTCACGCGGAGTCTCTACGGCGCAAGGATCTCGCTCGCCATCGGGCTCGTGTCCGCGGCGCTCAGCGCGGCGATCGGCGTCACGGTCGGCGCGGTAGCCGGATTTGCCGGTGGAATCATCGACGCCGCGCTCATGCGCCTTACCGACGCGATGCTCTCGGTGCCGCGCCTCCCGCTGCTCATGATCGCCGCCGCCGTGCTCGAGCCAAGCGTCCCGTTGCTGATCACGCTCGTCAGCGCCGTGGGGTGGATGGAAACGGCGCGTGTCGTCCGCGCCGACGTACAATCGATCGCGGTGCGAGACTTTGTCACCGCGGCGCGCGCCACGGGCGCCCGGGCGCCGCGCATCCTCCTTCGCCACATCCTTCCCGGCGTCGTGCCGACCATCGCCGTCGCACTCACGCTGTCCGTCGGCCGCGGGATTCTTCTCGAGAGTGCCCTCAGCTTCTTCGGCGTCGGCGTCCAACCGCCCACGGCGAGTTGGGGCAACATGCTCTACCAGGCGCAGACGACGATGAGCAGCGAGCCGTGGCTCGGCATCTTCCCCGGCGCCTGCATCTTCCTCACGGTGCTCTGCTGCAATCTCCTCGCGAGCGCCGCGGAGCCGGACGTCGTCGCAGCGCGCGAGACGCGTCGTTAGAGGACCGGCCGCTCAGTATTCTCGATCGCGGTCCACGACGCGAGCCGGAATTCGGCCGTCCTCGATCTCGCCGAGGCATTCGAGAAACCCATCGATCGCGCCTTCCGGGGTCGTCAGACCGGAGATATGCGGTGAGATCATCACGCGGCGGTCGTCCCACAGCGGTGAATCCTTGGGAAGCGGCTCGACGTCGAACACGTCCAGGACCGCGCCGGACAACCATCCTTTGTCGAGCGCCTCGGGAATGATCGCTTCGTCTACGACAGCACCGCGGCCGGCGTTCATCAACACGGCGCCGTGGCATGCACTCAGAACATCCCGCCCAATGAGCCCGCGTGTTTCCGACGTTAGCGGCAGCGTGAGAATCAACCAGTCGGCGTCGCCCGCGAGGCGAGTGAGCTCCGAGATGCGCGACGTGGTCGCGAAGGTCGACGGGCCCCCGCCCCGCCCCGATCGCGACACGCCGTGAACGGTCGCGCCCAACGCGGAGAACAACTTCGCGATGTGCGAGCCGACGTCCCCGGTGCCGACGACCACCGCGCGCGATCCGCGAACGTACCCGATCTCCCGCGGCGACCACTCGTGGCGGCGCTGCTCGTCCGCGAGATCGACAATTTGCTGCCGCACCGCGAGCGCGCGCGCCAGCGCCCACTCGGCGATGTACACGCCGAATGACTCCGATGTCCGCGTCAGAAGGATGTGCCGCGGCAACTCCGTCGGTTGCAGCCATGAGTCTACCCCCGCGCCGGTGCAGTGAACCCAACGGACGCTTCCCATCGTCGCAAGCGGCGGACGCTTGAATCCGACGTAGGTGTCGGCCCACTCGAGATCGTCGGCTGTGATCTCGGTGTAAGGCTTTCCACGAATTTCCAGATCGGAGCGACGCGACCGCAGAAGTGCCGTCAGCTCGGCATGCGCGCCGGCGCTGATCAGGATCCGCTGCGGATTTGGGAGACTCCTGTCGTTGGTTGGCATGTCGAATAATCACCGGCGCCCCAAGACCGGTTGTTGACAGTTCATCTGTAGCAGTCAGGTTACACGCACCCTACCTGGAGCCGACGATGGCTTTCTCCGTGACAACCGCGTTTCTTGTCGTTGGCTTATTCCAGGAATCGATGGTCCCGCCCGCGCCGCGCGCTCGACTCCCTCGCCCGGTCGCGAACACGCCCATTGCGTCGGTCAACGACAATCGCGTCGCGATGGGGCGGCTTGCGGGAAAGACACTGACCGCGGCGCTCGACATCGTCGAATCAGCGTACCAACCCGAAGGCGAACACGATCCCGTCGTGCGCATTCTCGCCTTCGCTGAACCCGGCAAGGCGGCCACCGTACCCGGACCGCTGCTCCGCGCGCCCGTCGGAACGACGGTGCGGTTGACGATTCACAACCGCACCGACTCGGCGCTGTTCATGAGCGGCCTTCGCCGCTCGCTGCCGGCCCCAAAGGACACCGTGCAGCTCGCCCCGGGTGCGACACGCGAAGTCGTGTTCGAGCTCGATCGGACCGGAAACTACTTCTACTGGGCGGCACTCAAAGGACTCGCTGCTTCCGACGAACGAAACTGGCTCGACTCGCAACTCAATGGCGCGTTGGTTGTCGATTCCGCCGGCGCACCGCCGCCGTCCGCCCAAGAGCGTGTGTGGGTCATCTCGGAGTGGTTCTATCCGGTGGAGCAGACGGGCACCTTCGAGTCGGCGCTCGCCTTCAACGGCAAAGCGTGGCCCTACAATGAGCAGCTGACGTTCACACAAAACGACTCGGTACACTTCCGGATCATCAACGCCGCGGCGGTCGAGCACCCGCTTCACCTGCACGGCTTCTACTTCAGAGTCTCTCGCTCTGGCGGCTTCCGCGCGGACACGATGGTTCCGGCGTCGAAGCAGCCGTTGCAGAACATGCGCATCGTCCCCATCGGCGGATCGATATCGTTGTCGTTCCTGCCGACGACGCCGGGAAATTGGGTGTTCCACTGCCATTTCGCGGGACACATCAACGAGATCGTGTCGCTGCACGATTCGCCCGATGCGTTCGTCGCGCAGAGCGGCAATGGACCTCACACGATGCCCGCCCACGATGCTCCTGGCGGTCACACCATGCGTGGCCTGGTGATCGGGATGCACGTAACGCCCGCGCCCGGGTACAAGGAAGCGACCGTCACCGATCGTCGCACGATCAACCTGCTCATTCAAAAGCAGCCGAACCGTTTCTTCGGCGGACAGCCGGGATACGGCTTCGTCCTGCAAAAGGACTCCGTGCCTCCGAAGGACCGTATCCAGATTCCCGGTCCGGTCTTGGAGCTCAAGCGCGGACAGCCCGTTCGCATCCAGGTCAAGAACAATCTCGAGGAGCCGAGCGGCGTCCACTGGCACGGACTCGAGATCGAAAGCTTCCCCGACGGCGTCGCTGACTTCAGCGGCATGGGCGACAAGATCATGCCGCCCATTCCGCCCGGTGGAACGTTCGCCGCCGAGTTCACCCCCCCGCGCAACGGGACGTTCCCGTATCACTCGCACTTGCACGAGATGCGGCAGATCAGCTCGGGCATGTATGGCGCGATCATCGTGAGCGATTCGCCGCGCGACACGACACGCGATCACGTCATCGTCGCCGGCGGCGGCGGCCTCCCCATCTTCTACAAGCAGGGACCGTCGACGCTGCTCGTGAACGGTTCCGCGACTCCGGAGCCGATCCGCATGACCGCGGGCGATACGAATCGCCTTCGCATCGTCAGCATCCACGCCGACGAGGTGCTGACGTTCCGGCTGGGCACCCAGGTCACGGCCGCGCAGTGGACGCCGATCGCGCGCGATGGCGCGGACCTGCCTCCGGCTCTCCGCTCGACAGCGCCGGCACGAATCCGAATGGGGCCCGGCGAGACGGCCGACTTCCTCTACGTCCCCAGGGAACCGGGCCGCATGATCCTGGAGGTCTGGATCGGCAGCCCCGGAGCACGGATCACGCTCCCGATCGACGTGCAGCCACGCGCGCCGAAAAAGCGCGCGTGAGTCTGACGGTCAGCTAGCCGGCGCGTCTCCGCCCAGCGCCTTCGTCAGCAGGGACTGCCACACCGCGTCCAGCGACTCGATCGAGTCGGTGGCGACGGACGCCTCGCTCAACCGGTGAAGCAGGCGATGACGATTGCGGTGGTAGTGCTGCTCGTAGCGCGTTGTCGCCTGCTCGGGCGTCAGGTTCTTCGCGTACCACGTGGCGATCGTTGTCAGCGTGCCCGCGTTCCAAGCGGCCGCGGGAAGCGAGCCGTCCTCATATTGCAGCACGAGCTCCCATTCCCAGGAGCGAAATTCCTGCGTGAACGTCGTCGGTTCGGACATTGGATTCTCTCGTTTGCGCGCCGGCGAAGATGCGATGACTTGTTTCGGGCAATCGACGCCGCGACGGTCGCCGGCGCAAGGGGCCCGCGAATCGTTTACACGAGTGATTCGATCGCGCGCGTGACGATTTCCGTCGACGCCGTCCCGCCGAGGTCTGCCGTGCGTGGCGCCGTCGGGTCGGCGAGCAACGACGAGACCGCTCCCTCGACCGCCGCTCCTGCTTCCCGCTCGCCGAGATGCGCGAGCATCATCGCACCCGACGAGATCTGTCCGATCGGATTCGCGATGCCTCGGCCCGCAATGTCCGGCGCGGAGCCGTGTACCGGCTCGAACATCGACGGATACTCCCGCTCGGGATTCAAATTCGCACTCGGCGCGATCCCGATCGAGCCGACGATCGCCGGCCCGAGATCGGACAGGATGTCACCGAACAGGTTGCTCGCCACGACGACATCGAACCAATCGGGATGTCGCACGAAGTGCGCGCACAAGATGTCGATGTGGTACTTGTCGGTGGCAATGTCCGGATAGTCTGACGCTATCGCCTCGAAGCGCGAATCCCAGTACGGCATCGAGTGCAGAATGCCGTTCGACTTCGTCGCCGAGGTCACGTGCATGCGGCGTCGCCGCGCGAGGTCGAACGCGTAGCGCATCACGCGATCGCATCCGCGGCGAGTGAAGATCGCCGTCTGCGTCGCCGTCTCGTCGGCCGTACCCGCGTTCGTTATCCCACCAATGTCCGAGTACTCGCCTTCCGTATTCTCGCGGACGATGCAGAAGTCGATGCTTCCCGGCTGCCGATCGCGGAGCGGCGACAGGACACCGGGCAGGAGGCGCACGGGCCGCAGATTCACATACTGCTCAAAGCCTCGCCGGATCGGCAGCAGCAGACCCCAGAGCGATACGTGATCCGCGACTCCAGGAAACCCGACGGCGCCAAGGAAGATTGCGTCGAACGCGCGCAACTGATCGAGTCCGTCCTCGGGCATCATGCGTCCGACACGTGCGTATCGCTCGCAACTCCAATCGAGCTCACACCACTCCAGCGTGAAGCCGAAGCGCGCGGCCGCGCGCTCCAGCACCCGCTGCGCGGCGGGCACGACCTCTTTGCCGATTCCATCGCCGGGAATAACCGCGATGCGATGACACCGGTTCATCGCGTCGCGAGCACGTAAATGAGCGTTCCGATCCCCACCGACCCGCTCTCCATCGTGCGCAGCGCCCCGCTCTCGACGAGCGCGATCAACTCCGCCATGCTCACGCGGCCATGTTGGTGAAAGTGCGCCATCAAGCCACGATGCTCCGCGGTTCGCTTCCCGAAATCAACGATGAGAATACGTCCGCCCGGTTTGAGAACTCGCCGCATCTCTTGAATGGCTTGGGCACGCACGTCACGGCGCAAGTGGTGGAGCATCACCGTGCTCAACACGACATCGAAATGCGACGTCTCGAACGGCAGCGACTCGGCGTGCGCCACTCGAAAGCTGGCGCCCGAATGCGCCCGCTTCGACTTCTTCACCGCGCGCTGGATCATCTCTGGCGACGCATCGACTCCGTCCACTCTCCCCGCGTCGCCGACACGACGTTTCGCCGCGATCGCCAGCGTACCTGTTCCACACCCCACGTCGAGCACCGATTCGCCGGGTGCGATGCGAGCAAGATCGAGCATTCGCTCGCGCATCCGGCCTTCGCGCCCAAGCATGGCGACCTTGACCAAGAGGTCATATTGCGCCGCCCAATGAACGATGCCGTCCCGAGTTCCATGCGCCATGCTTCACTCCGCGGTTACGGCGGCCCGGCGCCGTCGGCGCCGACCCAGTCGTACGATTGCTCGTGGCCCATCAAACGCCAACGCGAGGGATAGACGTTTCGCTGCCAATCCAGCGGCTCGCCGAGCGGTTGAGGCGTCGCCGCGAGCGCCAGTGCGCTCTTGAGATCACGTCGCTGCTCCGCTCCGAGCGCGTCCGGCGCCAGCGAGACGAACAACATCGTCCCACTCCGCGATAGCAGATCGAGCCACTGCCTGTTGTAGGACCATGGAACGGCATTCGTCACCCCCACGCAGTCGGGGTCGGCGACGTAGAACGCCCCATGCTGCGCGCCGCGGAACGCGAGCGTGTTCACCCCCATCTTCCGGGTGCGCGACCACTCCGTTCCGCTCGTATCATCGCCGACTCGGCAGATCTCGAACCGCCCTGCCGACAAGTGACTCACCGTATTGCACCCGATGATCAAGCCCTCGCCCGCGGCGTCCCGAATCGCGCGATAGAGATCATCGATCACCTCTGCCGTCGTTCGCGTCGGACCGGACGCGAACGTCCATCCGTCGCGCGTGAGCGCCGCGCCCATCTGAAAGCCCCAGCGGCCGAAGATGTCGTACGTCGTGTAATCGTGCTTGATCAGCTCGAAACCCCACTGCCGGAGGCGCGCGACATCGGCGGCGATTTTCTGTCGCGCTTCGGGAACCGTGGGATCGAGGAACGTCCGATCGCGCGACAACCGCCAGCCATCGGGTGCATCGGTCGGGGCCTGCAACGGCCGAATCCAGATGCCGGGACGCGCACCGGCGCCGTGAACCGCTGACGCGAGCCCCGGCATGTCCGGAAATTTCTCGTTACCGCGATCCCACATCCCAACACCCGCTCGCGACGAACCGCGCACGGGCTGCCAACCGTCGTCGATCACCGCGAACGGACGATTCGCTCCCGTTGGTGACAGCTCGACGATGTGCTGCGCGTCGGCGAGTACGGTGTCGGCGCTGTTCTTCCCGTACGCCCAGTACCAGTCATTGCTTCCATAAATGGGCGCGGCCGGCATGCGCGCCTTGGGGCACATCGTCGCGCAGAACGCACGGAGCGCCGCGAACGAAGACTCGCCCTCACGCCCCGGCCTGCACACGACGTCACACACGTCGAGCACGCGGTCACCGAGCTGTAGCGCGGCGCCACCGCTTCGCACATCGATCCAGAGACTCACACCTTGCGGATCGATTTGCCAGAAGCAGAACCCGCGCGCGCCAGTGCGCACCCCGTACGCGTGCGTGCGCGACCCGACAAGCGTCGCGGCGTACCAGGGCATCACGCGATCCGGCGCCCAGCTGCGCCATTCGAGGTCTCCGTATCCACGTTCCCACGCATCGCCGAGCATGAGACGTGTGTCCGCGAGGTTTCCGCGCCAGCGGAGATGTAGCCGTTTGATCGCGCTCTTCGGGGCGGCGAGCGAGAGGTTCAACGCGCCGTTGCGCGACGCGGTGGTGACGAGAATGTC
The DNA here is from genome assembly GCA_035535975.1 of Gemmatimonadaceae bacterium. Classification (GTDB taxonomy): domain Bacteria; phylum Gemmatimonadota; class Gemmatimonadetes; order Gemmatimonadales; family Gemmatimonadaceae; genus JAQBQB01. Next base: position 12,452 of record DATLPC010000128.1, on the reverse strand, counting down.
GTCCCCCGACCAGCGGTCGCCGCCGGTGCGCGCCAAGCGAACGGTAGCCGTCTCAGCCTGTCCTTCAACGAGATCCGGCGGCCGAAGCAAGTCGACGAAACCGGCGGGGGCCCGCATGTCGCTGTGCAACGCGACTCGCTCCCGCGGCGCAATAACGGCGGCGCCGACGGTCGACAACACGGTTCGCTCGATGAACTCGCGTCGCGTCGTCAACTGCGGACGTAGTGGGCGCGCAAATCATGGCGCGAGACCTCGAGCAGATACCCGCGAGCGCGCGCGAGCGCGCGTTCCTCCATCGGCATCAGTTCGGTGACGTCCGGGCTCTCGGCGAGCGCGTATACATGCTCATCCTCGGAACGCGTCGCCGCATGAATCCAGAGTGTCGCTTTCGGCGGCAGTGAAACGCGGACACGCGGGCTCGTCGAACCGAGCGGCAGAATCACCGCGTCGGCGGTCGTCCGGCTTCGGACGCGATACCGGCTTCCGGCGACCGGAGACGTCCCTCCTCGCTCAGCCAGGAAAGCGCTCGATCGCGGGAGTATCTCGAGGAGCTGGGAAACAAAATTCGAGAGACGAGCGCCCATACCGTAGTTTGCGTCAAAGAAGCGACGATAAGACTCGCTCAACGTCGCTCACTACGCAACGACTCGTCGCATTCCCCACAGCCAACATCCCACGATCCACACGGCGCCGACCACGATGAGCCCAAGACTTCGCACCCAGGCGCCGCCCCACAGCGGAATCAGCCCGGCGAATCGGGCGAGCTCCACCTGGCGTGTCATGAACCGGCCGACGTAGCGGCCGAGCGCCGAGCGACGATACGGCTCCAGGTCGGCCCAACGGACCAGCAAGACACTGACGACTATGGAAGGAAGAAACCCGACGAGGAGCGCCGCCACGGTGCGATGCTCCCAGAACAGGAAGCAGGCAGTCGCGGCGGTCGAAACATCGGTAAGAACCTTTAGCGGATGTATTTGATGATACAGAAGCCGATCGGCCGACGACATTCGCTCCGAACCGTTCATCTCGAAACGACGCCAATCGTCCGTCCGACGAGCACTTTAGTTGCGCGCGCGAGACGCATTGAGCGCCACCGCCGCGCGGATCAGCGCTTTCAACGCCTTCTCGTCAATTTTCTCACCTTCGCGAAAATCGATCGCGCGCCTCGTGTTCCCTTCGAGGCTGGAATTGAAGAGATGCGATGGGTCCTCGAGCGACGCACCCCTGGCGAACGTCATCTTCACAACCTGCTTATAGCTCTCGCCGGTGCAGATCAATCCGTCGTGAGACCATACCGGCACATCCCACTTCCATTCTTCGACGACGTCGCGATCGGCCTGCTTGATCAAGCCGCGGAGCTTGGCGAGCATCTCGCCCCGCCACCCGCCCAGCTCCTCGATCCGCTTGTCGATCATTCGCGAGGCCGAAGGGTCTGTGGGCAACTCGGCCTTCATTGAACGCGTGGTCTTTTTCGCACCCATCGTCCCCACTTTCTTGCGCGGCGCGTTCGGCATATCGAGCTCCTCTCGGTTGCAATGCTGAGTTTAACGCGACCTGGGGAGGTCGCACTTGACAATATATAAGCCATCACTTATGAATTACAAGTAGAGACCATGATCACTATCGAAGACAAGGTTTTCCAGGCGCTGGCCGACCCCAGCCGGCGGGCAATCTTCGAAGCGCTCACGCGCGGCGAGGCGGCGGTCAAAGACCTCACCGCGCGGTTCGACATCTCGCAGCCGGCTGTCTCGCAGCACCTCGCGGCATTGAAGGACGCCGGCCTCGTGAATGGCCGGCGAGAAGGTCGATGCGTCTACTACCGCGTGGAGCCGAAAGGAATGAAGCCGCTTATCGACTGGATCGCGCACTATCGGATCTTCTGGACGGAACACGTCCATCGCCTCGAACGACTGCTGGAGAAAATGGACCAATGACCATCACCGACACGACGCCAAAAGCGCAGACCGAAACCATCTCCTTCGACTTCGACTTGCCGCATCCGCCGGAAAAGGTCTGGCGCGCGCTCACCGATCCCGAGTTGTTGGCCGAGTGGCTCCTCCCCGTGCTCGATCTCAAGCTCGAGCGCGGAGCGTCGTTCACCTTCAAGACCCAGGCCTATCCCGGATGGGACGGCACGGTGAATTGTCGCTTCATCGAGATCGAGCCGCATCGAAAGCTGAGCTACGCCTGGACGGTGCCCTTCCTCGACACCGTCGTCACCTTCACGCTCACACCGACGGCGTCGGGCACGCGCCTCTCGCTCGTGCAATCCGGTTTCACGACCGAGCAGAAACGCGAATCCGGCGGCGCGCGCTACGGATGGAAGATGATGGGCGGCAAGCTCGAAGATCTTCTCGCGAGGATTCCATGAATTGGAATAGCGCGATTCGCCAGACGCACCGTTGGCTGTCGATTGCCTTTACCATCACCGTCATCGCCAACTTCGTCGCGTTGGGTTTCGGCCAGGGGAAGCAGCCTCCGCCCTGGGTGACCTACTCACCGTTGTTTCCGCTCGCCTTGCTCCTCTTCTCCGGTCTGTATCTGTTCGCCCTGCCGTATACGGCCAAGCGGCGGAGGAACCGCACGGACTGAACGTTCGCTAGACGGGATTCTCCCGACGGAACGTCGGGAACTTCACCGCTCGCCTTTCCCCCAACTCCCTGACAGAGTGTCGTCGCGCCGCCGACGACGTTTCGCAAACTCGCACGGGGAACATCGTCCTGATGGAGGGAGGAACGTGAGCGCGGCGAACGAACATCCCAGGATCATCCAGGGCGGCATGGGCGTGGCCGTCTCGAGCTGGCGACTCGCCAACGCTGTGTCGCGCGCCGGGCAACTCGGCGTCGTCTCGGGCTCGATGCTCGACACGGTGATGGTCCGACGGCTGCAAGACGGCGATCCGGGCGGACACGTCCGACGCGCCGCCGAGCACTTTCCGATCCCCGACGCGGCCGACCGGATCCTCACGCGCTACTATCGGCCGCGCGGTCGGCCGGCCGGCACACCGTATCAGCTCCTGCCGATGTACCGCCGGCGAGTGAGCGCCGCGCGCGAACGCGTCACAATGCTCGCGAACTTCGTCGAGGTCTGGCTGGCGAAAGAAGGACACTCGGGCGCGGTCGGGATCAACCTCCTCACCAAAGTGCAGCTGCCCAACCTCGCGTCGCTCTACGGCGCGATGCTCGCCGGCGTCGACTACGTGCTCATGGGCGCCGGCATTCCACGCGAGATCCCCGCGGTTCTCGACGCGTATGCCGAACACCGCCCGGCGCGGCTCCGCTTTGACGCCGAAGGCGACAAGAGCGACACGCCCGAATACCTCGAGCTCGACCCCGCCGAGCATTGGTCGCCGAGCCGACCACTCGCCCGCCCGAAGTTCCTCGGCGTTATCTCGGCGGCTTCGCTCGCCGCGACACTCGCGCGCAAAGCGACGGGCGTGGTGGATGGATTCATTGTCGAAGGCCCGACTGCCGGCGGCCACAACGCGCCGCCACGCGGACAAACTCGCGTGAACGAACAGGGCGAGCCTGTGTACGGCGAACGCGACGTCGTCGATCTCTCGGACATGCGCGCGATCGGGGTGCCGTTCTGGCTCGCCGGGGGTATGGGCACTCCCGAGGGACTGGCGTACGCGCTCTCACAAGGCGCCGCCGGCATTCAAGTCGGAACGCTGTTCGCTTACGCCGACGAGTCGGGGATCGCCGAGCCGATCAAGCAGGACGTGCTGCACGCCGTTCGCTCAGGAGGGGTGTCGGTGAAGACGGACCCGCGCGCATCGCCGACGGGATTCCCGTTCAAGGTCGTCTCTGTTTCGGAGGTCGTTGGAGCGCCGCGCCAGGAGCGAACGCGCAACTGCGACCTGGGCTACCTGCGCGTCGCCGCGCGGACGCCGACTGGATTCGTCTATCGTTGCGCCGCGGAGCCGGTTGATGCCTTCGTCGACAAAGGCGGAGATCCTGCGCAGACGGTTGGACGCCAGTGTCTCTGCAACGGACTCACCGCGACGATCGGACTCGCGCAGCCGCGCGGGGCCGGCGTCGAAGAGCCGCCGCTGGTGACGAGCGGTGACGCGCTGCTATCTCTCGATCGATTTCTCGACGGTCGGTCATCGTATTCCGCGGCAGATGTCCTCGATTATCTGCTTCGGTCTGAGGGCCGCGGGTTATTCTGCGCTCCGAATCTCGGCGCTAGCTAGTTCCTGTCTCACGGTTTCCCCGAGAGCAGCCTGACGAGCGACCACCCATCCCCACCCTCGCGGCTGATATCGTGAACGCGCCAGCCGGCACTGGTCTCGACCAACCGGTAGTTCAAATAACGCGGCTCCGTGTAGGCGGGATGCCGTAGCTCGACCCGCACCACCATCCGGTCGGCAGTCGCGGCGATGTTCACGAACGTCCCCGACGGATCCTGTGAGTCCCAAATGGGCAGGAAGTTCATTCGACAGATCTCGTGCGTCCGTATTCCGCACGCACGATCCGCCAACCACAGACGAACGAGAGCGTCGTCGAAATACCGCGACAACACGGCGCGCGGCTGATCGAGCAGGTCGTGGCCATGCCAATCCGGCGTCTCGACGACCGCCTCCCAGGCGAAGTCGCGATACAACCGCGCGACGACGTCGACGGCGGGATTCGTCTTTTGAGCGCCCAAGTTGCCGGCGAGAGCGACGATTGTGATGGTCGAGGCGCGCAAGATGTTCATCGGTGTTCACCGGTTGCGGTCAATGAGAAGCTCCTGATTGCTCGGTCGTTTACTCCCGCCGTGGCCCTTGACGAATCTCGACACCGGTGGAAATATGAATCACGTTCACATTTTCCATGACTGGTCTGCAAGCCGACAATCCCCGACTCATCGTTCGCCAACCGCGCCAGCAGCGCTCGCACGATCTGCTCGCGCGCCTGATCGACGCGTCGCGGGCGTTGCTCGACGAAAGGGACTTCGAGAGCATCAGCATCGCCGATATCGCCAAGCGCGCCGGCGTCTCCGTGGGCGTTCTCTATACGCGCTTCCCCACCAAGGACCACCTGCTCGTCCACCTCGCCAGCGCGTTCGGTGAAGACACCGCGGCGCAGATGGCGCGCACCTTCGCCGACGAACGAGTGGCCGGCCTCTCCCTCGCCGAGCTCGCGGAGCTCTATTTCACGACCGTCGGTCAGGCCTTCACCCGTCATCGGCGAATGCTGAGGTCCGTGACGCTCCTTGTCCGTACGACGGAGCACACCGAGCTCCGCGCCATCGTCCAGCGATTCAACGTCGCCGTCCACAGTCGCTTCGCCGAGTGCGCGCTGCGACACCGCCGGAGCATCAAACACACCGACGCCGAGCGTGCCATCAAGTTTGCTCTCCTCGCCGCCTCGGCAACGCTGCGTGAGATGCTGCTTTATGAGGAGCCGGTCTCGAACCTCGCGCGCGGCCAGGCCGCGAAAGCGGGCCGGGACTGCGCACGACTGTTCACTTCGTACCTGACATGCGCCGAACGCTGATCGTCGTCGCGGCCCTCGCGCCCGCGGCTGTCGCGGGCGGCCAAGTATCGCGACTCGACTCGATCGTCCCGGCGCTCATGAAGCGGTACGACGTTCCCGGGGCCGCGCTCGCCGTGGTTCGCGGAGACTCGGTCGCATTCCTGCGAGGCTTTGGCGTCGCGCGCGTCACTGACAGCATGCGTGTCGACCCGCGGCGGACGCTCTTCCGCCTCGCCTCCGTCTCGAAGCTCTTCGTCGGCACCGCCGTCATGCAGCAAGTCGACGCAGGCCGCGTTCGTATGAACGAAGATGTCAACCGATATCTCGCCTGGCGAATCGCTGCGACGTGGCCGGCGCCGGTGACGCTCGAACGGTTGCTGACCCATACGGCCGGCCTTGACGAACGGCTCATCGGCTACGCCGCGCCGTCGGTGGACTCCGTCGGCGACCTCGGCGCACATCTCGCCGCGAACCTGCCGTATCGCGGCTGGCCGCCCGGCGCCGTCATCGGATACTCGAACTATGGTGTCTCGCTCGCGGCGCACGTCGTCGAGCGCGTGAGCGGCATGACCTTCGACCGATACGCGAGCGAACGCATCTTCGGTCCGCTGGGCATGACACGCACGTTTTACATTCGCGTCCCTGATTCGCTGCAGGCGGACGTCGCGGTCGGGCATTTCTGCGGAGACGCCTGCCGACCCGCGCCCGTGGTCTACTCGCGGCCGTATCCGGTCGGTCTTTCGTATTCGACGGCCTCGGACATGGCGCGATTCATCGGGGCCCAGCTCAACGGATCGCCAATCCTCTCCGACACGATACGACTCGAGATGCAACGGCAGCACTACGCCGCCGACTCGACCGTGTTGGGCATGTCCTACGTCTGGTTCAATCAGACGCATGGCGGCTATCGGGCGCTCGCCCATGGCGGCAATGTGCCCGGCTTCAACAACCTGTTGTTGATCGTGCCGAGCGAGAAGGTCGGCTTCTATTTCGTGACGAACGGTGGCCGCACCGCGTTCGGTGCCGCGCTCCGCGATTCGCTGCTCGAGATGCTGCTGCCGCGCCGCGCGATCGCTCGATCCCGCGTCGCTACGCTCGATGAGTCATGGGTAAAGTCGCTCGCGGGCAACTATCAAATGACGCGGTACGCGCATCACACGATCGAGGCCTTCCCATCCCTCTTCGCCTCGGCGACGACGCTCGCCGCTCGCGGGACGCACCTCGTGCTCCCATATCCGAACGGTGACGTGGAATTCGAGCCGATCGACTCGCTTCACTTCCGCGAAGTCGGCGGAGACCGCACGATCGCGTTCCGCCGCGACGCGCACGGACGCGTGACGTTGCTCGCGGCGCCGATCCCGGTATTCGGCGCCGAGCTGCCGGCCACGCTCGAGCGTCGCAGTTGGTACGACGGCGCCCATTTCATGAACGAATACGTGTCGTGGCTCCTGCTCGGTCCTATGATCGTCCTGGCCGCGTGGGGCGTTGTGTCGCTGGGGCTTTGGTGGTGGAGGCGGCGCCGCGCATCCGGCTCCGTCGCCGCCGGCGGCCGTTTGCCCGCTGCCACCGCGTGGATCGCGCTCGCGTTCATTGCCCTGTGGCTCTGGTTCGGCTTCGGCTTCGTCGCTCGCTCGACACGGATGTTCGGTAACGGCACCGGGCTCGTGCTCGGCGTTTCAGCCGGAATGCGCGCAATGGCCGTGATCCCGCTCGTGATGGCCGCGCTCGCCGCGTTGCTCGTCGTGTTATCCGTCGCCTCGTGGCGTCGCGGATGGTGGGACGTCGGTCGACGCGGCCTCATGACGATCTATGTCGTCGGCGCACTCGCCACGATCGCCTTTCTAATTCGCTGGAATTATCTGCCCGTCGTCTTCTGAAGAACGCGCGTTCGCGTCGAAGTCATTCCACGGCCCGCGCGACTTGCGAAAGAGCAGCTCGGAGTGACCGCGGACAAAATAGTCGCGCAGCTCTCCGATCAGCTCGTAGCCTGCTCGCTCGTAGAAGTCGCGCGCCCGATCGTTGAAGGAAGACACGCACAGAAACACATTCGGCGAAGCCTCGAAGATGCGCGCTTCGGCGTGCCGCATCAGCGCTGACCCAATGCCCGCGCTGCGCGCCGTTGGAATGACGGCCAGGCTTTGGATGTAACCGCTGAACGGGCCGATCAGGGTGAAGACGGCGAAACCGACGGGCGCGTCGTCGAGGGTGGCGAGAAGGACATCCCGAGAAGGGTCCTCGAACAGTCGGCGCGATGCCTCGAGGGTACGCCCAAGCGTGATCCACGGCTCGGAGCTCGCCATGAGCTGCGCGCACCAATCACGCTCCTCAGCTGTCACAAGAGGCCGAATGGTCGGGAATGCCACCTGGGACGCCATTGGTCCGTTCAGCCCCGACGCGCCGCTTCGATCGTGGCGATGTCGATCTTTCGCATCTGCATCATCGCGTCGAACGCGCGCTTGGCGGCAGCGCGATCGGGATCGGAAATCGCCTTCGTCAGCGCGATCGGCGTGATTTGCCAGGACAGTCCCCATTTGTCCTTGCACCAACCACACGCACTCTCCTCACCGCCGTTGTTGACGATGGCGTTCCAGTAGCGATCCGTCTCGGCCTGGTCGACGGTGGCGATCTGAAAGGAGAAGGCTTCGGTATGCTTGAACGCAGGTCCGCCGTTGAGTCCGATACAGGGGATGCCGATCACCGTGAACTCGACGGTCAACACGTCTCCCATCTTTCCCGACGGAAAGTCTGCTGGTGCGCGATGTACCGCTTTGACAGACGAATCGGGAAACGTCTCGGTATAGAACCGGGCTGCCTCCTCGGCGTCGCGATCGTACCAAAGACAGATCGTATTCTTTGCTGGATTGCTCATGGCCGTTCTCCGTCAGGTTTTGCGAAGCAGATGAGCTCCACGGGAGCTCCGTTGACCAGGATCATTGCGGCGCGGACGCCTTCGGAAGGTGATCCCGGTGGATGAATAATCTCTTGACCTTCGAGTGCCGAGTCGAGGTCGTCGACTTCGAACGCCACGTGCGGCAACGTCTTGATCGCCGGGTGTAACGGACTGCTATCCGAGTATCGCATCCACTCTATGCCAAACGGGCTCGACGAGAAGCCGGACACGTGAAGCCCGAAGGCCTCCAGATGCTTCTCGTTCGGGCGCGGCTCATTAGTGGGAATGCCAATGTGATGATAGCGCCAGCCGAGTTTCGAGATGACCGGCGGCGGCTCGTGGGCGAGTCGTTGTGCCGACTGGATCAGCGAAGAGAGTGTTGGCACACCCTTCATGAAGACTCCAGGTTGAGGCGCACACCAATCTTCATCGATCCGTAATCGAACTCAAACAGTGCGCTCACCCGTCGGCCATCGGCCGCTAAGCTGGCCATCGTACCTTCGGCGCATCACCGACCGGAGCGCCGATGAAGGCCAGCACTTTGTCGATTCCGAATGCAGAACCGAACGTGACACCGATGATCGATGTGTTGCTCGTCTTGCTCATCGTGTTCATGATGGTCGCCGTTCAGATGCATCACTCGATCGACGTACTGTTGCCGGAGCCGCGCGTTGGCCCTAGCGCAACCGCGCCGGCGATCGTCCTCGAGGTGCTGCCCGGTCCCACCTATCGGCTCAACCAACGGCCGATCGCGAAACCAAACCTCTTGGCCGAGCTCACCGCAACCTACCGCGGTCGCCCAGACAAGACGCTTCAGGTGGCCGGCGCGGCCGGTGTGCGGTACGACGACGTCGTCAGCGCGATGGACGTGGCGAAATCAGCCGGAGCGACAGTGATCGGCATTGTGCCGAAGGCGGTGTCATCGGCGCGATGACTGACGCGGCGCTAGCGCGAGCGCGCCGCGCGGACGTCGCGGAACTTGGTGCTATCCGATCGGCGCAGCTCACCGACCAGGCTGTCACGGCGCACGGTGAAGCGCCACACGCCGCTCGGAATACTGCAGTTGAACGCCGTGCCGGGCGGAGCGATCCGACAGGCAAGGACGCCCATCTCCTCTTCCTTTGCATTGACGATCTTGCGCGCATCCATCGAGAGGCTATCGCTCCCTTTCGCGCGGGTGATTCGGTACACGACGACTTCGTCGTTGCAGGATGAAGGCCGCACCAGGCACAGCGAGGTGCCTCGCCACACGCCGATGGGGCTTGAGGCGTCTGCGGCGGCTTGCGCCGTACCGCGGCGCGCCAGCACGGCAAGGGCAATGAGGGCAATAAGGGCAACGAAGCGAGATCGCGAGTTCATGGAGAGAGTCCGTGTCAGCCGGCAGTCAAGAGATATCCAATCGTTGATAAATGCGCCCTGATCTCTGAACGTCATCGACACAAGGCTCGGCCGAGTCAGGTCCTCGGCTCATACCGCATGGCAACGGCTCCGGAGGAGAGCTCCAGCCGGCTCACGAGCTTCAAGTCGATCAGCTTCGGGAGCCCCGCGAACAGCGTCGGTCCATGGCCCACGACCCGGGGGTGTACCACGAGCTCGTACTCATCGATCAATCCCAGCTCGGCCAACGCCAGCGGTAACGTGACGCCCCCGACGAGGAGACCCTTTCCCGGCTTCTGCTTGAGCTGCTGAACGGCCGTCCCGAGATCGCCGCGCAAGCGCTCTGCGTTCCAATCGACTCGGTCCAGAGTGCTCGACACGACATACTTCTTTGCCGCGTCGATTGTCCGGGCGAACGGCTCCATCCAGTCAGGCCTCGCTCCGGCCGGAGCGGGCCCTCGCCATGCTGCTTCCATCATTTCGTACGTGACGCGGCCGAAGAGGAGAGCATCAGCTCGGACAAGGTTCTCGATCGCGTGACGATGCAAATCATCGTCGGCGATCATGACTCGATGATCGCAGCAACCGTCCAACGTGACGTTGATGGAGTAGCGAAGCGGTCGCACTGTAGGTGGGCAGGTAATGATTGTTAGGCCGCCGGCGACGTGAAACCCGAGAGGCGCGCTTCGATCGCCGCCAATTGACGCGTCAAACGCTCGGTCTCGGCCGCGCCCAGCGAACCGAGAACGGCAGCCGCATCCTCGACAACGGGCGATATCAGCGACTCATGAAATGCGGTTCGGGCGCCGACCAGGACAGGAGCCTCGCCGAACGGATCCGCCGTCAGATCGACCACGACCTCATCGACCTCGAGCCAAGAGTGGCGGACCGCCGAGGCCGAATCGGGCAAGATGCCACTCACCAATTGCGGAGGTCCGAACAACTCACCGTCAGGCCGGCGCGCGAGATGGAGCGCCAACAGTCGGCTCGTCATTCGGCACGCACCGTCGGGAAAGTAAGGCAGCGCGCCAGGCGCTCGCTCGGCGCGCGCGCTCTCGATTGCATGTCGAAAAGCTGCCGCGAGGTGTCGAAGTGCGCTGAGGTTTGCGTCGTCCATAGCGTCCCGAATCAAGATCCCAGCAGCCGCGGTGCTCGCGGCGGCGCGGGCATTAGTACTTCACTTTCGCGATTTCCGGGTTCGGTGTGAAGCCCTCGCCGAAATCCTCGACGTCCATGAGCTTGCGGATTTCGATCATCCCTTCGCCGTTCGGAGAGACGTTCGGAGCGCGCTTCACCCACTCGATCGCTTCTTCGCGCGACTTTACCTTGAGAATCGTGAACCCGGCAATGACCTCTTTGGTCTCGGCGAATGGACCATCGATGACGATGCGTTCGTCGCCGCTGAACTTCACGCGCGCAGCCTTCGAGGTCGGTGTCAGTCCCTCGGCGGCGAGGAGAATACCGGCCTTCACGAGCTCCTCATTGTACTTCTGCATCGCGACGATTGCCTCGGGTTTCGGCGGAGCGCCCGACTCCGATTCTTTCGTCGCCAGACCGATGATCATGAAACGCATAGTCTCTCCTGAAGTCGGTTCGTGCCGGTAGCCGCGCGGTTCGCGGCCTCTCTATACGTCGAACGAGACCGGTCAGAATCGACACGACTCGCAGCGTGCCTTCGAGCGCGTGCCCTGCTTCGGCATCCGGCGCCTCGCTAGCCCAAGCTCAGCTGGGGCCTAAACGCTAGCGCTCGTTGGGTCGGGGGTCGCGATTGTGGGCTCGTATGAGACGAGCTATCGCCAGTTGCTGACGTGCCCCGCGGAACGCTAACCAACTCAGGTTGAGGAGCATCGCCCCAATGCCAAGGTCGATGAGGCCCGGCGTAAGAAGGCGTGGCATGCCCAGTGGGACGAGCGCTTGGAGGCCATGAATTGCAACCGTGGCGCCTTCGTAGGCGAGGGCAAGCGTCAATCCGAAACACGCGATCGCGAGAAGAGCGAAACGGATTGAGTGGATGCTTGATGACAGAGACTCGGACATACGATTGAACTTCTCTCGTAGAAATCCGTCCTCTAAACTAGCACCCGACTAGGCGGCGAACGGAGTCAGACAGAAGCGTTGCGCACCCGACTGGGTACAACTGAAATTCCTATCCCGACACCGCATGCTGCCCGGTGGCGCCGGGTACATCGCACCATTCGCAGGGATGCGGCGAACCGAGCTCTCACAATTACTAATGATTCATTCGACCATCGCCAGTAATTGGCGGCGCGCGCACAACCTCCTGGCTGCCGTAGCGGTCATCCTCGGCGCGAGTGGCTTGTCCGCACAGACCGTGACCGCGCCGGTGGTGTTTCATGTGGGCTTGGGCCGAGCCTCGGCGACGCCGGTCTCCGGCCGCCTGCTCGTCTTCGCCAAGCTGCTCGCTCCCGGCGACAAGAGGCCTGTCGCGAGGGTCGACATGGACCAGATCGATACCCACGCAACTGCCATCGCCGCTCAGGAGGTGGCGCGCCTCGCGCCCGGCACTTCGGTAGATCTCGACGCCGACATCTCCGCCTTCCCAACACCCTTCTCGCAGCTCAAGCCAGGACACTACGCCGTTCAGGCGGTGCTCGATCGCGACCACAGCTACAACTACACGTCACGGGGCCCCGGCGATCTCGTGAGCGGAGTCGTAGAGATGGACCTGCCCGGCAACGCGTCCCAGCCTCTCACGCTTGCCA
>DATLPC010000127.1:0-41046 GCA_035535975.1 Gemmatimonadaceae bacterium | reverse complement strand
GCCCGCACGGTACAACTCGCGAGCATGGATGGCGCGCCAGGAGGGAATCGAACCCCCGACCCACAGCTTAGAAGGCTGTTGCTCTATCCAACTGAGCTACTGGCGCTTCGATGCAAATGGCCTTGCGGTCCTGCCCTGCTTGATCGGGGCGCCCGGATTTGAACCGGGGACCTCCTGCTCCCAAAGCAGGCGCGATACCAGGCTACGCTACGCCCCGCGAGCCTTCGAATGTACCCGAACAAATCCCTAGAATCAACCGGCGCGGTCATTTAACGGCGCACACAACCAAACCGCCCCCGATGGAGTCTGACCCCCAATTTGAATGGAGTCTGACCCCTAACGCGGGGGTTTGCTACGGCGCGGAATCGAGTGCGGCAAGGAGGGCGCGGAAGGCGCGGGCGCGATGGCTGACGAGCTGCTTTTCGGACGCGGCGGCCTCGCCGAATGTTCGGCCAAGCTCGTCGGCGCGGAAGTACGGATCATATCCGAAGCCGCCCGATCCGCGCGACGCTTCGACGATGCGGCCGTGGACTTCGCCGCGGCGAACGATTTCGTGACCGGCATCGACGAACGCCGCGACGCAGACGTAGTGCGCGCGCCGGTCAGAAGCGCCCCGCAACCGCTCGATGAGCAGCCGGTTGTTCTCGTCGTCGAGCGCCTGACCGCGCAGGTCCGTGCGTCCGCTCCACCGCTTGCTCAGCACTCCAGGCGCGCCATTCAGCGCGGGCACGACGAGACCGGAGTCATCGGCGACGACCGGCATCCGCGCGATGCCGAAAAAGTGGCGCGCCTTGGCCAATGCGTTTTCCTCGAACGTCTCATGGACCTCGAGCGCGTCCTCGTCCGGCCGCTCGGGAATTCCGGCGTCGTCGAGGTCGATCACCGCGCGTCCGTGTTCGGCGAACAGCGCGCGAAGCTCGCGAAGCTTACCGCTGCTGCGCGTCGCGAGCAGGACGCGCTCAGCGGCCAAGGGCCCGCTGTTGCGCGAGATCCAGCTGTCTGAGGCCTTTGACCGCGAGGTTCAAGAGCGCATCGAGCTCGCCGCGGTCGAACGTCCCATGCTCGCCCGTGCCCTGCACCTCGACGAACCGCCCTTCGCTGCTCATCACGACGTTCATATCGACCGCCGCGCGCACGTCTTCCTCGTAGTCCAGGTCGAGCCGCGGCGATCCATCCACGACGCCGACGCTGACCGCCGCGATCCGGCGCTTCACGGGCGACGCCGGCAGTCGTCCGCTCGACACGAGCCACCCGAATGCATCGACGGCCGCGACGCACGCGCCGGTAATCGACGCGGTGCGAGTCCCGCCGTCGGCAACCAATACGTCGCAGTCCAGCTTGATCGTGTACTCGCCGAACAGAAAATCGTCGAGCATTGCGCGGATGCTGCGACCGATGAGACGCTGGATCTCCTGCGTGCGTCCACCGAGCTGCGACCGTTCCCGCGACGTGCGCGTTCTCGTCGCGCGTGGAAGCATCGCGTATTCAGCGGTCAGCCAACCTTCACCGCGGCCGCGCCGCCACGACGGCACGCCTTCTTCGACGGATGCCGTGCACAGCACGCGCGTCGCGCCGAACTCCACAATGCACGAACCTTCGGCGTAGGGAGCGACGCCGCGCTCCAGCGTGATCGGCCGGAGATCGTCGTTCGTGCGAGAAGTTCTATCGGGGGCAGAGTCAGCGGGCACGCAGGCGCTCGATGGTCGTCGTCGTGGAATGGCCGGGAGTGAGCGGAATGATAACGACCTTTCCGCCCCAACCGCGCACTTCCGAAGCGCCGACGATGCGATCGGCATCGTAGTCGCCCCCCTTGACGAGAACATCGGGCTTGAGCGCCTGAATCAATTCGAGCGGCGTGTCCTGCTCGAAGACAACAACCGCGTCCACCATCTCCAGCGCGGCGAGAACGTAGCAGCGCTCGGCGTCATTGCGCACGGGTCGTTCCGGCCCCTTGAGCCTGCGCACGGAGTCGTCGCTGTTGACCCCGACGACCAGCGCGTCACCGCACCGCCGCGCGCCGAGCAACACGTCGACATGACCGGGATGCAGGAGATCGAAGACGCCGTTGGTAAACACGACCGTCCCCTGCCCGGCTTCCGACTCCCGCCATCTCCGGGCGGCGCTCCAACTCATGATTTTGTCGAGCGGGTCGGTGACCGTGCTCAACGCGTGTTCCCGCCCCCGCCCCCGCCCCCACTGCCCCCACTCTCGGCGCGTGGATGGAAATGGATCTCGCGGATATAGCCGGGAAGCTCGACGTGCTCATAGTAGTCCGACTCGAGGGTGATCTTCGAGTCGTTGCGGCGCACAATCACTCGCGCCGCGTCGCGCGGGAGCCCGAGGGAATCGGCTGAGGCGCGAAGGCGCGCGACGATCGTATCCGAGGGCGTGTTCGAGCCAAAGCGGACGAGCCCGCGCATGTCGTCCTGGTACTCGTAAAAGCGCCAATAGACCTCGGCGACGTTGATGCCGAAGTACACGGCGGCCGTCACGAGAAGCAGTGTGAACAAGCAGCCCAGTGAGCTCGCACCTCGCCGCGACGTCACCAATTGCTTTGCACTCCCTCGACGATCTTCTCGACCAACTTCTGGATCGCCGCCTTGCGACCCTCGGCTTCGGCGCGCTCCTGATACTCCGCTTCCTCGCGGAGCGCCTTGTTCGAGAAGAGGAGCTTTCCGTTCGACTGGTCGACGATCTCGACGTCGATCGTCACCTGTAGCCGGCGGTGCGCACTGACCGCTTGATTCGGATTCGAGCTGAAGGAGACCGGGACGTCGGCGTCATACGACACGATCGCGCCGCGCACCACGGCGTCGGCACGGTCGGAGGGCGCGTCGCGCACGCCGAGTCGGCGGCGCAGCTCGCGGTTCATCTGGTCGTACAGCTCTTTCGGGACGTCGGGTGACGGCGTCTGATTGTCGAACGTCGCGATCGCCATCGTGCGGACGTTCGGCGGCAGTCCGCCCCCGGCGAAGCTGTACAAGCAGCCGCCGAGCAGCAGAAGTGTGCAGCTAAGGAACAAGCCTCCAAATCGACGCATCAAAACTCGATACCTCATCCATCCTCGTAATCGTGAGCAGCAGCGACCGTCGCGCCGTCGTATTGCGATAACTCACGTGCTTCGGGTCAGTCCGATCGACCCACTCCAGTACCCTGTCGCCGTCGACGCGTTCGACGCGAACGAGCGAATCGCCATGAAAGGTAAGTCGCCAGCTGACCGGCCTTCCGACGTCGGCGCGGACGTTCGTCCCCTCACCACGAATGACGGTATCAGGCAGATTTGGCAACGCTAAGCGTCCTAAAGCTGCCCAAAGCATGGGGGGCGGCGGAATGAGCTTGCGGATGAAATCGCCTCCCGGTGCCTGAATCGAGTCGCCAATGAGCACCGCGGCGCCGTTGCCGAAGCCGCCGGCGAGGTAAAAATCGAGGCGGGCGCTGTCCGGCGACGCGATTCGCGCCGCGCCTTCGCCACGTGTCGTGGTCTCGCGGTCCTGAAGTTCCCAGTTGAAAACAATCTTTGCACGCCCGGGCGGCATTCCCGGCCGCGGCAGGGCGCTGGCCGGCATTGGCGTTCCGGTGAGCGGAGACAGATGGGGAACGCACGCCACGACGACGATGGCCGTCGTGACGAGCGTCGCACGCGCGGTGCTAGACGATCGGAATTTCATGGGGTGGTCTCGAAGAGAGCTCTGACCCCCTGAGGTAGGGCAACGAGCTTGCCAGCACGGTCGATCGACACGAGGGCTGTGCGCGCGGTCACAAATCGCTCGTTCGTTTCCGCGTTCGTAATGAGATAATCGAATGTGATGCTACGCGAGCGGATCTCAGCGAGCGTCGTCCGGACGCGAATAAGGTTGTCGTAGCGCGCGGCGGCGTGGAATCGCGCGGACAGCTCCGACACGGCGAGGCCGACGCCCGCGCGCTCGATGTCCGCGTAGCTCATACCGCGCGCCCGGATGAAGTCCGTCCGTCCGACCTCGCACCAGACCAGATAGTTCGTGTGATAGACCACGCCCATCTGGTCGGTTTCCGCGTAGCGCACGCGAAACTCGACATCGTGGTGCGGCAGTCCGACGCTGGGCGGCGCGGTCACGGGATGGGTCGATCGATTCGACACGCGCGAAGGATCGTCGGGGCAATTGCGTTTGTAAAGCGAGCGTGGCAACGGTAGAATTCGCGCGTGCTCAAGGCGCCCCCGCCCTGCTATGTGATGAGCGACGCGCATCTCGGATTCGCCGACGCCGGCGTCGAGCGCCGCGTCGTATCGTTCTTCCGGCATGTCGCGTCGAGCGGCGGGTCGCTCATCGTCAACGGCGACCTGTTCGAGTTCTGGTTCGAATGGCGAACGGTGATCCCACGTCGCGGCTTTCGCGCGCTGGCCGCACTGGCGGATGTTGTCGACGCCGGCGTCCCGGTGACCATGGTCGCGGGCAACCATGACTGCTGGGGCGGCGAGGTGCTGCGCGACGACGTCGGGGTCGACTACCGATTCGGGCCGATCGTCGGCAGCGCCGGCGGGTGGCGTACGCACATCGAACACGGCGACGGACTCCGTCCGGTCGAAGACAAGAAGTATCGCCTTCTGCGCCGCGTACTCCGCAACGGACTCGCCATCCGCACCTTTCGCTGGCTGCATCCCGACCTCGCTACGCCTCTCGCGACGGGCAGCTCCCACGCGAGCCGCACGTACGTGGCGCGCGACGCCGGGCGCGGATTGCGAGAGGCCGCGACGCGCATTGCGACGGCGGATCCGTCGCTCGAGCTGATCATCATGGGGCACTCGCACGTGGCGTCGCTGGAGCGCTTGCCGGGTGGAACGGTTTACGCCAACCCTGGCTCGTGGCTCGACGCGCCGACGTTTCTGCGGATCACCGCCGACGGGGTATCGCTGCGACGGTGGGACGGCTCAGCCGAGAGTTCGGATCTCGACGCCTTCCATCGTGTCGCCAAGGAATCGCTGACCTAGCTGCAGGAACTGCAGCGGTCCGTCGGACGCGACGAAACGGTATCGCGGGTCGGCGCTGTCCGGCGCGGCCAGATGCTCGGCCGCAAGGGTTCGTGCTGTTTCAGCCGCCGTCTCTTCCGCGCTGTCGATGAGCCGGACGTCCGAGCCGAGGACCGACGCGAGCAGCGGCTTGAGCAGCGGGTAATGTGTGCAACCGAGGACGAGTGAATCGATGTCTTCCTCGATCAGCGGCGCGAGATACTCCTCGGCGATGAGGCGCGTTGCCGCGTGTTCGGTCCAGCCTTCTTCGACGAGGGGCACGAAGAGCGGACAGGCGCGAGCGGTCACGCGTACGTCTGGGTCGAGCGCGCGAATGGCCCGCTCGTAAGCGCCCGACTTGATCGTGCCGACGGTGCCGATGACGCCGATGTGGCCGCGGCTCGTGCCGGCTACCGCGGCGCGAGCGCCCGGCTCGACGACGCCGATCACCGGCATGTCCAATTCGCCTCGGAGCGCGTCGAGCGCGTGCGCTGTCGCCGTGTTGCAGGCGATGACGATGCTCTTGACCCCTTCGCCCTGAAGAAACGCGGCGATCTCGCGGCTGTAGCGACGGACGGTGTCGGGACTCTTCGGGCCATAGGGCACGCGCGCCGTGTCTCCGAAGTAGATCACGCTCTCGTGGGGGAGCTGCTTGATCACTTCGTGCGCGACGGTGAGTCCGCCGATGCCGGAGTCGAACACCCCGACCGGAGCGGTGGCCGATTTGGACGTCACCATGGTCGAATCACCAACTGATCGACGCCCCGACCGTCGCGCCGCCACCCGGCACGACGCGCACCGCGAGACGCGCCGGAACGTCCCACAGGTGCGACGCGACAAAGGCGTCGGCGCCGGCGAGAAGGTGATTCGCCACGACGACCGCGACCCAATCCTCGACGTGCGCGTCGCGCGTCCTGACTTCGTTCCCTGAAAAGGGCGGCGGCGTGACGGTCTTCTGGAGGTTCCCGACGGCATCCACCCACGACACGACGATGCTGTCCGACGCCATGCGCCGCGCCTCGTGGGCGTCGGCCGCGGATTCGCGAATCATCGACACGCCGATCGCCTCGATGAGCAAGAAGAGGGTGGCGGCCTTGTGACGTCCGAGCACGCTCTGCGAGTAGCCCGGCATGATGAACGAATAGAGGAACGCCCGCCGCGGCGAGATCGGCGGCTTGAGCGAGTCGGCGTTGGCGGTCCGCACCGTGTCGGTGCGAACTTGCGCGGCCGTGCTCGAAGGGCTCGATCCGACCGCGGCGCCGACGACGAGAGCGGTCATCAACACGCGCCGGAGCATGAGTATTCTTAAAACCACTGGCGAGTTGAGGCGAAGTTGGCGGGAGAGGGAAGGAATCGAACCCACCCAACCCGACATAGTCAGGTCGCGAACGGTTTTGAAGACCGTGAGAGCCACCAGGCTCCATCCACTCCCGTACACTTCAGGCAAGCACGAGGCCGTGTGAGCCCCGGCCGACGACTTCACCGATCGCCACCGCCGACGGAACGAGCGAAAGATACTCCTCGACCCGAGGAGGTGCGACGGCGACGAGCAAGCCACCCGACGTCTGCGGGTCGATCGCGAGATCACGCGCGAACCCGCCGGCCGCGCCCCACTCGACGCGCGATTCGAGGAATTCGGTATTCCGCTCGGCCCCGCCCGTTCGCACGCCGCGCCGCCAGGCGTCCTCCGTTCCAGGAAGAACGGGAAGCCGATCGGCGTGAATGACGACGGTCACTCGGCTCGCCTCGGCGATGTTGTGGGCATGCCCGAGAAGGCCGAAGCCTGTGATATCCGTGGCGCAACGGGAGCCCACGGCTAGCGCGGCGCGACTGGCGATCCCGTTGAGAGCGCACATGGATGCGTACAGCCGATCGGCCTCTTCGGTTCCGAGTGTTCCCTGCTTCCCCGCCGTTGCGAGGATCCCCGTGCCGAGCGGCTTCGTGAGCAGCAGCACATCGCCGACCGTCGCGTTTGCGTTGCTGAGGATGCGTCTCGGATCGGCGCGGCCGGTGACGGCGAGTCCGAACTTCAACTCCTCGTCGATGATGCTGTGTCCACCGACGACCAGCGCTCCCGCTTCATGCACCTTGTCCTGGCCGCCGCGCAGAATGTCGGTAAGCACTTCGATCGGCAGCTTGCCCGACGGGAACCCCACGATGTTGAGCGCGGTCAGCGGCTCGCCACCCATCGCGTAGATATCGGACAGCGCGTTCGCCGCGGCGATTTGGCCGAAGAGGTAAGGATCGTCGACGATCGGGGCGAAGAAGTCCACCGTCTGGATCAGCGCGAGATCGTCGGACAGCGCAAAGACCCCCGCGTCATCGAAGGTCTCGCGCCCTACGATGAGGCGCGGATCCGATCGAACGGGGACTCCTTTCAGCGCGCGCGACAGGTCACCCGGACCCAGCTTGGCGGCTCAACCCGCGCAGCGCGCGAATGACGTGAGCCGAAACAGCTCGCTTCGCGTGCGCGATGTGCCCTGCGTATCAGTACTCATAGGCGACTCGGCGCTCGGCGACTCGGCGACTCGGCCGAGTTGCGAGACGCGAGTTAGGGAATGGCGACGACCGCCTCGATCTCGACCAGCACGCCGCGCGGGAGCGCGGAGACTTGCACCGTCGAGCGAGCAGGCCGAGCGTCGCCGAGGGCGCGACCATAGACCTCGTTGATCGCGGGAAAATCATTCATGTCGTGGATGAAGACCGTGGTCTTCACGATGTCCTTCCACGTCGCGTTCACCGTGGCGATGACCGCGGCGAGGTTGCTCATCACGCGCTCAGTCTGCGCGCGGACGTCGCCGGAAATCACCTGCCCCGACGTGGGATCGATGGCGATTTGGCCCGCCGTGAAAAGAAAACCATTTGCTACCACGCCCTGCGAATACGGACCGATGGCCGATGGCGCATCGGCGGTGTGGACGATCTTGATGCTCACGACTTGCTCTCTGAAGGGATGGAAAGGCCGAACAATCGAATGGTGTTGCGTCGCGTTGCCGCGGCAATTGTCTCCGATTCCACACCGCGTGCCGCCGCGACGCGCGCGACGGTGAAGCTAACCCAAGCCGGTTCGTTGCGCCGACCGCGATTCGGCACCGGCGCGAGATAGGGCGAGTCGGACTCCACGAGCAGACGGTCGTCGGGCACCGCGCGAATCAAGTCGTCGTCGACCCATTTCTTGAAGGTTACGATGCCGCTGAACGAAACGTACCAGCCCACGCCAATGGCGGTTTCGGCGACATGGCGCGGTCCGGTGAAGCAATGGAGGACACCGCGCACGCCCGCGCTTCCGGCCTCGGCGACCATGGCGGCGGTGTCGTCGTCGGCCTCGCGGGTGTGGACGACGACTGGCCGGTTCAACTCCTTGGCCAGCTCGAGCTGCGTCGCGAAGGCGCGGCGCTGGAGTGGCCCCGGGGAATGGTCGTAGTGATAGTCGAGCCCGCACTCGCCGATGGCGACGGCGCCGCGCCCCACCAGATCGCGAATCGCCGCGGAGTCCCGATCGGGATCGAATTCGGCGGCGTCGTGCGGGTGGACGCCGGCGGTCGCGAACACGAATCCCGGATATTTCGCGGCGAGCTTCCCCGCCCGCTCGGCCGCGGCGATCGATTCACCAATGCAGACGACGGCGGCGCCACCCGCTTCTCGAAGCCGCCGCACGGCTTCGTCGCGATCCTCGTCGAACGCCGGATCGCAGAGGTGCGCGTGGCTATCGATGAACGAAGGGTCGGGCATGGAAATGAGAACCGCCGCATTCGCGGCGGTTCTCAAATGCTATCGGGTTCCCACTGTCTCGGGTTTCTCGCGACGCCGGCCCTCGGCGAGCGCCCGTGACGTGCCCTTGTTTTCCGTATCGGTCTTACGCGGCCATTTATGCTCGATATAGAGGAGAATCGGGCCGGCGACGTAGATCGAGCTGAACGTTCCGGTGAACACACCGAACGCCATGATCCACGAGAACGGCCGGATCACTTCGCCGGCGAAGATGAGGAGCGCCAGCGTCGCAGCGAGCACGGTGGCGTGCGTCAACACGGAACGCGGCAGCGTCTCGTTGATCGACCGGTTGAGCACGTCGCGCAGCGACTCCTTGCGCTGCTTCTTCAGGTTCTCGCGGACGCGGTCGAAGATGATGATCGTGTCGTTGAGCGAATAACCGATCACGGTCAGGATCGCGGCGACGACGGTCAGCGAGATCTCGAGTCGCATCATCGCGAGGAAGGCGAGCGTCGTGAGGATGTCGTGGGCCGTCGCGATGACGGCCGCGACGCCGAAGCGCCATTCGAACCGGATCGCCAGGTAGATCAGCGTGACGATGAACGAGATCAGGATCGCCGTGATCGCCTTGGTCTGAAGCTCGGCGCCGACGCGCGGGCCGACGGACTCGGATTTGTCGACGCGAACCGGATTGTTCGGCTGCCGCTGGTTGAGCACCTGAGCGATGCGCTGGCCGACCGCGGCGGCGTCCTGCGCCGCGGCATCGCCTTCCTTCGGCGGCGCCTTCACGAGATAGGTCGACGCGTCGCCGAAGCTCGTCACCTCAGAACCGGGGAAGCCCGCCTGATCGACCGCCGAGCGAACGACGTCGGCCGGCGCGTTCTGCGCGAACTTCAGCTGCACGGAGGTTCCGCCGGTAAACTCGACGGACTTGTTGAGGGCCTGGCCATTGTGCCGCGCGGCGTGGACGCCGAGCAGAACCAGACCGAGCGCGATGAAGGCGATCGTCCCGAAGACCGCGGTCTTCCAATACTTGATGAAATCGTACTTGGTGTCGTGAAGAATGCGCAGCATTGGGACTCTCTTAGATGCTCAGCGTCTGGGCGCCGCGCGAACGCTGCAACCAGATGAGGTAGAAGGTTCGCACGACGAAGATCGACGTGACGAGCGAAGCGGCGATACCGGCGATCAGCGTGACGGCGAAGCCCTTCACCGCTCCGGTACCGTATTGGTAGAGCACCGCGGCGGTGAGGATCGTCGAGACGTTGGAGTCGACGATCGCGGGCATCGCGTGGCGGAAGCCTTCGTCGATCGCCGTGCGAATCGTCTTGCCGCGCTCGAGCTCTTCGCGGATGCGCTCGAAGATCAGCACGTTGGCGTCGACGGCGATACCGATCGAGAGCACGAAGCCGGCGATGCCGGGCAGCGTCAACACCGCGTCGAAACCGGCGAGCGCCGCCAGCGTGTAGAGCATGTAGAGCACCAATCCGCCCACGGCGAGCAAGCCCGAGAACCGATAGTAGACCAACATGATGAGGACGACCAGCGTCACGGCGATGATCGACGCGCGCACGCCCTTGTCGATCGAGTCGCGGCCGAGGCTGGGACCGATCGCCTGAAGCTGGGCGACGCGGAGCGGCACCGGCAGCGCGCCGGCGCGCAACACGAGCGCGAGGTCTTGCGCGTCGGCGAGCGATTTGCCGCCCATCGTGATCTGACCGCGCGTGCCGATCGCCGACTGGATGACCGGCGGCCGGCCCATCACCCGCTTGTCGAGGATGATGGCCATGAAGTCGTTGACGTGCTTACCCGTCTCACTGCGGAAGCGACGACCGCCTTCGTTGCTCAACGTGAACTCGACGACGGTGCCGTCCATCGTGTTCGTATTGGGGGTCGCGGTCTTGATGTAATCGCCGGTGATGATCGGCTTGGAGTCGACGGAGTAGTACGCGCGGTACCACTTCCCCTGAAGCGAAACGCTGTCCGTACCGGCGACGAAATCCTTGCCCGGCGGGAACGCCGCCTCGACGATGCTGTCGGCCAAATAAGTCTGTAGCGCCGGAATCTGGTCCATCGCGACGTAGTACTCACCCTGCATGCTGCCCTGTTGGAGCAGACTGGAGAAGGCGCCACCTGCCTCGAGCTTGAGCGAGTCGGCCTTGGCGGCCGAATCCTTGCCGCCTTTGGCCGACGCAACCTTCTTCGACGAGTCGGCCTTCGACGTGTCGGCGGACTTGAGCAATCCCTGAAGTCCTTTGGCGACGGTCGTCGGCGCTTTGCCAGCCGTGTCGCCACCAACCTTGGCGACGAGGCCGCGCTGTTTGATCACCTGGTCGATGCGCGGCAGCGCGCGCTCGAGCGCCTGCGTCTTGTCGGTGATCTTGAACTCGAGCACGGCCTGCTCTTCGACGAGCTTGCGCGCGCGCTCGGGATCCTGGATTCCGGGAACCTGAACCACAATGCGGTCGTCGCCCTGCTTCTGCACGACCGACTCGGAAACGCCGATGCCCTCGATTCGCGAGCGAACGGTCTTCAGTGCGCGATCGATTGCTTCTTTCTTATCCGAGGCGGGGATTTTCTGTTTGCTGTCGTCGACCTCGAGCGCGATGTACATACCGCCGCTGAGATCGAGACCAGGCTTGAGAGGAACGCGCCGGAACGTCTCATCCCTCAGCACGCCGTTCTGATCGCGGACGCGCACAGTCACGTCGCGCGGAAAGAGTGCCCAGATCGACAACGCGCACAGGGCGAGGATGATCGAGATGCGATACTTCAGGGGCATACGACTGCGGGCAGGAGGTAGGTGTAGTCCGACGAACCTATAAGGTTAACTGACTCTTAAGTTTGGGTCAACGCGAGACGGGCGTCGACCGCATCGCGACCGAGTTGCTCGATCAGGGCGTCGACGCTCGGAAAGCGGGCCGTATCGCGCAGCCTGCGGACCATCTCGACCGAGATGTGTTCGCCATACCAATCGCCGCTCGTGTCGAACAAGTGCACCTCGAGGCTGAGCTCGTAATCGCCGAACGTGGGTCGCGAACCGAGATTCATCATCCCGCCGAATGCGCCGCGGCGCGACGTTGCGCGAACGGCGTATACCCCCGGCGGCGGAAGAAGTTTTCGCGTCGACGCGAGGCGAATGTTGACGGTGGGGTAGCCAAGATCGCGCCCGCGCCCGTCCCCGGTGACGACTGCCCCACGAAAGGAATACGGGCGGCCGAGCGCAACCCGCGCGTGCTCGAGGTCCCCATGGGCGATCGATGTCCGAACCGCGCTCGACGAAATGGGGACGCCGTGCTCGCCAAGCGTCGGCCGGACGATTTCTACATCGAACCCGCGTTTTTCACCGATGGCGCGCAGGGTCTCGGCGTCGCCCTGCCGACCCCGGCCCAACCCATGGTCATGGCCGACGACGAGCGTGCGTACGCGATACCGCTTCACCAGGATCTCGCTGACGAACGCTTCGGCGCTGTAGGACGCGAGCGACGGCGTGAACGGCAGCACGCTAACGAGCAGCCGGCCGCTGTCGGCGAGCGCATCGAGCTGTTCTTCTCCCGGTGTGAGCAGCATCGGAGCCGCCGACGGGTTCACGACCTCGAGCGGATGCGGACGAAATGTGACCAGCAATCCTGGAACCCCGATCGCCGCTGCCCGCTGCGCGACGCATCGCAGGATGTCACGGTGCCCACGGTGAACGCCGTCGAACGTCCCGACGGTGATCACGGAGCCGCCCGCCAGCTGCGGAAGGCCCAGATCGTCAGTGGTCACGGAGCACCAACTTTGGCCGAAGCTCGATGCCGGAGCGCTCGGCGATCGCCACCAGCTCGCCGGCGTCGTCCACCAACGCGACACGCTCGATCGAGGTCGCTTGGTCGATCACCGGATTGCCGTGCAGCACTCGCGCGAGCTCGCCGCTGGTGAGCGCGCGCGTGGCGATCGAGGGGAGCGCCTCGCGCAGCGGCCGCAGCTCGATCGTTCCTTCGCGAATGTCATCCACGGTTGCGGCGCCGGCGACGTCGAATACGCCGCTCTTGAGTCGGCGCAGTGCGGACAGATGCGCGGCGCTCCCGGCGAGGCGGCCCAAATCGCGGGCGAGCGCCCGAATATAAGTGCCGCCACTGCACGTGATGCGTACGCGAAGCCTCGCCTCGTCGCGCGCGAGAATTTCCCAGCGATGGATGACGACGCGCGCCGGAGCCAGATCGAGTTGCTTGCCGCGACGCGCCGCCGCGTAAGCGCGCGTTCCGCCAACCTGCTTCGCGGAGTACGAGGGCGGGATCTGGCCGATCGCACCGGTGAGGAGACCGATGCCTTCGTCGATCGAGTGCTCGGCGGGCGGCGTTGCCGCGCGCGTCGGCGTCCCGCTGACGTCGTCGGTGTCGGTCTCCGTGCCGAAAGTAATGGTCGCATCGTACACCTTCGGCTCACCGTCGATGAATGGCAGAAGCCGAGTGCCGCGCCCGACCATGACGACGAGCAGTCCGGTGGCAAACGGGTCGAGCGTCCCCGCGTGGCCGACTCGACGAGTGTGCACGCTTCGCCGGACGATCGACACGACGTCGTGCGACGTTATGCCGGCGGGCTTGTCGACGAGCAGGAATCCCGCGAGCTCAGTCGTCAGTGTCCCCATGGGAGGGGGGAGCTGGAGGCTGCGCCGATTTTATCTGCGCGAGCAACGACTCGATGCGCGCCGCGCGCTCGATGCTCTGATCGGGCAGGAACGTGATCTCGGGCGCGAGACGCAGCCGCAGGGCGCGCCCGACACGCGAGCGCAGGTGCAGCGCGACGCTCGCCAACCCCTCGAAGGTCTGCGCGCGCTCGGCGTCGGTTCCCATGACGCTGACGAAAACTTTGGCATGGCGCAGGTCGCGCGTGACCTCGACACCGGTAACGGTGACGAGGCGCGTGATGCGTGGATCCTTGGCTTCTTCGGCGAGGAAGGTTGCGATCTCCTCGCGAATGGCCTCCGCCACGCGATCGGCGCGGCGATGGTCGTTCGGCATGAGATCCGCCTTAAGCCGACGTCGTCGACTCGAGCGTCCGCGCGACTTCTTCCTTGCGGTAGCACTCGATCACGTCGCCCACCTTGATGTCGTTGAAGTTCTCCACGCCGATACCGCACTCGAACCCTTCGCGGACTTCGCGCACGTCGTCCTTGAAGCGTCGGAGCGATGCCAGCGTGCCGTCGAACACCTCGACGCCGTCGCGAACGACGCGAACGCGTCCTTGGCGGTTGATGACGCCGCTCCGAACCGAGCATCCGGCGATGGTGCCGATGCGAGAGATCTTGAACACTTCGCGCACCTGCGCCTCGCCGAGCACGACCTCGCGCTCCTCGGGACGCAGCATGCCTTCCATTGCCGCCCGGACGTCGGCCACCGCTTCGTAGATGATGCGGTAGAGCTTGATCTCGACGCCTTCGCGCTCGGCCGCCGTGCGCGCGTTGTTGTCGGGACGCACATGGAAGCCGATGATGATCGCGGCCGCCGTCCTGGCGAGCAGGATGTCGCTCTCGGTGATGGCACCGACGCCGCGGTGGACGACGTCCACCTTCACTTCGGCCGTGGACAGACCGATCAAGGCGTCGGCGAGCGCTTCCGCCGGACCGCCCTGGTCTGCCTTGATGATGATGTTGAGCGTGCGGACGCCACCCGGCGTCGACTGCGCCATGAAGTCTTCGAGCGTGACGCCACCGCGCGTGCCGCGCCGGCTCTTCGCTTCGCGATCGAGACGTTCGCGTCGCTGCGCGACTTCGCGCGCCGCGGCGGCGTCTTCGACGACGAGCAGCTGATCGCCGGCCATCGGGACGCCGGTGAACCCTAGGATCTGCGCCGGAATTGCCGGGCCGGCGGACTTGATCTGCTTGCCGCGCTCGTCGAGCAGCGCGCGCACGCGACCGGAGTACATGCCGGCGATGAAATCGTCGCCGACATTGAGCGTGCCGTTCTGCACGAGCACTGTGGCAACCGGACCCTTGCCCGGATCGAGCTGCGCTTCGATGACCGTGCCAGCGGCCCGTCGCTCCGGGTTCGCCTTGAGATCGAGAATTTCGGCCTGGAGGAGAATCTGGTCGAGCAGCGCGTTGACGTTCGTGCCTTTCTTCGCCGAGATCTCGGTCGACAGCACATTGCCGCCGAACTCCTCGAGAACGACGCCGTGCTGCAACAGCTCCTGCTTCACCTTGCCCGCGTTTGCCTGCGGGAGATCGATCTTGTTGATCGCGACGATGAGCGGCACGCCGGCATTCTTGGCGTGCGAGATCGCCTCGATCGTCTGCGGCATGACCGAGTCGTCCGCGGCGACGACGAGGACGACGATGTCCGTCACCTGCGCGCCGCGGGCGCGCATGGCGGTGAACGCTTCGTGGCCCGGCGTGTCGAGGAAGGTGATGTTCTTCCCGCTCGGCAGCGACACGTGGTACGCGCCGATGTGCTGCGTGATGCCGCCCGCCTCGCCGGCGACGACGTTCGCCTTGCGAACGTAGTCGAGCAGCGACGTCTTGCCGTGGTCGACGTGACCCATGATGGTGACCACGGGCGGCCGCCACACCAGATCCTCTGGCTTGTCGGTTTCGGCTTCGGCGCCGGCTTCGGCCGCTTGGTATTCGTCTTCACGAATGGCTTGGAAGCCGAACTCGCCGGCGATGAGCTCGATCTGGTCGAAGTCCAACCGCTGGTTGATCGTGACCATGAGGCCCATTTCCTTGAACGCGAACGCGACGATCTGCGTCGCGGGCACCTTCAGGATCTGAGCGAGCTCACTCACCGTGATGAATTCGTTGACGCGGACCGTCTTGCGCTCGCGCTCGGCTTCGGCGGCGCGTGCCGCCTCCATCTCTTCACGCGTTCCGCGCCGCATGTCGCTCGCGGTACGCCGCGACGGCGCACCACGCATCGCGGCCATCGTGCGGGAGATGTTGGCATCCACCGCCTCTTGATCGACCGCGCCGCGTTTTCCTTTTTTCCGGCGACCGCCGCGCTCGGCGACGCCACCCATCGCGCCACCCCCGCCCCCGCCCCCGCCCCCGCCACCGCCACCTCCTCCGCCACCGCCACCACCTCCGCCGCCCTGCGGACGCCGGTCATCCCGGCGCATCGGACCGCCGCCACCGCCCGGCGCTGCCGACGCGATAGGCCGCGGTGGAAAGCCACCGCTGCTGGCGACGGGACGCGGACGCGGCGCACCCGGTGTGACCGGTCGAGGGCGCGGACGTTCCGGCGCCGCCGGATGTGACGAGACGGGAGCCGGTCGCGGTGCCTCGGTAGTCGGCTGTGGACGAGCCAATTCGCGCTCAGGGGCGCGCGTCTCCGCCCGCTCTTCGTCCTGGGCGGCGGCGATCTCCGCCTGAATTCGCGCCAAGTCCTCGGCGCGCTGGCGTTCCTGTTCGGCGCGTTCCGCTTCGATGCGCGCGGCTTCCGCGGCCGCGGCTTCGCGCGCGGCGGCGGCTTCGGCTGCTGCTTGCGCGGCGGCGGCTTGTTCTTCGGCTGCGGCCTGGACATCAGCGGCCTTGCGACGACGACGGATCGGCGCTTCGGCGGTGACGACCGGCGCGGGCGTCGGCTCGGGAGCGGCGTTGGCGCGACGGCGTCGCGCTGTTTGAGCGGGCGCCGCGGTCGTCCGTTCCGCGCGCACACGCTTTTCGCGTTCCCAGCGGGCACGAATGCGAGCCACCTGGTCGTCGCTGAGCATGCTCATATGGCTGCGAACCGGGATGTCCATCTGCCGAAGCAGACCGACGACCTCATCGGCCGGAACCCCGAATTCGTTCGCCAACTCGCTGACTGTGAACTTGCTCAAACGTCCTCCCCCATCTTGCTGGCTCGCGGTGGCTTAGGTGCCACCAGCTCACGTACTCCCGCAGCTAACTGCCGATCGGTGATCCCGACAACCGCCGTCTGATCACGACCCACGGCAGCACCCAACGCGACCGCCGAAGGCACTTCAATAAACCTAACTCTCCTGGCATTCAGCAGCGGCACGACCTTCTCGAGACTATTCGCCGATGCATCACTCGCAACAACGGCAAAAAAGACTTTGTTCCGTCGCGCCGCTTCACGCACCTGCTTCACGCCGACGACTGCCCCGCGACTGCGTACTCCCAAGCCGAGCAGGCGAAAAACTCGCTCCTCCGAATCGCTCACTCGGTGTTCTCCGGACTACGCCGCGTTGTTTCCTTCGTTCTCGTCGCGGTCCTGATCACCACCGCCGTCTTCCGTCGTCAACTCGTCGATCATCGCCATGATGCGGTCCGCTTCCTCGGGCGCGATGCCCGGCAATTTCAGGAAGTCTTCTCGCTCGAGATCGATGATGTCGTTCAGCGTCCGATAGCCGGCCTCTTCGAGGACCGCCACCGTCGCCGGCGGCATGCCCGCGATGTCGGAAAGCCGGACGTCGGCGATCTGCTCGGTTTCTTCGGGAAGAGGCGCGAAGAGCTGCTGCTCCCCACCCCGCTCCATCCATTCGCGACTCGAGTAGAGGTCGATCTTCCAGCCCGTGAGCTCAGACGCGAGGCGCACGTTCTGGCCGTTGCGTCCGATGGCGAGGGACAGCTGGTCCTCGTCGACGACGGCTTGAATCGTCTTTGCGCTAGGATCGCTGAAAACGCGCGCGACCTTCGCCGGCGCGAGGGCGAGCTTGGCGAAACGTTCCGGGTCGGGCGACCAGGGCACGATGTCGATTCGCTCGCCATTGAGCTCGTTCACGACCGCCTGCACCCGGGACCCCTTCAAGCCAACGCACGCGCCGACCGGATCGATCGAGTCGTCGCGCGAGAAAACGGCGATCTTCGTGCGGCTGCCGACTTCGCGGGCGGCTGCCCGAACCTCGACGATGTTCTGCTGGATCTCGGGGACCTCGAGCTTGAACAGCGCCTTCACGAAAAGCGGGTCTCCCCTGCTCAGGATGAGGCGCGGTCCCTTGGGCGTCTCTTCGACGCGCTTGAGCACCGCGCGCACCGGCTCACCTTGGTGGAAGTGCTCGCGATGATTCTGCTCGCGGTACGGAATGATGGCTTCCGCCTCGCGGAACTTGTTGAGCATGACGACGAGCTTGCCGCGCTCGATCTGCTGCACTTCGCCGGACAGAAGGTCGCCGACGCGGGTGGCGAACTCGTCGCGAATGCGAGTACGCTCGCCTTCGCGGACGCGCTGGATGATGCGCTGCTTGGCAGCCTGCACCGCGGCGCGGCCGAAGACGGCGAAGTCGACCGGCTCTTCCATGACGTCGCCGAGCTCGAAGCTGTCATCGAACGCCTTGGCGTCGTCGACAGAGATCTGGTTGCTGGAGTCTTCGACGTTCTCGACGACCGTCTTGAGCAGGACGATGCGGATGTCACCCTTGCCGTCGTCGATATCGACCTCGGCCTGAACGTTCGGGCCGTATTTCTTGGCGAGGGCGGCGAGGATCCCGTCCGTCAGGAGGGCATACAGTTCCGCGCGATCGAGCTGCTTGGTGTTCGATACCTCGCGAAACGCGGCGAGAATCTCTGCAGAACTGACCATCCGTTACCCCTCGATTAGTGCTGTCGAATTACATGTGAAACGCCAGCCGCGCCTCCTTGACGTCAGCCAGCGGGATGCGACGCTGGACCTTCGTTTTTCCGTCCGGCTCCAGCACCGCGACCTCCGATCCCTCCTCTCCCTCTACCGCGATGATCCTTCCTTCGATCCGTCCACCGTGAGCCGGTGTGAGGACACTTGCCCACCGACCCACGAACCGACGCCATTCGCCCGGATTGCGCAGCGGGCGCTCCCCGGGCGACGAGACCTGCAACACATACGCGGGCGAGACGAGCTCGGAGCCATCCAGCCGAGCTTCGAGCGCTCGTGAGACCCGCGCGCAATCGTCAACCGTGACCGCGGCGCCGTCGCGCCGATCGATACGAGCTTCGATCAGCGGCCGATTCCGCGTCCCGCCATGCCGGAGCTCGATCAGGTCATAACCGATCGAATCAAGCTCCGCCACGACAACAGCTTCCAGCGCGTCCTTCACATGCAGTCGAGGCAGTCGTCCAGAAACAAAAAATGTGGGGAGCCTCCCCCACATTTCACTCGCGATCACGAGAATCGCGCAGCACTGTGAACCTAGAGGTTCGGCGGTGGAGCGTCAAGCTCCGTCGCGCCGCGACCTGAACCAGCGTAACGCAGTTCAGTCCCGATCAGCGATGATGACGCCGAGCTGCCGACCAGCGTCCCCGGCACGGTGGGAGTAGAAGCGGTCGTTATCGCAACGCGTGCACGAGCCCGACATCGAGATATGAACGACGCCGGCCGCGCGCGCATGGTCGGCGATCAGCGCGCGCAAATCGATACTTGTCGGCCGACCCGGATTTGTTCCCGTCAGCTGTTCGTAGACGTCGCCGCTCACCTCATAGCACTTTCCACAGATGCCAGGCCCGAGGTGAACTCGGAGCTCAGAGGCGGGCAACCCTCGATGCGTCAAACCCTCGATTCCCCGCTCGACGATCCGGGCCGCCGTACCTCGCCACCCTGAGTGCAACGCGGCCACAGCCCCGGAGGGGTGCGCGATGAACACCGGGACGCAGTCGGCAATCGTCACACCCAATGCGGTACCGCGATCCATCGAGATATGACCGTCCGCGGCGTCAGAGCGTAGCCAGCCCTGCCATCCCGCGTGATGCACTAACACGGTGCTCCCATGAACCTGGCCCGCCGTGGCGAGTCGATCGCCGCCGGGCGAAAGCTCGCGTCGCAGCTCGTGCCAGCGGCTCATCACCGTGTGCACCGGCTCGTCGGTCATCAGGCCGAAGCTGCCGACGTCGCGCGTCGTCGTGAAGGCGCGGATCCCGAACTCCAGCCACTCGGTCACGAGCTCCGAGCGGTCGATGACGCTCATTTCGACGAGTGCGCGTGCGTCGGCCGGGCGGGTGTCGGCGTCCGGCGGTCCTCGACCCGCTCGATCCTGGCGCCAAGGGCTTGCAGCCGCTCGTCGATCCGCTCGTACCCGCGCTCGATCTGCCCGACGTTGTTGATTGTGCTCTCCCCTTCCGCGCAAAGGGCGGCGAGGAGCATCGCCATTCCCGCACGAATATCCGGCGAATCGACCGTGCTCCCGCGCAGCCGCGACGGGCCGGCAACGAGCGCGCGATGCGGATCGCAGAGAACGATTCGCGCGCCCATTCCCACGAGCTTGTCGACGAAGAAGAGCCGCGACTCGAACATCTTCTCGTGAATGAGGACCATGCCCGTGCACTGCGTCGCCGTGACGAGCGCGATGGACATCGTGTCGGCCGGGAACGCCGGCCAAGGCTGGTCCTCGAGCTTCGGCACGTGTCCGCCGAGATCCGCCTGAATATTCCGGTCCTGAATGGCCGGCACGATGAGATCGGGACCGTCGATGGTGCACGAGATGCCGAGGCGGGCGAAGCCCATCAGCGTCGAGCGAAGGTGCTCGACGCCTGCGTCGGCGATGCGGATCTCGGATTCGGTAACTGCCGCCAATCCGATGAACGAGCCGACCTCGATGTGGTCGGGGCCGATCCGATGCGTCGTGCCGCCGAGGGTTCGTCCCCCCTCGATCGTGAGCTTGTTGGTGCCGATCCCGTCGATGCCCGCACCGAGCGCGACGAGGAAATGACAGAGGTCCTGCACGTGCGGCTCACTGGCCGCGTTGCGGAGGATCGTCGTGCCGCTCGCGGCGACAGCGGCGACGAGGGCGTTCTCGGTGCCGGTCACGCTTGGCTCGTCGAGGAACACGTCGGCGCCGCGGAGGCCTGGGGTCGACAGGTGGAAGCTGTCGTCCAACTCGAAGGAGGCGCCGAGGCGCTCCAGTGCGAGGAAGTGCGTATCGACCCGCCGCCGGCCGATGACGTCACCGCCGGGCGGGGGGAGCTCGATATGCCCGCACCGGGCAAGCAAAGGCGCCGCGAGAAGGATGGACGCCCTAATTCGCCGGCACAGTTTCGGATCCAGGCTCGCCGATTCGACCGTCTTGGCGTGGATCTCGAGGGTGTTCCGGCCACACCACTCGACGTCCACGCCCAGTGTCGCGATAAGCTCAACCAGCGTCTCGACATCGCGGATGCGGGGCACGTTCTCGAGGGTCACCGGGTGGTCGGTGAGCAAGGCCGCGCAGATGATGGGAAGCGCGGCGTTCTTGTTCCCCGAAGGCCGGATCGTGCCCGAGAGACGTTGACGGCCTTCGACGATGAACTGCGTTGCGTTCATGAAGTTCCGAGTTTTGGAGCTAGACGATTGAGCCGAGCGAAGATTACTGGACCCGTGAACGCCGGCCAATGCTGCCGCGCACATTCCGTGCACAGCCACAGCCCGCGGAAGAACGCTCGTTCTTGCCGCTCGGTCCTGTTGTCCCTAGCATCCGGATATGGCTCACCTTGGTGTGATGCTGCTCCAATCCCCAGTTTCTCGGCTCGGGGACACTTTGATCATCAAGCAGCTCCCGCCCGACCGGGGAGTGCTCGACCAGATCCTGGTGTTCAGCACCGCGTTCATCATGCTTTGCCTCGTGGCCATGGTCGTGATGCTGGTCATCGCCGCGATGAAAATGCGGGGGGTCGCACAGAAGACGACCCAGGCGCTGAACAAGGTCTACGCCGACCTTGGGCCGATCATCAAGACGGCCGGCTCGATCGCCGAGAATGTCAACGCGATGAGCGCGTCGATTCGGGCGGACGTGGACAAGGTCTCAGCGACCGTCACGGCCGCGAACGATCAGGTCCGGCAGACGATCGCCATAACCGAGAAGCGCATCAACGAGCTCAACGCGCTGCTTTCGGTCGTACAGTCCGAGGCGGAGCATTTGTTCGTGTCCACCGCCTCGACGGTTCGTGGAGTTCAAACCGGAGCCGCGAGCTTTGGCCGTCGCGGTGGGATGGACTTTGCGTCTGACGAGCTCGATGTGGCCGACCCGGCCGACGAAATCGAGATTCTGGAGGAAGACGATGGCGACGACGGCAGTTCCGAACCAACCCCGCCGGCGCTCCCAGCAGCCCCGCGTGTCCGGCCGAGAGCGCGAGACCAGCGGTCATGACGCGGAGTATGATCTTCTCACGGCCGCGCTGATCGGAGCGACGATAGGCGCGGGTGTGACGTTCATGCTCAGACGCGGACCGTCCGGACGTCGTCCGGGGACGCCGATCATGCTTGGCATGTCGCGTGGCGCTGGATGGGCGGGCAAGCACGCGCTTCGACTCGGTACGCGTGGCGCGCGCTGGGCCGCCGACCGTGGCGAGGACCTGTGGGACCGCGTTCCCCGCGACGAGATTCGAGAGCATGTCTCGGATTACATGGGGCGAGCACGAGAAGCGATCGACGACGCGGTCGAGTCGGAGCTCAAGATGCTCCGGCGCGCCATCCGTCGCCAACGGAAGCGCCTTGGGCTGTAGTTTCGCCGGCAACCGAGGCGCGCTCCGGCTGGACGGGAGGCGCTTCGGCTGGCTGGCGCGTGGTGCCCTCTTCGCGATTGTCGCGTTGGTCATCGCACCCGCGGTAGCTCACGCCTGGACCCCGGGGACACACGTCTTCCTGGGCGAGGCGGTCATTCGCTCCATTAGCCTTTTGCCGCCGGCGGTGGCCGCCCTGCTCAGCGAATTCCCGTACGATTTCCTGTACGGATCGATCGCGGCCGACACGAGCATCGCCAAGAAATACGCGCCGGTCGGGCGTCATTGTCATTCGTGGAACGTCGGGTTCGAGATCTTCGACGCGGCGAAAGACGATCGGCTCCGCGCGTTCGGACTTGGGTATTTGTCGCATTTGGCGGCGGACGCCGTCGCACACAACTACTTCGTGCCGCGACAGCTCGCTGTCACGTCGAGCACGTCCTCGCTCGGCCACTCGTACTGGGAAAGCCGCTTCGAGACGCACCTCGGCACGGAGTGCGCTCGCCGGGCGCGTGAGCTGATCTTGATTGATCACTCGCGGGCCGACGGTCTGCTCGATCGCGTGCTCAGCCCGACAATTTTCAGCACGCCGACCAATCGCCGGATTTTTCGCGGCATGGTGATCGTCGCCGACAACGAATCGTGGCAACGGATCTTCCAGCTGATGAAAGAGAACAG
The DNA here is from genome assembly GCA_035535975.1 of Gemmatimonadaceae bacterium. GTDB lineage: Bacteria > Gemmatimonadota > Gemmatimonadetes > Gemmatimonadales > Gemmatimonadaceae > JAQBQB01. Next base: position 18,313 of record DATLPC010000127.1, on the reverse strand, counting down.
CCGCTGGGATCTACCCGACCGCGACGTGGGACGCTACGTCGCACGGTCGTACGACTATGTCATCGACCTGCTGCGCAGGATGGACAGCGCGGAACCGTATCGCCTCGATCCTTCAGGCGACGAGGCGCTGCGCATGGCGAAGCGCGTGCGTCGAAAGATCCTGCGCGAGGGGAACGAGCTGCGTTTGCACGAAGAGGCCGATCGTCATTTCGGCATGCCGGCCACCGATCTGGCGTTCGCCGCCGACCTGGCGCGTCCGCTCTACGAGCCGAGCCGCGCCGCCAGCAGCTGATTGAGCCGCTTGGGGTCGGCGGCGCCGTTGGACTTTTTCATCGCATAGCCGACGAGCACGCCCTGAAGGCGCTTTTCGCCGCCAAGAAAGCGGCGCGCTTCGTCCGGGTTGTCGGCGAATACCTCGTCGATCCAGCGAGCGAGTGAGGCGTCGTCGCTCACCTTGAGCAGCCCGTCTCGCTCGGCAATTTTCGCGGGCGGATCACCCGTCTTCACCATCGCCAGAAAAACCTGCTTCGCCGCGCTGCGGCTGATCGTCCCCGCGGCGATGAGCTTGAGCAGGTCGGCGAGGTCGGCGGGGCGCACGGTGAAATGCTCGATCGTCTGCCCAGTCGACTTGAGCGTGGCGAACAACTCGCCCATGATCCACGTCGCCGACGTTTTCGGGTCGCCGCTGCGACGCGCCACGGCCTCGAAGTAGTCGCCCATCGCCCGCGAGGCGGTCAGGACGCCCACGTCGTACTCGGCGAGCGACGGATACTGTTCCGTGAACCGCGCGCGGCGCGCCTCCGGCAGTTCCGGCAGCTCGCGCTTGATGCGATCGATGCGGTCGAGCGGAATGACGAGCGGCGGCAGGTCCGGCTCGGGGAAGTAGCGGTAGTCGTGGCTGCCTTCCTTCGAGCGCGTCGGACGCACCTCGCCGGCATTCGCGTCCCACAACATCGTCTGCTGCTCGACCTTCTCGCCCCGATCGAGCACCGCGCACTGGCGGGCGAACTCCACGTCCAGCGCGCGCACGACGCCAGAGAAGGAATTCATGTTTTTCACCTCGGTCTTGGTGCCGAGCTTCGCGTCGCCGCGCGGGCGAGTGCTGACGTTCGCGTCCACGCGAAGGCTGCCCTCCTCCATGTTCACGTCGCTCACCGCGACATACTCGAGGATCTGCTTGAGCGTTTTTAAATAGGCGTCCACCTCGGCGGTGGAGTGCATGTCCGGCTCGCTCACGATCTCGACCAGTGGAACGCCGGCCCGATTGAGATCGACCGCGCTGGCGCCCGGAAAGCGATCGTGAATCGACTTGCCGGCGTCTTCTTCCATGTGCACACGGGTGATTCCGACGTTCACCTTCGTGCCGTCGGGGCGCGTTCCGATCGTGATCCGGCCCTCGGTGGCGAGCGGCTTGTCGAACTGGGAGATCTGGTAGCCCTTGGGCAGATCCGGGTAGAAGTAGTTCTTTCGCGCGAACACGGACGTCGATTGCACGGTGCAGCACAGCGCGAGCGCCGCGCGAATGGCGAGATCCACGGCGTGCTCGTTGAGCACCGGCAGCGCGCCGGGCAGACCGAGGCACACCGGACAGGTGTGCTCATTCGGCCGTCCGCCGAAGTCCGCGGAGCAGCCGCAAAAGATCTTTGTTTTCGTCTTGAGTTGAACGTGGACCTCGAGGCCGACGACCATCTCATAGCGATCCTCGAGCCGCGGGGCAGTGGCGACGCCGCTCACGTGCGCGCGCCTGCGCCCAGGGCGCGCTCGAGCGCGTAGGCGGCGACGAACATCTGCCGCTCGTCGAAGTGGCTGGCCATGAACTGACCACCCACCGGCAGTCCATTCACCTCACCGATCGGCAGCGACATCGCCGGCACGCCGGCGAGGTTCGCCGTGCAGGTGAAGATGTCGCTCAAGTACATCTCATACGGGTCGGACTTGGCCCCGAGCGGGAACGCCGGGGTCGGCGTGGTGGGCGTGAAGAGGAGATGCACTCCGGACGTGAAGACGTTGGCGAAGTCCCGCGCGATGAGGGACCGCACCTGCTGCGCCTTCTTATAGTAGGCGTCGTAATATCCGGCCGAGAGCACGTACGTCCCCAGCAGAATGCGCCGTGTCACCTCGCGACCAAAACCGTGCGAACGGGTTGCCTCATACATCGCCTGGAGTCCGTCGCCTTCGATGCGCAGTCCATACCGAACGCCGTCGAAGCGCGCGAGGTTCGATGACGCCTCGGCCGGCGCCACGATGTAGTACACCGGGATCGCGAGGCTCGTGTGCGGGAGCGAGACGTCGCGTACTTCGGCGCCGAGTCGGCGCAGCGCCTCCAGCGCCGCGTCGCAGCGATCGCGAATGCCGGCGTCCAACTCGGCTGGGAAGTATTCGCGTGGGCGGCCGATGACGACTCCGGTCAGCGCGCCCCGCGACGCGTTCGTGTACGCGGGCACCGGCTCGGCGGCACTGGTCGAATCGAGCGGATCGAGACCGGCGATCGATTCGAGACCGAGCGCCGCGTCGTCCACCGTGCGGCCGAAAACTCCGATCTGGTCGAGCGACGACGCGAACGCAACGAGCCCGTAGCGACTCACCCGGCCATAGGTAGGCTTCACGCCAACCACGCCGCAGAAGGCGGCAGGTTGTCGTACCGATCCGCCCGTCTCTGAACCGAGCGCGATCGGGACGATGCCCGCCGCGACAGCGGCCGCGGATCCTCCGGAAGATCCGCCCGGCACGAGCGCGGGATTCAGCGGATTCTTCGCCGGCCCGAAGGCGCTGTTCTCGGTGGACGATCCCATCGCGAATTCGTCCATGTTCGATTTGCCGACGATCACCGCGCCTTGTCGGGCCAGACGTGCGACCGCCGTCGCCTCATAGGGACTGACGTAGCCCTCGAGAATCCGCGACCCGCAGGACGTTGGCATCACGAGCGTGGCGATGTTGTCCTTCACGACAACGGGCACGCCGGCAAGCAGTCCCGACTCGCCCTGCTCCACGCCGTCGTCGATCGCGCGGGCGCGATCACGGGCGGCCGAATCATCGCGGTGAAGCAGGATGTTCAAGCCATCGCGTCCGGCTCCGATGGCGTCAGCCCGCTCGTGCGATGCCTTGGCAATGGACAACGCCGACTCGCTTCGGCTTGTCACCCGTTGACGGATCTCGGCCGCCGTCAGCGGCGCCGTCATGCGGCGCCGGGCTCCTCGTGGCTCGACAGCCGCGGCACGATGAAGAAACCATTTTTCGTCTTTGGAGCGAAGTCGGCAATCGGACGCGCGAGCTCGACGGGCTTGTTCTCGTCGGAACGCAGCGGCGCGCCGGCCGCGCCGACGCCGGCCACCGGCTCGACGCCCTCGGTGTCCACGCGAGAAAGCACGTCCATGTGGTCGAGGATCGTGTTCAGCTCGGAGACGTAGGCGTCCAGCGCATCGGACGTCAGCCCGAGACGAGCGAGCGAGGCAACATGGCGAACATCATCAGGCGTGACCGCCATCAGTCGTCGGCGCGCTCGAGGTTCGCCTGGGCAATGACGAGCGTCTTTCTTCCGACAGCCTCGTCGTCGAAATCGACTTTGACCTTCGCGTCGCGCCCGGCCCCAGCCAGCTCGGCGATCGTGCCGCTGCCGAACTTGCGATGCTTGACGCGCGCGCCGATCACATAGTTCGGCGCATCCTGCGATTCGTACTCGACGCCGCCGCCGCCGCTGAAACCGACGGGAACACCGGGCCGGCGAGCGGCGGCCGAAGCGCGCGGCGTCACTTCGTCGAGGTCCATTTCCAGGCGAGAGCGTCGCTCGAAGCCGCCTCCGCCGCGTCCGAAACCACCACGTCCACCGCCATAGCCATTCGATTCTCCGCCCCCGGTCGCGCGCATGAACGAGCGCCCCGAGCTTCTCACTTTGATCGTGCTGCGCTTCTCGAGCATCGCCGGCGGAATCCCGTCGAGAAAGCTCGATTGGCGCGCGCCGAGCAGCTCACCGTTCCGCCGCCGCTCCTCGGCGTGCGACAAATAGAGCTTCTTGCGCGCGCGCGTGATGCCGACGTAGAAGAGGCGCCGCTCCTCCTCGAGCAGCGGTGGGTCGTCGTACGCCTTCGCCAACGGAAAGAGTCCGTCCTCGAGGCCGGTGATGAAGACCACCGGAAACTCCAGGCCCTTCGCGTTGTGCAACGTCATCAACGTTACCGCGTCCGCATCGGCGCCGAGAGCATCGCTGTCGGCGACGAGGCTCGAGCGCTGAAGGAAATGATCGAGCGGGCGCAGTCCGACCTCGCCGAGGTCGTCGGCCACCGTCTCCGCTGCTCCAGTGATCAGCTCGCGCACGTTGTCGAGGCGCTCTGCCGACTCCGGCCCTTCGGCGCGGAGGTAGTCGCCGTAACGAATCGATTCGACGACCTCACGGAGCAATTCGTCGACCGCCGCTTCGGACGCATGGTCGCGCAACGTGGCGATGAGCCGCACGAACTCGCCGAGGGCGACGCGCGCCGCGGCACGCAGCGTCGTGACGATCGACGGATCATGCGCCGCCTCGAACAACGATACGCGAGCATTGCGCGCGCCTTCGGCGAGCAGCTCGATCGTCGTCTCACCGAGTCCGCGTTTGGGAACGCTCACGGCGCGCCTGAACGCCTCGTCGTCCGAGGGATTGGCGATCAGCTTGAGGTACGCCATGAGATCACGGATCTCGCGCCGGTCGTAGAAGCGCACGGCGCCCACCAACCGATACGGAACGGCGTGACGGCGCAGGCTTTCCTCGAGCGCTCGACTCTGCGCGTTCGTGCGATAGAGCACGGCGACGTCGGCGTTGCTGAGCGACGACGCCGAGCGCCGAACCATCAGCTCGGCGATGACGAACTCCGCCTCATCGCGCTCGTCGAGGGATCGAACGAGCGTGACCTGCTCGCCGGACGGATGTGTCGCGCGCAGCGTCTTCCCCATCCGGCCGGTGTTGACGCTGATGACGACATTGGCGAGGTCGAGGATCTGGGGCGTGGAACGATAGTTCTCCTCGAGCCGTACGACCGCCGCGTCGGGAAAATCCTTGTTGAAATCGAGAATGTTCCGAATGTCGGCGCCACGCCAGCCGTAGATCGACTGATCGTCGTCGCCGACGACGCAAACGTTGCCGTGCTCTCCGCCGAGGAGCTTGATCAGCTCGTATTGCGCGCGATTGGTGTCCTGATATTCGTCGACGAGGACGTATTTGAAGCGGCGCCGATAGCTCTCCAGCTTGTCGGGGTGCTGCTGCAGCATGCGAACCGGCAGCACGAGGAGGTCGTCGAAATCGACCGCGTTCGCGGTTTGCAGCGTCTCGCCGAGCGAGGAATAGATCGGCGCGATTGCCTTGGAGAAGGGCTCCATCGCCAGCCGCTCGTACTCCTTGGGCGAGACGAGCGCGTTCTTCGCGTCGGAGATCGCGCCCTGCACGGCACGAGGTGAGAACTGCTTCGACGACACCTGATGGCGATCCATCAGTCGTTTGATCACGCTGAGGGAATCGTCCTGGTCGTAGATCGTGAACGCCGGCGTGCGCCCGACGAGATGGGCCGCCGCGCGGAGCATGCGAGCTCCGATCGCGTGAAAGGTGCCGATCCACATACCGGCCGGATCCTGCCCGAGCAGGCGACCGACCCGTTCGCGCATCTCGCCGGCGGCTTTGTTCGTGAAGGTCACGGCGAGGATCGCACGCGGATCGACGTCTTCGATGTCGATGAGGCGAGCGATGCGCGTCGTCAGCACGCGCGTCTTACCGGAACCCGCGCCGGCGAGGACGAGCAGCGGTCCGTTCACGTGCAGCACGGCTTCGCGCTGCGCCGGATTGAGTCCGGCGGTGAGTTTTTCTTCGAGCAACGACGTCATCAGTGAAGAATAATCTCGAACGTCGCGCCCTGCTCCGATTGGGCGAGCACGAGCCTGCCGCCGTGATTCTCCTCGACGATACGTTTGGCGAGCGAGAGACCGATGCCCCAACCGCTCTGCTTCGTGGAGAAGCCGGGCTCGAACACGCGCGAGCGGATCTCGCTGGGAATTCCGGGTCCGTCGTCGGCAACGCGAATCACAACCGAATCCTCGTCCGCGCCGTGGTCGGCGCTGAGCGCTACTCGGCCGCCGCGGCCGGCGAGCGCGTCGATCGCGTTCTTCATGAGGACCTCCATCGCCCACTCGAGGAGCACGGGATCGCCCTGCACGGCGTGGAGGTCCGGCGCGGCGGTGGTCTCGATGGCGATGGTGTTGGCGAGCGTCGGCACGCGCGCCTGAAAGTAGCGACCGACCCGTTGCACGATCTCGGCGACATCGAGGGGCTCGTACTTCGGCTCGCGGCCGATGCGCTCGAAGCGATGGGCGACACGATCGAGTCGCTCGAGGTCGCCGCGCATGTGGCGCGTCACCGTGCGCGTTGATGCGTCGTCGCCTCGGTCCTCGAGAAGCTCGACCCAGCCGGCGAGACTGGAAAGCGGTGTTCCGAGCTGGTGGGCCGACTCGCGCGCCATCCCGGCCCAGAGACGCTCGCGCGCCGCGTTGCCGCGGGTCCGGATCACGTACAACCCGGCGAGGAGAAGGACCGCGGCCGTGACGACCTGAATGATCGGAATGACCAGCAAGCCGCGCACGACGGCATCGTCGCCGTAGTAAATCTTCCCGATCGACGGCTCGACGATCGGCGGGTTCACCCGTTGCAACACCGCGACGTAGTCGCGAACGCGGGGATCCGTCTCGGGAACGCGCCTCGGATTGTCGAACGGAAGATTCGCGTGGGCCGCCACCTCACCGTTCGGCGAGATGACGACGAGCGGCACACCTTGTTCCGTGATCTCGCGCAACAGATCGACGAGCGCCGCGTCCGACGCGCCCGTCGCCGTATCGCCGAAGGCGCGGAAGACGCGGGCGTACATCTGACTCGACCGGCGCGCATCGCTGCGCAGATCGTCGATCACCCGCCGCGTGTACCAGAGGTACGACGCGAGCAGGATCAGGATCAGCGCAGCGACAAACAGCTCGGGCTTGCCGCGTCGCATCGCGGCTAGCGGAGCGAGAGCGTGTCGGTACCGAGGTACGGCCGAAGCACGTCGGGCACGGTCACGCTCCCGTCGGCGTTCTGGTAATGCTCGAGGATGCAGGCCAGCGTGCGCGGGAACGCGAGACCGCTGCCGTTCAGGGTGTGAACGAAACGGGGCTTCTCACCCTTGGCGGGACGATATCGAATGTTCGCGCGCCGTGCCTGATACTCGGTGAAATTGCTGCACGACGAGACCTCGAGCCAGGCGCCGACGCCGGGCGCCCACGCCTCGAGATCGTAGGTCATGGCCGAGCTGAAGCCGGTATCGCCGGCGGCGAGCAGCTTGCGCCGGTACGGCAGACCCAGGCGCTCGAGCATCGTCTCGGCGTGACGCGTGAGAAGCTCGAGCTGGTCGGCGGACGACTCCGGCGTCGCGTAGCGCACGAGCTCCACCTTGTCGAATTCGTGCGTCCGCAAAACGCCGCGCGTGTCCTTCCCCGCCGATCCCGCTTCGCGACGAAAGCACTTGCTGTACGCCACGAAGCCCATCGGCAGCGCGCCCGCCTCGAGAATCTCGTCGCGATAGAGGTTCGTCACCGGCACCTCGGCCGTCGGGATGAGAAAAAGCTCATCGCCGCGCGTGGCATAGGCGTCATCCTCGAACTTGGGGAGCTGGCCCGTGCCCGTCATGGTGGCGCGATTCACGAGGAGCGGCGGCCAAACTTCCTCATAGCCATGCTCGTCGCGATGCACGTCCATGAAGTAGTTCAACAGGCTCCGCACGAGGCGGGCGCCGGCTTTTCGATAAACCACGAAGCCGGATCCAGAAATCTTCGACGCTCGCTCGAGGTCTATGATCCCCAGGTCGGCGCCGATTTCCCAGTGCGGCTTGACGCCGTCCGGTGCGCGGGGCGCTCCCCACTCGCGGACGACGACGTTGTGTTCCTCGTCGCCCCCGGGAACGGCAGGCAGTGTGACGTTGGGAATCTCGAGCAGCAGTCGCTGCAGCTCGGCTTCCACGCCGCCCAACTCTCCCTCGAGGCGACCGATCTCTTCGCCGAGGGCGCGTCCCTGCGCGATCAGATCGCCGGCGTCTTCTTTGGCGCGCTTTCGCTTGGCGACTTCCTGTGCGTTGGCGTTTCTCGCCGCCTTGCGCTCTTCGACCGCCTGAATGAGCGTCCGCCGCTCTTTCTCGAGCGCGACGCCTCGATCCAAGACGGGGCTGAGCGCGTCGAGCGCCCCACGACGGCGCAGGCCGTCGCGGAGCAGATCGAGCTGCTCGCGAAAGATTTTGAGGTCGTGCACCGATCAGTTCTTAGGGACGCCCGTTTGGAACGAAACGAAGCCGCAGTTGGGGTCAGCGGTCCAGCGAATCTTGAGCTGCCGGGTCAAGCGATTCACTTCGGTGATCTGGAACTTCGCATACAGCGACGTGCCGGTGAGCGCGAGACCGCAGACGCCGGCGTCATTCGCTTGCACGAGGACGACGACATTACGCTGAACGACGAGCGCGGTGTCGGCTCGATAGCCGGATTTCGGCGCGGAGAGCACCGCCTCGAACGTATCGCGGACGGTCTGGAGGCCGACCGAGTGGGTCGCCGTGGAGAGAGCCGTCGCGACCGTGCGCTGCGGATAGACGACGATGCCTCCCGTCGAATCGAGATCGAAGCCGACGTCGAAGGAGAAGCTTTGATCTACGGGTACCAGCGTCCCGGTGAAGATGTGCAGCCCGGAGGGCGAACCGGCCGGTGCGCCATTGAGAGCGTATACCGTCCCCGTATCGCTGATCGTCGGGAGCGAAGCCGGAACGCCGGTGAAATCGCCGCAAGCAAGGCCCAAGGTCGACAGGGCGGCGGCGGCGAGCACGGCGATCGGGCGCCGCTTTCGAGAATCAGTTCGACAAGTCATGTCAGAGGGGTCAAGGCGAAGGATAATGATGACGTCGTACATACTTCAAGCGATTGACTTCGCTTGACTTCCATAATTTTGAACTCTAGCTTCGCCCACGACTTTCAACGCGAGCCGAAGCGCCGGAATGGCCTCCCCCCCTCCCCTGCCCAGCATCCGAGATCTGGTCTCCGTGATCCGGCAGCGTGAAGGCGTCGATGCCGCGGTCGTGCTGGGACGCGATGGACTCCTCATCGACGGCCAGCTCGCGGCGGGCCTCGACGCAGAGGACATCGCGGCGCGAATCCCAGCCATTATTACCTCGGCGGACGAACTCGGGTCCGCAACAAATCGCGGAGATTTGCGGACCGCGGTTCTCGAGCTCAAATCAGGCACCGCAATTGTTTCCGTGCTGTCCACGGACGCGGTTCTGTTGGTTCTCGTCGCGCACGGCGCGAACATCGCCCAACTGCTCTTCGAACTACGCCGGCATCGCGAGCATATCGCCGCACTCGTCTGATTCGTGACCAACGAACATCAACTGTTTCACGTCCTGGTGGCCGATGACGAACCGCACATCGGCCGCATCATCAAGATGAAGCTCGAGCAGGGGCCTTTTCGCGTGACACTGGCCTATGACGGCCGTGAGGCGCTCCAGGTCCTCGAGCACGAGTCAGACATTCGTTTGGTCCTTCTCGACCTGATGATGCCGCACATGAGCGGGCTCGACGTTCTCGCGGCGATGCGGCGTGACGACCGCTGGCGCGATCTGCCGTGCATCATCCTCACCGCGGCTGGGCAGGAACAGCAGCACACGAGCGCGATGAGTATGGGCGCGAACGACTTTCTGACCAAGCCTTTCAGCCCGAAGAAGCTCTACTCCCGCGCCGCCGAGCTGGTCGGCATTGTGGCGGAGGACGGGGCGGGCGACAGCGCGAGCGGGGCATGAGCCGCTGGGCCGTCGTTCTCGCCGGCGGCATTGGCTCGCGTTTCTGGCCACTCAGTACGCCCACGCGTCCCAAACAGCTGCTGCCGCTCGTGTCGAACGAGCCGTTACTCGTCGAAGCCGTCGCTCGGCTTCGCCCGATCGTCGCGATCGAGCGCGTGTTGATTCTCACCAATGACGTGCTCGTGCCGGCGATCGCCCAATTGCTGCCCGACATTCCACGCGCGAACCTCGTCGCCGAGCCGCGCGCCGGCGGAACGGCCGCGGCGCTGACGTGGGCGGCGCAAGAGATTGCGCGTCGCGACGGTCCCGCCGCGACGATGATCTCCGTGCACGCCGACTGGGCGATCGCCGACGCGCCGGGCTTTCAACGGGCGCTGACGCGAGCGGCCGACGCGGCGGAGGAACACCAGACGCTGGTGACGGTGGGCGTCGTGCCGACGCGCGCCGATCCCGGCTTTGGCTACATCCAACCGGGCGAGAGGATCGACGACGACGTGCGCAAAGTCGCGCGCTTCGTCGAGAAGCCAGATCGTCAACGCGCCGAAGAAATGCGCCGAGACGGATATTTGTGGAACTCCGGAATATTTGTTTGGCGGGTCGGCGATTTTCTCGACGACGTGCGCAAGTTGACCCCCGAAATCGCGCCGGCGCTGCACGCGCATGCTGACGACTTGCACCGCTTCTTCGGCGCGGTAACTCCGGTGTCGGTGGACGTCGGCGTGCTGGAGCGAAGCGACCGCGTTGCGGTGCTTCCCGGTGATTTTGGCTGGGATGATGTCGGCACCTGGGGCGCGCTGCGACGCGTGCGCACGCAAGACGGGAATGGAAACGCCGTTCACGGGCGCGCGTATGCGGTTGACGCCCGGGGCAACGTGGTTCACTCACCCGACACGACCGTGGTACTGTTCGGCGTGTCGAATCTCGTCGCGGTGGTCGAGGACGGACTCGTGTTGATCACGACGGTTGATCGGTCTAGCGATCTCAAGACATTGGTTGACGCACTCCCGCGCGGCGTGAGAGACGGAGGCCGCGATTGAGCTCGCTCTACTTGTACGATGACGCGAGGGCGCGCGGCTTCGAGCCGTTTGCCTCGTGTCGTCCGATCTCGGAGCTGGTGTCGGGAATCTCGACGATTCGCGAGCGCTGGCAGATCGCGCTCCAAGGCGTGAAGGCGACGCATTATCTCGCTGGGCAACGACACGCCGATTTCGACGAGGGATCCGCGAGCGTCGCCGCGAAGGGCATGGTCCCGGCCGGCGCGATCGTCGTCAACGCGCGCGCGGTACCCGCGCTCCCCGCCGACATCGTCAAGCTCGGCCGGTACAACGCCGGGTGCAGCGTGTGGCGATGCGGCCAACGCCTCGCCGGCATCCGCCTACGGGAAGCCACTCCGGCATCCGCGTTCGAGGACGGCGTGCTGACGCTCGAGGACCTCGCCGCCGGAACCGGTGGCATCGGCGACATGAATGGCTGGTGGCTCGATGAAGTGTGGGATCTCGTGCGCGTTCTGCCCGAGCAGCTGGCGAACGATCTCGCGCAGATGGCGCAGAGCCCGGGCACGCTCACGAATCCGCCGACCCACGCAACGGTGATCGGCGACAAACGGGTGATGCTGGCCGAGGACGTCGTGATCGAGCCGCACGTCGTGTTCGACACCACCGACGGCGCGATCTACGTCGGACGCGGTTCGCACCTGCGGTCCTTCACGAGAATCACCGGCCCCTGCTACCTCGGGCGCGAGGTTACCGTGATGGGCGGCGACATCACCGGATCGTCGATCGGCGACGTGAGCAAGGTGCGAGGCGAGATCAGCGCGACGACCATCGTCGGCCACTCGAACAAGGGGCACGAGGGGTTCGTCGGCCATTCATATATCGGGCGCTGGGTCAACCTCGGCGCCGGCACGGTGACGAGCAACTTGAAGAACACGTATGGCACCGTTGCCCTTTGGACACCGCAAGGACGGCGCGACACCGGACTGCAGTTCCTTGGCACCTTGTTCGGCGATCACGTGAAGACCGGGATCGGATTGAGACTCACCACGGGCACGGTGCTCGGAGCCGGCGCGAACGTCTACGGCAACATGCCACCGAAGGTCGTCGCGCCGTTTTCGTGGGGCGATGCACCTCCCTACACCGTTTATCACGCCGATAAGTTTGTCGAGACGGCGCAGCGAATGATGTCGCGCCGGCATGTCGAGCTGACCGAGCGGGCGCGGCGCCACCTCGAGGCCATGCACGCCGGCCGCTGGAAGGTGTCGGACAACCCCGATTAGCGATTAGACACGAGGGTTCCTTGAAGCTTTGGATGCTGGGGAGCGGGAGCAGCGGCAACGCGGTGCTGATCGAGTGCGACGGCTCTCGCATTCTGATCGATTGCGGCTTCGGAACCCGCACGCTCGCCGGCCGGCTCAAGGCGATCAGTGTCGCGCCGCAGTCGATCGACGCCTGCATCATCACGCATGACCACTCGGATCATGTGAAGGGCGCGAAGGGCGCCTCGAAGAAATGGGGTTGGCCGCTGTTCGCGACGCACGGCACGGCGCGCGCGGCCGAGCTGACCGGCGCCAAAGTCCATCGCTTTCGCCCGGGAATGACGATCGAGTTTCCCCGCATCACCGTCGACAGCACGCCGACGCCACACGACGCGCACGAGTCGGTGGGCTTCGTCGTAACGAGCCGTTCGACTGGGGCGCGGGCGGGACTGTTCTATGACCTCGGTCACGTCACTCGGGCGATGGCCAAGGCCTGTGATTCGCTCGACATCCTGGTGCTCGAGTCGAACCACGATGACGAGATGCTCCGGAACGGCCCATACCCACGGTGGCTCCAGGCGCGCATCGCCTGCCCGACCGGCCACCTGAGCAACCACGCGTCAGGAGTCTTCGCCCGCCAAGCGGTGACGAAGGAATGCAATCATCTCGTGCTGGCGCACCTCAGCGAGACCAACAATACCCCCCGCGTGGCGATGGCCTCGATGCGCTCGGCGCTGACTGGATCACGCTTCAAGGGGACGCTGACCCCGGCGAAGCAAGACGCGGTGGTCGGACCGTTCACGCCAGGAAAAGCACGCGCCGAAAGACCGCTTCAGTACGCCCTCTTCTGAGTCCAATGCAAAAGACCGCGCGTGCCCGTTTCGCCATCAGGAGTTGGGACGAAAAGCCCTACAGCGAGGACCCGGGCCAACCCAAGCTCACTCGCGCCAACGTCACGAAGACGTTGACCGGCGACATCGAAGGTGTGGGCCAGGTCGAATATCTGATGATGTATCGCAGCGACGGCACGGCGAGCTTCGTCGGATTGGAGCGAGTCACCGGCAAGGTTGGCGGACGCAGCGGGTCATTTGTCCTTCAGCGCACCGGAGTGTTCGAGGGCGGCCTCGCGAAGGAGTCCTACTCCGTGATTCCCGGATCGGCGACGGGCGATCTGCTCGGCCTCACGGGCAGTGGCTCTACATCCGTGGGCCACGGTATGGAGCATCCGTTCGAGCTGACCTACGAGCTGGATTAGCCGGCGATCAATTGTCGGCCGGCCACCGTGGTTCCGGCGGCCTCGGGAAAGACTCGTCGTCGCGCGGTGACGAAGACTCGTCGCGCACCGTCGCGGACACGATGTAGCGCGGCGCATCCGCCGGCAGATCGTCGAGATCGTACTCCGAGTCGAGCTTCATCTCCTGAAGGATTGATCGGAGCTCCATCACGTCGCTGAAGCCGATCGACGTGAACTCCATCCGCTTCCCGTCCGGCGCGCGCATCTCGACGTCGCAGAGCGTGCGCCCGATGTCGATGATCTTTTGGCCGGCGGGCGTGGTGTCGAGGACTCGCTCGATCGCCTCCTTCTCCATCGCGTCCGGGGAGAGGCCATTGTCGTCGAGGTACGTCTTGAGCTGGTGACCGGCGGTGAAGATTCCGGTGAGCCGAGGGAAGAGCTCGAGCCCGTAGGCCGTCGGACTGAAGATCCCCGCCAGGTGTCGCGCCTCGTCGGGATCCGGCGCGAGATCGGACTCACCGATGAGAATGCCGGAATGCCAGAACGTGTATGCCATGGCGGAAGACTACGATCGTCCGCCGCCGACGCATCATCATTCGATGGCGCGCCTCATCATTTTCACGCCCGGTAGCGCGCGAGGAAGGTTTCGACGCCTTTCGGTGCGAGTATGCTCGTCGCCTCGGCCTTTCGCGCCGATCCGATGGACGGATTTCCCGCCGGGACGCCCCTCGGCCCTCCAACGTCGATCAGCCCCGTGGGCATGGTGCATTTCATCGCCGGCGCGATCGGCTTCGTCTCCCTGGCGATCAGTAGTCTCGTCGCGTGGCGCGCGATGGCCCGCCTCGGCGAACGCCGACTCGCGCGGCTCTCACTCGTATGCGGCGTGATCATCCTCGCCGGCTTTTCCGGTGGCGCTGCCCTGCCCCATGCCTCGCCGCTCCTTGGAATCTGGATCGCCGTGGTGGTGGGATGGGCGTGGCTGGCCGTCATGTCCAGGGCTTTAGCCGGCGAGTATGCTTTAGTGTCGGCGTAGAGCTCTCGCGTAGCGGAGGCCGGATGGCGGCGAGCAATTATCAAGTCTCTCTCGAGCACAGTGGTCCGCGGACGATCGCCGCCGTGCGCGCGCGCCTTCCGGTCCAGCGGGTGAAAGCCGTCTTCCGCGACTATCTCGATCAGGTTTATGCGGCCGGCCTCACCGGAGCGATCAAGCTCGACGGTCAGAACGTCTTCATCTATCAACGCGTGCCCGGTGAGGCGGACAGCGCCGACGTCGCGTTTGGCGTGGGCACGGCCGCGCCGTTCGTCGGCGTCGGCAATGTGCAGCCCGTCGAGGTGCCGACGGGCGAAGTCGCCATGACCACCCATTGGGGAGACTACTCCCGACTCGGCGCCGCGCATGACGCTGTCGTTCAGTGGTGCCGTAATCACGCACGCCGGCTCTCCGGCACGAGCTGGGAGGTGTACGGACATTGGACCGATGATCCCACCAAGCTCCGCACCGACGTTTACTACCTTCTCGACTGAAAGAGCATGTCAGAAGTCCAGCAGCTGGACGCGATGGACGCGCTCGGTCGCGAAGGCCACGCTCTCGTCGATCTTGGTAGACACCGGGATTAGCTTGCCCAGAGGCGCGATGTGGCGCCCGCGACCGACGATCCATGACTGAGTTTCCCCGGGGGCTGTGATGTCCGCTGCGAAGTGCACTCACCTCGATCTCGTGCACGACGTTTCGCCGAACACACCCGGTTGTGAGGAATGTCTCAAGACTGGCGGCTGGTGGGTGCACCTTCGCCTTTGTCTCACGTGCGGACACGTGGGCTGCTGTGACCAATCGCCAGGGAAGCACGCGACGGGTCACGTGCGGGATACGAAGCACTTTCTGATTCGTAGCCTCGAGCCGGAAGAGGACTGGGGCTACTGTTACGCCGATGACCTGTTCATGGACCCGGCGCCGACGCCGTCCCCGAAGAATTCATCCGGCGCGCGGTAGAGGATGACGAGCCCGCGCCCGCGGAACGATGCGCTTGCAGCGTTCGCGCCGCTGATCGGCCGATGGAAGATGTCGGGGACGCATCCCATGGTGCCGGGCGTACAGCTCCACGGCGAGACAACGTTCGAGTGGCTCGATGACGGAGCCTTCGTCCTTTGGCGGTCGTCGATGGATGATTCTCGATTCCCCGTCGGCGTCGCGATGTTCGGAAGCGATGACGAACGCGGCGAGTATTTCATGCTCTACTTCGACAGCCGCGGCGTGTCGCGCAAGTACGACGTTGGCGTAGACGGCAACACGATCCGCTGGTGGCGAAATGCGCCGAAGTTGTCGCAACGCCAAACCTGGACGATCGCCGAAGACGGGCGCAGCGTTGTCGCCAAAGGAGAGATGTCGCGCGACGGTGGGGCCTGGGAGGCGGATCTCTCGGGGACGCTCACTCGGATCTGATGGTGCAACGAAAAACGTTGGCACTGAGTGCCGCGCTGCTGGCGGGCGTCGTCGCTGCCGACGTTGCGATGTCGCGCCGGAGCCAACGCATGCGCACCGAGACGGCCGGCGGCGATTGTTTCGGGCCCGACTCGATCGTTCAGATCTCGCCGCGACGCATCGGCGCTCTGCCGCTCGACTTGACGATCGCCGAGCTTCGCCGTCGTTGTGCGAGCTTCGGCTGGACGACGACGAATGGCGACGAGTCGCTCGATACGGCGGTGCTTCTCACGCGGCCAGGACTGCGCGTCGTGGGTGTCGTCGCCAATCTCGCCAGCGAAGAGGGCGACCGTCGCCCGCTGCAAATCGACCCTGGCGCGCGGGTCGCATTTTGGAAGGTTTCTGGGACACGCGCGGTATTGCCCGACGCTGTTCCTATTACCGCGACCTGGGACGACCTGCGCCGCGCCTACGGACCACTCGGCGCGTTCGCGCTGAACGGGACCATCTATGTCACGATCTGTCGTCAACCAGGTATTGGCGCGCAGATTTCACTCGCGAATCCCTCCGCGCCGATCAATCCCGAGAACGGCGAGCCGCAAAAGACAGCGACGATCGACTCCGTGCTCGCTGGAACACGCATCAACCTCGTCGAGGTCTCGGCGAACCTGGTTCGTCTCCATCCGAACTGTTGAGGGGAAGCGCCCTACAGCTTCCACCCCAACAGATTCCACTGCGCGAGCGACCAAGTGAAGAGCAGCGCAACGAACGTCGCGGCGCTGAACCGGAGCCTCGCCATGCGGGTGCCCGCGCCAAGCCGCCACTGCCGAGCGGCGAAGTAGGAAGCGCCAAGGACGCACAGCGCCGCCAGCACCGGCAGCACGAAGGCCAGCTTCAATCCGGTCAGCGGGCCGTTGAGCAAACCTTGCGAGCTGCTGA
Organism: Gemmatimonadaceae bacterium; assembly: GCA_035535975.1. GTDB lineage: Bacteria > Gemmatimonadota > Gemmatimonadetes > Gemmatimonadales > Gemmatimonadaceae > JAQBQB01. Next base: position 1,646 of record DATLPC010000127.1, on the reverse strand, counting down.
GGATCGTGACGAGCACGATGACGAACACCAACTCGAACAACGACGCCATGACGAGGAACCATCGCCCCGGAAGCACGTCGTCGGCGCGCGCCTCACCGAACCGGCGTCTGAAGAACCGGCCAAAGGCGGCGAGCAACGTCGCGGCGAACACGAGCGCGCCGAGGCCGAGAACGATCCAATGGAGCATGACCGATTGCGTGAATCCGACGCGCTCCATCGTCATCATCGGCGCCGGCCCGAAGAAGCCCCGGACGATGCGACCGCCGCTGTCGGCTTGAAACGAGACGAGCCCATCGCCGAGCTCTTCGCGATACAGCAGCGGGCCGATGGGCACGAGCCGCGAGTCGCCGAGCGCGGAGTGCATGATGAGACGGCCGCTGTCGGCGCCGATGCGAATGTCGCCGCCGAGGCCGATCGCCTTCTGGAAAGTCGTGTAAGAGCGACGATTGAACTCGTACTCGCCGGCGACGCGCTGTGCTTCCTTTGTCGCGTCGGCCGGCATGGCGACGATGGCCGGCACGGACGGATAGTAGTGATCGAGGAACTGCGTCAGGAACTGCGAGAAGCTCAGCTCTCCGCCGGTCACCGTGTTGTACGACACGAACACGCCGAGCTTTTCGTCCGGGATCAACGCGAGGTCTGTGTGGAACCACTGCGTGTCACCGCCGTGACCGATGATGCGGAGCCCATGACTGCTCTTCTCGTAAAAGCCGAGCGCGAATCCGGGGAGACGCGGGTCGTGCGTGAACGCACGCGCGTGCATTCGCTTCGCGGTCGATTCGGCGAGGATGCGCTGGCCGTTGAACGCTCCGTCGTTCAGGTGCGCGATCATGAACTTCGCCATGTCACCCGCGCTCGCCGCGATCGATCCCGCCGGCATCGGTTCGACAATCTCGAACTTCTTCGGGACGAAGGCACCGCCGCCCCAGAGGTACCCGTTCGACATATCGCCGTGCAGCGCAGCCGGGAGGGGTTGGCGCGTCGACGTGTGCGTCATGCCGAGTGGCGCGAGCACGTGTTGTTCGATGTAGTCGTCCCAGGGAACGCCGGACACGCGCTGCACGACGTAGCCGGCGACCGCGGTCGCATAGTTGGAGTACGACGAATACGTCCCGGGCGGCCGAACGCGCGCGGGAATATGCGACGCAAGCCACCGACCAAGATCGATCTTGAGCGTCGAGTCGTCGCTGATCAGATCGCGCCCGTCCTCCTCGAAGCCCGGCGTGTGCGTCATGATGTGGCGCAGCGTGATCGGCTGCGGAAAGGTCGCCGGGATCTTGAAGTCGAGGTATTTGTTGACATCGGCGTCGAGATCGAGCTTTCCCTGTTCGACCAACTGCATGACGGCCGTCCACGTGAACAGCTTGCTCGTCGATCCGATGCGGAACATCGTGCGCTCGGCGTCGACCGGCGTGCGTTTGGCGACGTCGGCGTAGCCATAGCCCTTCGTGAAAAGCAGCGCGCCGTCTTTGACGACGGAGACGGTCGCGCCGGCGACGTGCTTATCGCGGAGATTGGCCGCCATCACGCCGTCGAGGAACGCCTCGAGCTCGGCGCGGTCCCGCACGCCACGGCCGGGCGCAGGCGCGACGGTTGACGGCGCCGCCGTCGGTATCTCCTTGGCCTGCTTCGGAGTGAGCGGACGG
>DATLPC010000126.1:0-25360 GCA_035535975.1 Gemmatimonadaceae bacterium | reverse complement strand
GGGAGACTCGAAGTCTGTGCAGCGCGGCATGCTCTGTCTACGGCCCGACACTGGCGCCGGTGCCATCGATCGGCCATCCTGTCGCGGCGTTCTCCGCGAACAGGTTACGATGCGACCCGCCCCCACCACTCTCTCCGCGCTTTTGCTCGCCGGCGCGGCCGCGCTCGCCTGCGGCCGCTCGACACCCGCCACCTCTCCCGCGCCCGCTCTGGGTGTCGGCCCATACGACGTCATCATCGAAAACGGCCGGATCGTCGACGGAACCGGAGCGGCTTGGTTCTACGGCGACCTGGCGATTCGCGGCGATCGCATCGCGGCCGTCGCGCCGCGCGGGACACTCCGGTCCGCCGCCGCGACAACGCGTATCGACGCGCGGGATCTCGTCGTCGCTCCCGGCTTCATCGACATCCAGGATCAATCCGGCGGCCAACTACTCCTCGGCGACGGCCGCCAGCTCGGCAAGATCACGCAGGGCGTGACGACTGGAATCCTCGGCGAGGGTGCAACGCCGGCGCCGCTCAACCCGGCGAGTCTTTGGGCGAGCGCGAACGAATTGCAAAAGCGCTTCGCCGAGCCCCATGGGTTCGACTTGTGGCTGCGCGCGATGGAAGCGCACGGCATCTCGCAGAACGTCGGGTCGTTCGTCGGCGCGGGAACGATTCGCGTGTATGGCATGGCCGAGCACATGGGCGCCGCGCGTGGTGCGGTCCTCGACTCGATGCGCGATGCGGTGCGTCGCGCCATGGAAGACGGCGCGTTCGGAATGGCCAGCGCGTTGATCTACCCGCCGAACACGTTCGCGACGACGGAAGAGCTGGTCGAAGAAGCGAAGGCGATGGCGCCCTATGGCGGTGTCTACATCACACACATGCGCTCCGAGGCGGATCGTATCCTCGAGGCGATTGATGAGGTGATTCGCATCGCCAAGGAGGCCGGGGTTCCCGGCGAGATCTATCACCTCAAGGCGGCGGGAACGCGCAACTGGCCCAAGGAAGCCCAAGTCATCGCCAAGATCGACTCGGTGCGCGCGGCGGGGATCGACATTCAGGCCAACATGTATCCCTACACCGCGGGCGCGACGGGACTCACCTCCTGTCTACCGCCCGAGTACTCCGCCGAGGGAAAACTCTTCGACAATCTCGCGAGCAAGGAGATTCGCGCGAAGATCAGACAGGAGGTGGAGCATCCGACGAGCGAGTGGGAGAACCTCTGCGAGCTCGCGTCGCCGGCCGGCGTGCTCATTACGAACCTGCGGCAGTCGCAGAACCAACAATTTGTCGGCAAGCGATTGTCGGAGATCGCCCAGATGAAGAATGTCGATTATCTCGAGGCGGCGATGGACCTCATCCTCAGCGAGCGCAGTCGCGTCGAGACGACGTACTTCCTGATGAGCGAAGACAACGTCAAGCTCCAGCTCAAGCAACCGTGGATGAAGATCGGCACCGACGCCGGCGGCCCCGATCCGGACAGCGTGCGCGCGTTGGTCCATCCCCGCACGTTCGGCAACTACCCGCGCATCCTCGGCAAGTACGTGCGTGACGAGCAGGTAATTCCGCTGGAGGATGCGGTGCGGAAGATGACGTCGGCGGTGGCGACGCGACTGTCGCTGAATGATCGCGGATTGCTCAAGCCGGGAATGTTCGCCGACGTCGTCATCTTCGATCCGAAGACGATCGCCGATCGCGCGACGTACGAGCAGCCGAAGCAGTTATCGGTCGGCGTACGCGACGTCTGGGTGAACGGCGTCCAGGTTCTCCGCGACGGAAAGCACACTGGCGCCCGGCCAGGACGCGCGCTTCGCGGCCCCGGCTACCGACCGCCTGCTTGATCTCATCTCGTGTGTTGTGTCACGGCTTACCAAGCGTCGCTTTGACTCGATCGAGGAACAATTGCTCGAAGCGCCCCGTTGAGCCGCAGGGGATCCGGTCCGAGCTGCCCGCGCTCACGTCCTGACCCATCGGCACGAATGTCGTTTGCACTGTCGTCGTGCCGTCGGGGTTTGGCGTCACCTGTGTGAGCAGCGAGATATAGATGCGGTATGTCGACGCCTTCGGGCCGGTCATCCCCGAGCCGCAGTCGACGAAATTCGCCATTGGCTGCCCGGCAAGGACGCGTGTCTTGAAGAAATTCTGATTGCCGAGCTGACGTGTTCCCGCGTTGTCCACCGTGAGCGGTATTTCCATCTCGGCATAAACGGCTTTGACGGCCAACCAGGCGTTCGACGGCGGCGCGGCGACGGTTATGACCGAGGCACGGGGACGTTCCGTGAGCAGCGTCCCGGTCTCGGCGCTCTGGAAAATGGCGGCCTGCTTCGGGGTCGTATTCTCGGCCGTGGTACCCGAGCTGGCGCAGGCGGCAACGAACACCAGCAGCAAGAGATGTTTCATAGAAGCCTCATCACGATGGCGGGCGCCGCGCGTCTTTTCGAGCGCCGCCTCGGAAGATGCGACGCGGACCAAGGTTTGAAAACCCTTACGGCACGATCTCCAGCGCAATCGGGAGAATCACGTCGAGCCAGGCGGCGTACATCGATGCCGACGGATGCAGGCCGTCCGCGGCGACGAACGATGCGTTGCCCGCCACGCGACGCGACACGGGCGTGATGTCGGCGTAACGCGCGCCGGCATGGCTAGCCTCTTCGCGATTGATCGCGTTGAATCGATCGATTGCTCGCCCGACGGCGCGCCCATCGCGGCCATTGGCGAACGGTGTTACGCCCCAATCAGGAATCGACACGACCATGACGCGCGTCGCCTTTCCACCCGCGAACGCGATGGCGCGGGCCAGCAGCGTTCGAAACTGCGCGCGATAATCTTCTTCGCTCCGGTCGCGATACTGGTTGTTCACGCCGATGAGCAGCGTGACGAGACTATAGGCCGAATCCGGTTTCGCGGCGTCGATGCCGGCGGACAGCTCGTCGGTCGTCCAGCCGGTGCGGGCGATGATTTTTGGAGCGGCGACGGCCTTCCCGCGCGCGCGCAGCATCGCGGCGAGTCGAACCGGCCACCGATCCGCCTCGGCGACGCCCTCGCCAATGGTGTACGAGTCGCCAAGCGCGAGGATGCGAATCTCGGCGGCGGCCGCGGGAGGTCCCCCCCCCTGCGCGATCACGGTTGGACGAAGCCGCTGAACACCAGATCGGGATACGTGCGGATCTCTCCCGCCTGAACGCGCTTGAGAAACGAGTCGAAGCGCTCGATCATCGATGCGCTGATCGTCCCGCGGTTTGGCGTGAAGAGCGGATGCGACATACCAAAGCGACCGAAATAACTGCGGATGATCACGCCGGTGCTGTCGTGCGGCAGCGTCTTCACATTGGCCGCGTACTCGTCGAAGCCACCGTCGCGCGTGAGAAGGTACTGCTCGACGTTCGACAGATAAAAGCCGGAGACCTTGAGTCCGTGCTCTCTCGCGTAGGCGCCGATCGCTTTGACCGCCTTGTCGCCGGCGACGTTGCCGACCACCGGCACAATTCGGTCATGCAATTGCATCGACCGGACAAACTGAAAAGCCTCTTCGTCGGCCAGGTAGCCGATCAGCTTCCCGGCGCGATCGGTCGCGAGCATGAGCTGGCCGAATGTCGGATAATCCATCCGGTTGTTGCGGCCGAGACTCGAGTATCGCGTGTCGAGACCGTCGGCGACGAACTCGGCGCGGTAGCGGTCGATGACGGTCCGGTCGCGCGTGTCGAGCGCGACGCGGAATCCGGTGATGCGATCATTGCTCGCGCGACGATAGGCCTGAACGCTCGCCGAATCGGTCGGCGTTTGCTGGAGATAAGCGATGATGAGGCCGACCGAGCGACTGTTCCAGGACTCGACATCGGCGGGAATCGGTTTGCCGAAGAGGCGGCAGAGATACTCGACCCGGTTGCGCGACTGCGCGAAAATCGACTTGAACAGCAAGTGCTCGAGCATGTTGTCGCGCCGAATGTCGAGCATGAAGGCGATCGACGGACGGACGAGCGCGATGTACGAGAAGTTCTGGTCGGGGCCGACGCCGATATAGACCCCGCCGTGCGTACCGGCCTTGGCGAATTGGCTCGCCACCTGGAGGTATGACGACTCGTTCGAGATGATGTTGTCCGAATCGAAATAGCCGCCCGTCTCCGACAGTCGCGCGACGAGGCCCGCAAAGGACGAGTCGGATGACGGGCGCTCCTGCGCGCAGGAGGGACTCGCCAGCGCCGTCGCCAGCGCGGCGAGCAGAATGACGGGTCGGAGCGAAGTGAAGGCGGAGGGACGGAAGGCGTGTGTCACGTCAGCAGATCGGCCAGTTGCATCGCGTTGTACGGCGCGTGGACTTTCGCGTCGTTGTCGAAGTATACGTATGCGTCACGCCCGCGATCAGTCCAGTCGCGCACCTTTGCCGCCCATCCGGCGAGCTCCTCGTCGGTGTAGTCGCTCGCGTACAGCGCGCTCGAGCCATGGAGCCGGACGTATACGAAGTCGGCGGTCACCTGCTCGGCATAGGAGAACGTGCCGGCGGTGTCGGCGATGACGAATCCACATTTGTGGCGCCGAAGCAAGTCGTAGAACTCGTCGCAGAAATACGACGGGTGCCGGACCTCGAACGCATGTCGGTAGACGACACGCACGTCGCTTCGAAGCATGGCGCCGCGGCGCAGCCGGTGATCGTGGCCGTTCGCGACACGCTCCGCGTCGCGCGAGTCTTTCGGGAGAGCGCGAATGAAATCGTCGAGTCGCGCCGCCTCGAAGCGATAGGTCGCGGGAAGCTGCCAGAGGAATGGTCCGGTCTTTCGCCCAAGCGCGAGAACGCCACTCGCGAAGAAGTTGCCGAGGGCGGTTTCGCAGTTTCGGAGCTTGAGATTGTGCGTGATGTACCGCCCGCCCTTGATGGCGAACACGAATCCATCATCGGGTGCGTCGCCGGCCCACCGAGCGAAGGTCGCGGGCGACTTGAGACTGTAAAACGTGCCGTTCAGCTCGATCGAGTTGAAAACGCGGCTGGCGAAGGCGAGCCACGATCGTCGGGGGACGCCCGGCGGATAGAAGGCGTCCTTCCAGCCGCGATAGTCGTAGCCGGAAATGCCCACGAACGCGCGTCTCACACGACTACGATTTCGCCGCCTCCGTCATCACGAGGCGAAGCTTGGAAAGGAATGCCTCGGGACCGGCTCCATCAGGCAACGCGGCGAGGACACGGAGCACGTCGTCCTCGCGCACCGCGAGACCGGCACTGATGGTGTTCGGATCTACCCCAACCCGCTCGAATTCATGGAGCAGATGCTCGAACCGTTCCGTCTGTGACATGCGCCCCCTTACGCTGGCGATCACACGACCAACTGCTCGGCGCTGAGCCCGGCGAAGCAAACTGCGTTCCGTAGGCTCAGTCCGATAGGGGCTTTCGCCGCATAAAGTGAAAGGGCCGGCCCGTTTGGGCCGGCCCTTTCACTTCTCGAACAGCGTTATCGCATCGTCACGATGAGAGTTGCCGTGACCGCGGACGCGGCCACGATCAGTGCGGCGGCGACAGCCAGCGCATAGGTCGGCCGCACGACGAACTCACGGCGCCACCATGGGCTGATCGCGACCGGCGCCGTCTGCGGCAGCGCGTTCATGATCTTCGTCTCGACAAAGACGGGAGTCCGCATGCGGCGGCGCGTCTCTACCTCGACGTTGATTTGCTTCCAGAACTCGACGTCGCGAGCCGTATCGCCCTTGCGGACGCTCGCTTCGGGGAGTTCCCCGTCCAGCCACGCATGCACGAGCGGCGAGAGCACGCGGGCTTCGGGTTCCTGGTGGCCAAGCGGCACCTCTCGATCGGCGAGGGGCCGCTCCTGCTCGGAGCGACGCGACACGCGATCGCGGTGGCCGTCGAATCCGCTAAGGCCGTCGTCGGAGCGGAGATCGTCAACCATTATGCGTACTTTTCCTCTAAGAGTGCTTGGAGCGCTTCACGCGCGCGGTGTACGCGCATCTTCAACGCTCCGACCGTAGTACCGAGCAAATCGGCCATCTCTTCATATGAGCGGCCTTCCACGTGCTTCATCACGAACGCCTCTCGCAGTGACGCCGGAAGCGTCGCGAGCGCGCGGTCGAGATCACTGCGCAACTCCGTCCGGTCCAGCTCTTCGTCCGGGGTTGCATAGGCTGACGGTTGATCATCTTCGTCGTAGCTCAGATGAGACCGTCGAATGTTCTTCAGCCAATCCTTGCAGCCGTTCGCAACGATTCTGAAGACCCACGCATCGAACCGCCCACGCACCTCGGCGAGGTGCTGATAGGCCTTGATGAAACTGAGTTGCAGGATGTCTTCCGCGACGTCCGGACTACCGGTCATGCAGAGCGCATGTCGATAGAGAGGATCGCTGTAGCGGGAGATCAGCGTCTTGAATGCGTCGCGATTCCCGCTCAATACGCGTTGAATGATCATCTGATCGCTGTTTTCCGGATCAGCGATCATCGGATCTGTCCGCGGAGCCTGCTCAGTCGTCTTCACGACAACAGAGTAACCCACTTCCTTTTCTCCGGACAGGGCGGTGATGGAGCCGCGTCGTTCATCGAGAAGGGTCGCCACGTGGTGAAGACGACCGCGTGCATTTGAGGTAACACCGTTGTCACACCGGCAATCGCTGCCGAGTAACTCGGGGCTACAGCCCTCGAAACGCGCCCCAACCCTTGGATCGAATTTGTGACCCGTGTTCGTCGAGGTTCGGCGGCTCGAAACGAATGGTGCCCGGGACACTGGGCGGAATGCCCGTGACGGGCGAGGCCCCGGTGTCGCGAAGCGCCTCGAGCACTGTTTGAACGAGACCGTTCGGCACGCCGGCGCGCGCGAGGCGCTCCGCCCAGTACGCGGCCGGTCTTTCGGCAACACGCTCTGTCATCGCGCGCACAATCCGGGTGCGCTGGGCGAGTCGCGCGGTGTTCGTCGCGAGCGTTGCGTCGTCGGCCAGCTCGTCGAGGCCGAGCGCGCGGCAGCAGGCCAGCCACTGCGCATCGCTCCCCACGGCAATCACGATCCCGCGATCGGCCGCATGAAACATCTCATATGGAACGAGATTCGGGTGCGCGTTCCCCCACCGCCGGGCGTCGCGACCGCTGACGAGCGCGTTCTGCGCCACGTTCACCAACGCCGCGCGGGCACTGTCGGCAAGTGAAACCGAGAACCGGCCACCCACGCCCGTTCGTTCCTTTCTGATGAGCGCTCCGAGCACGGCGATCACCGCGTCCTTTCCGGCGAGGATGTCGGCGAGGGCAACGCCGGCTTTCATTGGATCGCCCGAGGGCTCGCCGGTGATCGCCATCCATCCACACTCGGCTTGCGCGACGAAGTCATAGCCCGGCCGATCGCTCGACAGCCCGAAGCCGGTGATCGTGCACCAAATCAAGTCCGGCCGGCCGGCACACCATCGATCGGGAGACAGGCCGCGACGCTCCAACGTCCCCGGACGGAAGTTGTCGACCACCACGTCCGCCTCGCCGAGCAACGCCTCGATGACCTGCCGGTCGTCCACGGAATCCAGGTCGGCCGCGATCCCGAGCTTGTTGCGATTGATGCTCAAATAGTAGGCGCTGCGGCCTGAAGCATCGAACGGCGGCCCCCAGCCGCGGGTGTCGTCACCGGCTCCGGGCCGCTCGACCTTGATGACATCGGCACCAAGATCACCGAGTATCATCGTGCACAGGGGTCCGGCGAGAACTCTCGAAAGATCGAGGATCCGGACGCCGGACAGCAACAGCTGATCCGTTGATGGCGCCATTACATCGCCATTATGCTATTGTTTTGGTTGGCATTGGCACTCCAATAGCCCGGCCTCAGACGTTCTCCAGCCCGGCTTGCGTAGCTGCTGGCGAATCATATACTTCCGCCATCCGACCGCCGGCCGCGCGAAGATAGCGCGCCCATCCGTGCCCGACAACGACGCTGACGGCTTGCACCGCGAAGCTCAAACCGTCGCGCAGGTTCAACGTAATGGCCGACAAGCCCGCTTCTTCACCCGGCTCTCCCATCCCCAGCCCCGCTCCGACGTCCGCTGAGGGTTCGGAGACGGCGGCACCGCCGCGCCGACCGCCAGGTCATCGAAGTGCCGACATGCGGGATACGGTTGCCGAGCTGGCGGAACGGGCGCAGCTCATCAGCCAGGAAGCAGGAAGCAAAGTCGCGGCGGCGATGAAGGACGTCGTCAGCGCTGCCGCCGGTATCACCGGATTCGCCATCGAAAGCGCGCGCGATCTCATTCAGTACATGGTTCGCCGCGGCCAGATGACACCCGAAGAAGGTGAAAAACTCATCCGCGAAGCCGAGGCGGCGCACGGCAAGCGCCCGGCGAGTGAAAAAGCGCGACCAACCGCGACGAAGATTGCCGCGGATCGCGCAGCCGCGGCAAAGGCCGAGGCGGCGGCGCGCGCCGCGGCCCAACTCGCTGCGTTTCCGCCGCGAATGCCCCCGGCGCGTCCGGTGCCTCAACCGCCCGCTCCCTCCAACAACGCGCATCGCGTTCCCGCCAAATCCGAACCCGTTGGTCACGCGAGGCCGGCGGAGAAGAAGGCGGCGCCTCAAAAGGCGGCGAAACCGGTGAAGCCCGGGAAGTCGGCCAAGCCGGCAAAGGCTCCGAGCGCCAAGGCAAGCAAGCCAGCGAAGGCGCCGAAGAAGAAGAAGTAGCGCTCAGGCGAGGGCGCGGCGGAGAGCCAACACCGCTTCGAGCAGCTCGCACATTGCCGCCGTGTCGGGGACGTGGAATTGCGCCATCGTCCGGTCCACCGCGGATTCCGGCCCGACCCACACGGTGACCGCATCCGGCCGTCTCGATCGAAATGCCCGGAACATGTCCTCGTCCGTCCGGTCGTCGCCCGCGCACAAGATCGATGCGTTCTCCGACAATGCGCCAAGCTCCTCGGCGACTAGAATCGCCGCCGTTCCCTTGTCGATTTCGACCGGCGGTCGCAACTCGAGAACCTCCTTTCCACCGGTAAGCGAAAGACCGAGATCCTTGGCGATGGCGGCGACGCGCGCCGAGAGGCTGGGAACCACACTCGGATGCGCAAGACGGTAATGGATACTCAACGTCCATCGCTTGTTCTCGACGATCGCGCCCGGTAGCGAATCGGCGACTCGCGTCGCGCGCGACGCGGCCTCCGCGATCGAATCCGCGTAGCCCGCCACAGCGTCGCGGACAGTCGGCGGCTCGCCGGGAGCAGCCACCTCTATTCCGTGATTGCCGATGATCCAAGCGCCCGGAACATTGACCAGACGGCGCGCGTCGTCCGCGCTGCGTCCGGAGATCACGACGACGCGCACGTTCTCGGTCGCGGCCAAGTCCGTGAGGATCTGGCGCGTGTCGTTCGGAACGCTGGCGTATTCAGGACGCGAGGCGATCGGCGCGAGGGTACCGTCGACGTCGAGCAGGAACACGAGCGGTGATCCGCGCAGTCGCGCTTCGATCGCGGAACCGAAAGGAAGCGCGGGAACGGCCGTGGCGTGCGCGTCAGGCAAGCGCGGGCTGATGCTGGATTCCCATGATTTCGGCGGATCGCGCGAGGATCGAGTCGAGCCAGTCGAAGATCGTGGAGTTGTGGAGCTGGCGACGCATGCGGTGCATTCGTCGGCGGCGCTCGTCCGGCGACATCTCGATCGCGGTACGGATCGCGGCGACAAATCCATCGATATTGAACGGATTGATCAGAACCGCGCCTTCAATTTCCTCCGCCGACCCGGTGAAGCGACTGAGGATCAGCACGCCGCGTTCGTCGGTTTGGCAGGCCACGAACTCCTTCGCCACCAAGTTCATCCCGTCCTGGAGCGACGACACGATGCACAAGTCGCCGGCGCGGTAGACCGCCGACAGGAGATCAGAGTCGACGTTCTCATTGATCAATACGATCGGCGTCCATTCGGGCGTTCCGAAGCGCGTGTTGATCGCGATCACCGATTGCACTACCTCGCGGTCGAGCGCGTTGTACGCGGGAAGATCGGTCCGCGAGGGCGTGCAAACAAAAATGAACGTGAATCGCTCGCGCAGTTCCGGCGATTCGGCCCAGAGCGTTTCGAGCGCCCGGATGCGTTCGGGGATGCCTTTGGTGTAGTCGATGCGGTCCACGCAAACACCGAGCTGGCGAGTGCCTTTGGCGTATCGCTCGCGCAGCGTGTTCACTCGCGCCTGGCTGTCGGCCGACGAGGCCATCTCCTCGAAGCGGTCCACGTCGATGCTGATCGGAAACGCGCCGACGTGGACCACGCGGTCGCGGAAGTGCACGGTTTGATGGACGTGGTCCACGCGGGACTCGGGAACGAACTTCTCCACGCAGTCGAGGAAGTTGACAGCGTAGCGATCGATCTGGAATTCGAGGAGGTCGTTGCCGAGTAACCCGCGAAGCACCGCTTCGTGCGTTCCGGACGGCAAGAGTCGGAGAATATCCGCCGGCGGAAATGGGATGTGCCAGAATTGGTTGATGAAGAGCGAGGGACGCATCGCTCGCAGGAATTCAGGCGCAAGCGCGAAGTGATAGTCCTGGATCCAGGCCATCGCCCGGCCCGTGCACCGTTCCGCTTCGTCCGCCACCGCATGCGCGAAGCGAAGGTTTACAGCGCGGTACCGCTCCCAGTACTCCGTGCGATACTCGAAGTGCTGGATGAGCATGTGACAGAGCGGCCAAAGCGCACGGTTGGCAAATCCATGGTAGTATCCGTTGACGTCCGCCTCATCGAGCCAGACGCGACGCAGCGTGTAACAGGATTCGTCGGGCGGCACCGCAACACGTCCGGTTTCGTCTGACACCTCGCGATCCGCGGTGCCCGAGCCCCATGCGACCCACGTCCCGTGAGTGCGGCGCATCGTTGGATCGAGCGCGGTGACTAGTCCGCCCGCCGGTTGCTTGACATCCACGCCATGGACGCCGCGAACGTGCTCGTACGGCTCGCGGTTGGAGACGAGGATGAACTTGCAATCGTTGAGATAGTGCGTGAAATCGGCCATAGAAGGTTGAAAGGGCAGCAACAGGCATGCCCGCTAACAGCCCGACACGCGCGCGATTGGCGAAGATTCGTGCGCGGACTACGTTTAGCGTTGCTTGAGCGCAACCATCGTGACGCGCGCGCCGACGCGCATTGATTTCGGCGGCGGATGGACCGACGTGCCGCCCTACTCCGATGAGATGGGCGGCTTTGTCTGCAACGTCGCGATCACCCGATACGCCACCGTGACGGTTACTCGTGGTCACGCGGGAGACGCGCACGCGGCTGACATTTCGGGCGAGCGAGCTGCCGATCGTTCTATCGCCACCGCCGCGGCGCGTCGCTTCAAGATCGACGACGTCCATATTCGGCTCGACAGCGATTTCCCGATCGGTGCGGGATTGGGTGGGTCGTCCGCCGCCGGCGTGGCGACCGTCGCCGCGCTGGCGTGCGTCCGCGGCGAGGCAATGGCGCCAGAGAACATCGCCGAGCTCAGCCGATCCATCGAGATTGGCGACCTCGGAATTCCTGGTGGCCGGCAAGATCACTACGCCGCGGCATTCGGTGGCGCGCTCGGCCTGCGCTTCTCATCCGGAGCGACCGAAGTGACGCGCATTCCACTCGGTTCGGATTTCCGCGAGGAGATCGAGCGGCGGTGCCTGATCATTTATACAGGAAAGAGTCGGATTTCCGGCGAGACGATCAACGCGGTGCTGGGCGCCTACGCGGCGCGCAAACCTCGCGTGCTCCGCGCACTCGAGCGCATGCGCGAAACCGCCGAGGACATGGCGCGAGCGCTCGGGTCGCATGACCTCGACGCCGTGGCGGATCTCGTCGGAGAGCAATGGCGTCATCAACGATCGCTTCATCCGGCGATTCCGACGCCGCTCATCGACGAGATCATCGACCGTGCAACGCGTGCCGGCGCGGTCGGTTCGAAGGCGCTCGGCGCGTCGGGAGGCGGCTGTGTCCTCGTGATTGCCGCCAACGATCGCGCTGACCCAGTCCGCGACGCGATCAGCCACCTCGGTCAGATTCTTCCGTTCGCGATCGATCAGCATGGAGTTCAACAGTGTCGATAGCATCTGGCGACGCCGTCGCGCTCGCGCGGGCGCTCGTTCGCGTCGATTCGCGAAACCCCTTGCTCGTCCCGGGCGCGCCTGGCGAGCGTGCCGTCGCCGAGCTGCTCGCCGGCGTACTCGATGGTTGGGGACTTCGCGTCGAGATGCACGAAGCGTTACCAGGACGGCCGAACGTGGTGGCGCGAGTCGGAAGGCCGGGCGGACGGTCGCTGATGTTCAACGGCCACCTCGACGTCGTCGGCGTCGAAGGAATGACACACGCTCCGTGGGACGCGGCCGAGTGGGGCGATCGCATCTATGGGCGCGGCTCGTCGGACATGAAGTCGGGAGTCGCCGCGATGTGCGCGGCCGCCGCGCGCGTCGCCGATGAGATTGAGGGAGAAGTCATTGTCGCCGCCGTTGCCGACGAGGAATACGAGAGCGCCGGCACGCGATCGCTGATCGAGCGCGGCGTCCGCGCGGACGCGGCCATCGTCACCGAGCCGACTGGACTCGCGATCATGCCGGCGCATCTCGGCTTCGTCTGGATCGACGTCACGACGCACGGACGCGCGGCGCATGGCAGTCGTTGGGATCTCGGGGTCGACGCAATTCGCCATGCGGGACTCGTTTTGGCGGAGCTGGACCGGTTCGACGCCGACGAGCTCCCGAAACGTCGCCACGGGCTGCTTGGCCGGCCATCCGTGCACGCGTCGATGATCTCAGGGGGCAGCGGGATGTCGACTTATCCGGACAAGTGCGTGATCCAGATCGAGCGACGAACCATTCCCGGCGAGAATCCGGAACTCGTGCGGCAAGAGATCGAGTCGATGTGCGAGCGGGCCGGACACCGTCGTGAGAATTTCCGCGCCGAGACGAGGGTGACCTTCGCTCAGGAACCGAGCGATGTCGCAACCGACGCGCCGATCGTCACGGCGTTGCAGGGGGCGCTTCGCGATTCGAATGAGGAGGTTCGCATCCAGGGCATGACGGCGTGGACCGACGCCGCATTGCTCAATGCCGCCGGTATCCCGGCGATTTGCTTCGGTCCGGGCGACATCGGTCTGGCGCACGCCGCCGAGGAATATGTGATGGTGGACGAAATCGAGCGGGCAACTCGAGTGCTCGAGCGCTTGGCCCTTCAATGGTGTCGCAATCCGGTGCCCGCATGGCGCAGCTGACGCACGGCGAGTATGACGCGTTGGAGCGCGCTGTGATGCAGGGCACACGTCTCGCCTTTCACCGGCGCGGGCGCCGCGAGTACGTGGTAATTCCTTTGGCACTTCGGCTGGAGAACGGCCGCGAAGTCGTCGACGCCCGGCATCCTGTCACGGGACATGATCTCAAGATTTACATCGACGAGATCGACGGGCTCGAGGTCCTGAGGTGAGCGGCCGGGACCCCGCAGAAGCGGCATCCGCCGCCGCGGCCCGACCAGCCCTCGTCGCGATCTACGCCGACGAGTCCTGTCTCGGAAACGGACGTGAGGGGAGTAACCCGGGCGGGGCCGCGGGCGTCATCGAGTATATGGGCCGGAACGGCGGTCTCACCCGGTGGGACTACTGGGTGTCCGAGCCCGCGACGACGAACAACCGCATGGCCCTTCGCAGTGTGATCGAGGCTGTCCGCGCGATCTCGCGAAAGGGCGTGCGTTTTCGCGTGGTGTTCACGAGCGATTCGCAGTATCTCGTGAAAGGAATGAAGGAATGGGTCTTCGGTTGGATGTCGAGGGGTTGGAAAAAGAAAGAAGGGCCGATTCTGAATCTCGAGTTGTGGCAGGAGGCCGTGGATTCGGTTGTCGCCGGCAGACATCAGATAGACTGGCGTTGGGTCCGCGGCCACGAAGGACATCCGCAGAACGAGTACGCCAACTACCTGGCGGTTCGAGCGGCACGCGAACAGACGCAGTCCAATGGGATCCTGCCGTCGAAGTTCGACGAGTGGTTGGCAGTAGAACGTGAGAAAGAACGAGTGACCGTGGAGCCGCAGGCATTTCCCACCGACGACGCGTTTCGCGCGACGAGGCCGTATCCGGTGATCGCCCGCCCTGACCCGGTCACCTGAGTTCGCGCCTCGCGCGGACGGAGGGGGAGACGGGTTATGATGAAATTTCTGGTAGCGTTGCTTCTCGGCCTGGCGATGGGATATCACTGGGGGTACGACGAGGGTTGGGCGGGAAAACCGTCCATCGTCGCGCGGAGCCTGGATCGATTCGGGACGTCGAAGGTACGGGCCGCACGCGAGGCGAATGACAAGCGGGTGGATGAGGCGTCGAGGCCCTAGTCGATAGTTTTATCGACATGGACAACCTGGATCGGATGTTCCGCCATCTCGCGCGCACGGTCCGCGCGAAGCATCCGCAGTACCTCAGCCAGCCGTTCACCGTCGCCGAGCTCCATCAGAGCATCCTTCCCTATCGGCTGCATCGTCGCGAACTGGGGTTGGAGACGAACGAGGATTACGAGATCACGCTGACCGAGCTGCTCTCGGGGTCGCGCGATTACCTGATCGTCGACGACTTGATGCGCGATCGCCTCCGCTCCGAGCTCGCGAGCAAGAATCCCGACCCGACGGCGTTCAAGCAGTTCGCGACAGCGACGATCGCACTGTCGCCCTCCGCGCTTCGCTCGCTCGAGGCCGGTCCTGATGACGAGAGCACGCCCCTCGCCGTGGACGCTTTGCGCACCACGGCGGAGACGCCATTGGCGACGGCTCCGGTCAACGCCTCCCCACCCGCGCCAATGCCCCCGCCCCCGCCCCGACCAGCACCGCCGAAAGCCGCGACGGCTCCCGCGTCGCAGCCGACTCCTGCTCGGGTCAGCACGACGCGCTCTCCAATTGGATCGCGTGCCGTCGTCGCGAACGCGGGCGAGCGCTGTCGATACTGCAATGAGCTGCTCCCGACCGGTCGCACTATCACCTTCTGTCCGCACTGCGGCCACAACCTGACGGTCGTCAACTGCGAAGCGTGCGGCACGGAGCTGGAGGTCGGGTGGAAGTTCTGCCCCATTTGCGGGCGCCCGGCCGCGCAGAGTTAGCGCGGAAGGGATCATTCGCCCTGCTTTTGCACTAGGATAGGACGACCTCAGCGGTGGTTCCATCCATGATGCGTTCGCGAGCCAATCGTCGGTTCAGCCCACTGGCGCTTTTCGGCGCCGCGGCCTTCACGCTCTCGGCATGCGCGACGTCCGGCTCCGGCGGCGCATCCGCGTCGGCGTCGCCCTCCCCGGCGGCCAACACGAGCAACGCCCAGACGCAGACGCGCGGCTGGCGCGTGACGACGAAAGAGCACGTCGATCTCTGGCTGCACGGTTTCTCTCTGCTCACGAGCGACACCGGACACGTTCCGTTTTTCGCCCGCGGCTACAAGCAGCAGATCACCGCGCTCAAGCGCCAGCGCAACGTGTTCAGCCAGCTCGACGCGAATCAGCAAGACCTGTCACGGCGCTTCGCGACGAATCCATCGCTCACCAACGCTCAGTTCCTGGCGATGTATTTCAACTCGTTTCAGGAGATCGTGGAGGCGACCGACTTCCTCGTTCGGTCGCAGGGCAACCCCCGGTCGTCGAGCAATCCGGACGTGCAGCAGCGGATCGCTTTTCTCGCCGCGAACTTCCCGACGCAGGCCGACCGGGATTGGGCGCGTCGCTTCGTCGAGGCACTGCAGGATGAGAACAATCGCTTTTATCACGATTACTGGACGAAGGAACAGCAAACGCGCGGCGCCGCCTTCGCGCAGTTCAATCAGGAGTGGACCAGCAAGTATTACCCGAAGTTGTCGCGCTTTCTCAACAACACGCAGCAGGGATCGGGCGAGCTGCTGCTGTCGTTGCCCGTTGGCGGCGAAGGTCGAACGATCAACGATGGCAAGCAGGCGAACGCGATCGCCGTGGCTTTTCCGCGGACACCCGACGCGTCCGCCGAAGCGTTGTACGTGTTCGTGCACGAGATCGTCGCGCGGCTGGTCGACGAAGCGATCCGCGATAACACGACGCCGGCCGAGCAACGCAGCGGAGCGTCGGTCGGGTACGTGGGCAACGGTGCCGTGCGCGGCGGCGCCCTCCTGCTTCAGCACGTCGCCCCGGAGCTCGTTCCGGGTTATATGCGCTTCTATCTCCAGACGCTCGGCGTACCTGCCCCGAGCGGCGATCCAACGACCCAATTCGCCGGGGCGTTCCCGCTTCCAGCTGCTCTGGTCACGGCGCTCGGCAGGTCGATCGAGTCGGTGCTCGGGGGGATCTGAGCTGTTGTCATCCTGAGGAGCCCTTCGTCGCTATCGCTCCTCGAGGGCAGGCTGCGCGACGAAGGACTTACTGTCCCGCGTCCGTGTCTCCCGATTAAGCTTTCAGTATGCCCGATTCGCCGGTTCCATCTCGTCCGCCCGCGCGTCTCGATCGCTCCGCGTTGGAGCGAGTGCTGGCGCGCGCGGCTGAGCTTCAGGGAAAGACAGGCGACTCTGGCGATCCGGCCGAAGAGTTCAGCGAAGAGCAGCTGATCGAGCTGGGCAAGGAAGTCGGTCTCACTCCGCAGCATCTTCGACAAGCGCTCGCCGAGGAACGCACCCGCTCGGTGTTGCCGGAAGAAGAAGGCGGCGTTGCGTCACGGCTGTTTGGTCCGGCTCGGATCTCGGCCGCCCGCACCGTCCCCGGTCGGGCGACGGACATTCTCGCCGCCGTCGACGCGTGGATGCAGCGACAAGAGCTGCTCATCGTCAAGCGGCACCACTCCGAGCGAATCGTCTGGGAGCCGCGGCAGGATTTTCTCGTCGGCGTGAAGCGGGCGCTTCGCGTCGGAGGCCGAGACTATGTGCTTTCGCGCGCCTTCGAGGTGTCGGCGACGGCGATTAGCGTAGATGACCAGCGCGTGCACGTCGCGCTGGAGGCCGATTTTCGAACGCAGCGGCGATCGGCCGTCGCGCAGACAGGCGCGGGGGTCGTGTTCGGAGCGGCCATCGCTGGATCGCTGCTCGTTATCGGCGCCGTGCCGATCGTCGCCTTTGCTCCCGCGCTGATCGCGCCCGCGCTCGGCGTGACCGGCGCCCGCGTGATGCACAATCACGTGGTGACACGCGCTCAGCTCGCGCTCGAGCAGTTGCTCGACCGGCTCGAGCGCGGCGAATTCACCAAGCGCGGTGCCGAGTCGCTGCTCGGCGCAATCGTCGCCGCGGCGACGGCCATTCCGTCGCGCAGGCCGTAGTTGCCGGCTCCGTCCGGCTTTCGCGGCGCGTATCGAACCGACGACGACGCGCGCGCCGCGTACTCCGAAGCAGCGGGGATCGGCCGAATTCTTCCGACGGCTGTCGCCGTACCGGTAGACGTCGACGATCTCGTGACGCTCGTTCGTTGGGCAGCGGATTCCCAAACGTCGCTCGTTCCGCGGGGATCGGGCAGCAGCATGCCCGGCGGCGCCATCGGAAGCGGCGTCATCGTGGATCTCAGCCGATGGAACTGGATCGGCGAGGTGGACGCCGAGCGAAACATGGTGCGCGTGGGACCGGGCGCGACCCGTGGCGCGGTCGACGCCGCGGCGCGCGCGCACGCTCTGCGCTTTCCCGTGGATCCGTCGAGCGGCGCGTTTTGCACAGTCGGCGGGATGGCCTCGACCAATGCCGCCGGAGCTCATTCGCTGAAATTCGGACCGACACGCCGCTGGGTGAACGCCATCGATTGCGTTTTCGCCGATGGCTCCCGGGCGTCGCTACGACGAGGGTTGGAGCTGCCGCGTGGAATTCCGCCACTCGACCGGTTTTTTGCAACGATGGCCATCCTCGCGCCGGCGGAGCTGGCAACGCCCTCCGTCCATCCGCGGGTGCGGAAGGAATCGTCGGGATATGCTGTTGCCGAGTTCGCGCGATCCGAGGAGTTGATCGACCTGCTCGTCGGAAGTGAGGGAACGCTCGCGTTTTTCACGGAGCTCGAGCTGGCGCTCGTTCCCGTCGCCGGTGCGACGAGTAGCCTGTTGAGCGCGTTTGCCTCGCTCGAAGACGCCGTCGCCGCGGCCGGACTCGCGCGCGAATCCGGCGCTGCCGCGTGCGAGCTCCTCGATCGAACCTTCCTCGACGTCGCGGCGAACGGCGGCGCATCGAATCTTCCGGCCGGCACCGAAGCCGCCCTGCTCGTTGAAGTCGAGGGCGCCGACGCCAAGGAAGCCGCCGAATCCGCGCGTGGAGTCGAGCGCGCTTTTCGCGAGGCCGGCGCGACGGTCACTCGCCTGGCGCTCGATCCGATGCGGGAGACGGAGATCTGGGAGCTTCGGCACGCGGCGAGCCCGATCCTCGCGCGCCTCGACCCGCAGCTTCGCTCGATGCAGTTCGTCGAGGACTGCGCTGTTCCGCCGGAGCGATTGCCCGCGTACGTGCGCGGCGTCCGCCGGATTCTTGCCGACAACGAGACACGCGGCGTGATCTTTGGGCACGCCGGCGATTCACACGTCCACGTGAACCCGCTGGTCGATGTCGGACGGCCTGACTGGCGTAAGCGCGTCGAGCGGATCCTCGGCGAGGTGACGGCGCTGGCCGCGTCGCTCGGCGGAACACTGACCGGCGAACACGGCGACGGACGGCTGCGGACGCCTCTCCTCCCCCGCGTGTGGACCGCGGAGGCCATCGAGCATTTCGCGGCGGTGAAGCGCGCGTTCGATCCGCGGGATATCCTGAATCCCGGCGTGAAGACGGCGCTTCCAGGACAGGATTCGCTCGGCGCTATCAAGTATGACCCGGCAATCGAACCGCTGCCGTCGCGTGCGCGCTCCGTACTCGATCGCGTCGAACGGAATCGGGAATATTCGCGTTCGCGACTCGAGTTGCTGGACGGTGGACCGATGTGACTTGTCGAGCGGGGTGCGATCCGGTTGATTTTCTTCATGACCGCCACCACCGCTCAGGCCCCGCGCGCCTCGATGACGTCTCGCTTCTACACCGAACCCGTCGTAACCCTCCTCTCTCGGCCGAGCTTCTCGATGCCGGAGCACCTCGCGGTGAGCCTGATCGGCGAGAGCACCGACGGCGAGCAGCTCGCGGAGTTCGCCGGCCGGCTCTGTTACATGAGCCAGCACAATCCGGCGAAGCGCGAGACGCGCGAGTATCTCGAGAACATCAAGAAGCAGGGGCATGGGAGCGTGCTGGAGCATGCCAACTACTCGCTGCTTTTCGAGGGCGTGAGCCGCTCGCTCACGCACGAGCTGGTTCGTCATCGCGCGGGCTTCGCCTACTCGCAGCTCTCACAGCGGTACGTGGATGAGTCGGAGGCGAGCTTCGTCGTGCCGCCGGCGATCGTCGGCGACGAGGCGCTCGAATCGGCGTGGCGGGAGCAAGTCGAGCAGGCGCAGGCGAAGTACGTGGAGCTGGTCGCCGAGTTGATGACGCGCTACGGCTGGGTCGCGGACAAGGTGCATCGGCGGAAAATGTCGCGCGAGGCGGCGCGCGCGGTGCTGCCCAATGCGACGGAGACGAAGATCGTCGTGACGGGCAATGCCCGCGCATGGCGGACGATGCTCGAGTTGCGCTCGAGCGAAGGCGCGGAGCTGGAGATCCGTCGGATGGCGGTGACGGTGATTCGTCTCCTGCAGCGCGAGGCGCCGGGATTCTTCTCCGATTTCGAGATCTACACGGCCGACGATCGACGCGAAGCAGCGCGCGTTTTTTATCACAAGGTCTGACGTCGGTCTGAGCGAAAAAAACATTGCGGGTTTTTTTCGTCGCGCGTATTTTGCGCGGCGGATGCATTTGGCATTTCTCTTGCCCCCAACGTCGCACTGGAAAACGCGACGCACTTCTCGAAGCTCGGAATTCTCGCGGCACTCACGCCGCAGACTCGCACAAGAGACGGGATGACGCGGATCGGGTTCGCGTACAACCAAAAACCAGAGCTGAGTGTGGGGGGCCGTACCGGGACGGCCGCCATCGAGCAGCGTCCCGACGAAGAGCCTCCTAGTACCGCCGACGTCTACGCGGAGTGGGATTCCGCCGAAACGATCGACGCCGTCGCCTCCGCTCTCTCCGCCCTTGGCGACGTGATCCGCATCGAGGCTGACGAGAGCCTCCCCGAGCGCCTCCGCGCTGAACGCCCCGACATCGTCTTCAACATCGCCGAAGGCCTTCACGGCACGAACCGCGAAGCCCACGTTCCGGCAATCTGCGAATTTTTCGCGATTCCCTACTCCGGCAGTGATCCGTTCACGCTCTCGCTCTGTCTCGACAAGGCGCGGACCAAGGATTTCTTGACGGCGCACGGAATCCCGAACGCGCGCTACGCCGTGATCGAGGATGAAGCATCGCTCTCGCGCCTCCTCGCCGGCGAGATGGGGTCAGACTCCATCTTCTCGAATTTCCCAGTTTTCCTGAAGCCGGTCCATGAGGGGTCGTCGAAGGGGATCACCGAGAAGAACTTGGTCCGCGATCGCGACGAGCTCGAGACGCAGGCGCGTTTTCTTCTCGCGACTTATGACCAGCCGGTCATCGCCGAAGAATTCCTGCCCGGCGCCGAATTCACCTGCGGCGTTCTCGGGAACGGTGCGTCGGCGCAGGTGCTTCCTATCGTCGGAATGAACTTCGAGTCCCTGCCCGCGGGCGCGCTGCCAATTTACGGATACGAAGCCAAGTGGGTCTGGGATACGCCGGACGAGCCGCTCGACATCTTCGAGTGCCCGGCGCGCGTCAGCCCCGCTCTCCAGCGCTCGATCGAAGATGTCGTTCTTCGCGCCTATCGCATCCTCGGCTGCCGGGACTGGTCCCGCATCGACGTCCGGCTGGACGCGACGGGGAAGCCGAACATCGTCGAGGTGAATCCCCTGCCCGGAATCCTGCCGAACCCGGAAGACAACTCCTGCCTTCCCAAGGCGGCGCGCGCAGCGGGACTCAACTATGACGAGCTGATTCAGAGCGCGTTGCGTCACGCGGCCGAGCGGACTGGAGTCACCCTTCGCGCTCAGCGAAGACGGGCCGCCCGTCGACCATCGCCCGTCGCCCTGCCAGCATGAAGATCGCCATCCTCTTCGACGGCGCATCCGCCTATGCGACCAAACCCGACCTGCTCATCCTGAGCACGGTCGAGGCGATCGAGCGCTCGCTCGTCGCCGAGGGGAACACGGTCGGCTACATCCCGGTTTTCCATGACGGCAAGTGGATCGAGAAGCTGCGCCGCGGAAAGTTCGACCTCGCCTTCAATATGTGCGAGGGGATCGACGGCATCGCCCACCTCGAGTCCTCGGTCATCTCCGTCCTCGAGCTGTTCAAGATCCCGTTCACCGGGGCGACCAGCTACACGGCCTCGATCTGTCTGAGAAAGCACGTCATCAACGGCATGCTCGACCGCGCCGGACTCCCGATTCCGAAATTTGCGGCGATCCGTCGCGGCGAGCCGCTGGTAAGCGTTGGCTTCCCCGCGATCGTCAAGCCGGCGGCCGAGGACGCGTCGCTCGGCGTCGAGCAGCGGTCGGTCGTGCGGAACACGCGGCAGCTCAAGGAACGCGTGGAAGCGATGCTCGAGGTCTGGGATGAGGTCCTCGTCCAGCGCTACATCGACGGCCGGGAAGTGAATGTCGGGATTCTCGGCGACACGGTGCTGCCGATCGCCGAGATCGATTTCGGGAAAATGCCGGCCGGCCGCTGGCGAATCGTTACATACACATCGAAGTGGGTGACCGGGAGCACCGATGACGTCGGCGGAAAACCGCGATGTCCGGCTCGGCTTCCGGCGAAAGTCGCCGCCCAGGTGCGGAGCGTCGCGCTCCGCGCGTGGAAGATGGCCGGCGGCTGCGGTTATGGTCGCGTCGACATGCGAATCGACGACCAGGGCCGCCCGTGGATTCTTGAAGTGAATGCCAATCCGGACATCGCTCCCGATGCCGGCTTGGCGAGGATGGCTGGGGTGGCGGGCATCGAGTACGCGGCGCTCATCAGAAGTATCTGTGAGCTCGCACTCGCGCGAGGCCGCGAAGTCCCACCACCGGACGAATGGGTTCTTGCGCAGCGGTTGTCGGGAGTCGAGGTCACGACTGGAACCAGCACGTCGGAGCTCGATCTCTTCGCCACCGCCGCGACGGCCGGAGAGGGGGAGGAGTAGGTGGCCGTGAGGCTTGGAGCATTGCAGCGGGGGCATCGCAATCGGATCCGTGAGATTCTCGACGCCACCTCGGTCTTTCGTGACGACGAAGTCCAGGTGGCGCTCGAGCTGTTCGACGAAACCTTCGCGGTGGGACCGGCACGCGCGCCGTACGATCCGGGCGACGGCGTGGCGAACTACGAGTTCGTGGGGTCGTTCTCGCGCGAAGGGCAGCTCGTCGGATACGTGTGCTACGGCGCAACGCCGGGCACCGATCGCACCTACGATCTGTATTGGATTGCGATGCACCCCGCGTTTCAAGGTGAAGGCGGCGGATCGCAGTTGCTCGACGAGGTCGAGCGCCGTCTTCGTCAGCGGGAAGCTCGGTTGCTCGTCGTCGAGACGTCGTCGCGAGACGACTACTCGTCGACACGGCGGTTTTACGAGACACGCGGCATGAACGAAGCCGCGCGCCTCGCCGACTTCTACGCCCCGGGCGACGCCCGGGTGGTGTACGTGAAGCGTCTCACACACTCGTAGTCGCAGCACCCCGAGTACCCCTCCCCACACGACTGAACGGAGTCGTCGCGCATGAGTGACTGGCAGAAGATCCTCCACGAAAGCGTCGATACCCTCGACAAGCTCGCTGATCGGTACGGGTCCGACGTCATCGATGTCGATGGATTGCAGCCGGCGTTCGACAACTTCCAGATGCGTCTCACGCCGAACGTCCTGAGCACGATCAAGGAGATCGGCGACCCGATGTGGCAGCAGTACGTGCCCACGGTCCAGGAGCTCGACATCGTCGACGGCGTGATCGACTCGCTGGACGAAGACGGCGACTCGCCGGTGCCGAACATCACGCATCGATATCCCGACCGGGCCTTGTTCCTGGTGAGTCCCGTCTGCGCCTCGTACTGCCGGTTCTGCACGCGGCGCCGGAAAGTCGGTGACCCGGAAAAGATCCCGCTCAACCAGTACGAGTCGGCCTTCCAGTATCTGCGCGAACACACGGAAATCCGCGACGTGATCATGTCGGGCGGCGATCCGATGATGCTCTCCGACCGGCGGCTCGAGTACCTCTTCCAGCGCCTTCGCGAGATCCCGCACATCGAGATCATCCGCCTCGGCAGCCGGATCACGTCGCACCTGCCGTCGCGTATCACGCCCGAGTTCTGCGAGATGGTGAAGAAGTACCACCCCATCTATATGAACACGCACTTCAACCATCCGGCCGAGCTGACGCCCGAATCGATCGCTGCTCTCGGGCGGCTGGCCGACGCCGGCGTCCCCCTCGGCTGTCAGACGGTGCTGCTGCGCGGGGTGAACGACGATCCGCAGATCATGAAGGAGCTGATGCAGAAGCTGCTCAAGGCACGCGTCCGCCCGTACTACATCTATATGGCAGACCAGGTGGCGGGCGGTGAGCACTTCCGCACGAACGTCGAGAAGGGTCTCGAGATCGTCAAAGCTTTGAGAGGGTGGACGTCCGGCCTGGCCGTCCCGCACTTCGTGATCGACGCGCCCGGGGGCGGCGGCAAGGTTCCGTTGCTGCCCGAATACGTCGAGGAGATTAACGAGGACGAGGTGATCTTCCGCAACTACGCCGGCGAGCGGTACGTGTACAAGCAGCCGCGGCAGCCGGCGATCGCGGTGCCCGGCCGCGGCGACGCGGCGGCGGCGCAGTCGGACATCGTGCCGATCCAGGTTGGTAAGAAGCCGAAGCCGCGGAAGAAGACGGTGGCGAGAAAACGAAAGACCGGGACGTGAAGCTGAACGAAGGGGCGCCGAAGGGCGCCCCTTTCATTTTCCGTCGATCCAAATCGCCGCGAATGGGGTCAGACTCCAATTTTTCCGGTCCAAATCGCCGCGAATGGGGTCAGACTCCAAACTGGCCCAAACTGGCGCTCCTTTCGTCGCGTAAAAGCTGTCGTTCGGCGCAACCTGGTTGCGGGCTGACTCCGCGCCAGGCACCGTATGCCAATGGCCGACGCCGCGATCGACTCCTCACCGCCGCGGGTCAACTGGCGCATCGCGATTACGTGCACCGTTGTCCTCACGATCGTATTCGCGATTCAGCAGTGGTTGGGCGGAAACGTCGATATCGCCTTTCCGGTAGCGCTCGAGCGGCAAACCGTCATTTGGTTTACCTGGCTCGCGCTCCTTCCCGCCGTCATCGCCGCCGCGCGGCGATATCCAATGGTCGGCGCACCGCGCAAGCGGTGGCTGCTCCGGCAGGTCGGCCTCGCTCTCGTCTTCGCTGCGCTCCATTCGGTGCTTGTCTCGTCGATCCGCCACTTGCTCGGCATCAATCTCGTCGGCGGTGTGATCGAGGGGGCGCTCAACCTGTTTTTCGCGCAACCCGGCCGGAACCTCCTCACTTATGCCTTCATTGCCACCGCCTACCACGCGGTCGAATACCACAAAGCGGTCCGGGAGCGCGATCTGCGCGCAGTTCGGCTCGAGGTCGATCTCGCCGAAGCGAAGCTGGCATCGCTGGAGAGCCGGCTTCGGCCGCACTTTCTGTTCAATACGCTGAACACGATCGCGGCTCTCATTCGAGAAGAACCCGCGGCCGCCGAGACGATGCTCGGACAGCTCAGCGATTTGCTTCGCGCGTCGTTGCGGTCGGACCCGGGCGCGGAAGTCCGGCTCGAGGAAGAACTTCACCTCGTGGAACAGTACCTGGCCATACAGCGCGTCCGCTTCAACGACCGACTGACCGTTGGGCTGCGCTCCACCGATGATGCGCGTCAGGCCCTCGTGCCGCAGCTCATCCTTCAGCCCGTTGTCGAGAACGCCGTTCGCCACGGCATCGCTCCGCGCGAGTCCGGCGGCTCCGTTTGGGTGTTGGCGGAGCGGCCCGACGGACGGCTGCGCCTCGTGGTCGAGGACGATGGCGTTGGAATCAGCGACGGTCCCTCCGCCAACGCGGGAGCGGGTATCGGGTTGGGCGGCCTGCGGTCGCGCCTCGCCCACCTCTACGGAGACGATCAGCGAGTCGAGGTGGCCCCTCGCCTGCCGAGCGGCACGCGGGTGACGATCGAGATTCCTTATCGCACCACGCATGACCGCTGACGCCCCGCGGATCCGCGTCCTGGTCGTCGACGACGAGCCGCCGGCACGAAAGCGACTCAGAACGCTGCTCTCCACCGAGTCCGATCTCGAGATCATCGGCGAGGCCGCCTCAGGATCGGAAGCGGTGAAAATGATCGCCGCCGAGCGACCGGACCTGGTATTCCTCGACATTCAGATGCCCGGCCTCGACGGATTCGGCGTCATCCGTGAGATCGCGAACGATGATCCACCGCTTATCGTGTTCGTGACCGCGCACGACGAGCA